>JAYVSX010000158.1:0-10444 GCA_043774975.1 Rubrivivax sp.
GTCTGAAGCGATGGCCCAGTTTGAAGAAGAAGGCGGCCGCGCTGCGCGTCTGGCCCGCTACACCCACAACTGCAAGACGCTGGTCGACGGCATGGCCGCGCTGGGCTTCAAGCCCTTCCTGCGGCCCGAGGTGCAGGCACCCATCATCGTGACCTTCCATGCGCCGGCGCACCCGAACTACGAATTCCGGCGCTTTTACGAAGCCGCCAAGGCGCGCGGCTTCATCCTGTACCCCGGCAAGCTGACGCAGGTGGAAACCTTCCGCGTCGGCTGCATCGGCGCCATTGGCAGCATTGAGATGCGGCAGGCTGTGGCCGCGGTGGCGGACACGCTGGCCGAGATGGGCATTCCGAGCGGGCAGCCTGCGGTCTGACGGGGCCAAACGGGCCTGGTGACGGGCTCTGGTGAAGGACCGCTATGTGCGCCTGCGCGCTGGCGTGGTGCACCGGTCTGGTCGGCACTTGTTCAAACAAAGCCGCGTAACCGAGTGGCTATGAACTACGTCTGTCAAGGGCAAGGTCAGTCGCTCATTGCCCACATAGGGTGATCCAACATTGCTGCCCGCAAGGAGTCACCCTAACGCAGCTGCTGTGGCGCCAATCACGTCAGCATCGCCTACGCGTCCCGTCGGTCCAACATGAAGGCTTCAGGCCCAGCCTGTGGGGCTGCCGCACGGCTGTTCACCAGCTGCCGCAGCTTCGCCTCGGCAGCAAAACATCATGGCCTTGCGTGCTACCATTGTGCTTCCGTTTCGACCTGGGAGCATGATCATGGAAGTGGCCATCCGCAAGATGGGAAACTCTCAGGGCGTATTGATCCCGAAACCCATCCTGGCCCAGGTGGGACTGGAGGGTACGGCCGATCTGCAAGTGCGTAACGGCGTGATTGAAATTCGTGCAGTTCGTCGCAACCCGCGAGAAGGCTGGGCCGACGACGCGCGCAAGATTGCAGAGCAGCACGATGACGCGCTGGTCTGGCCAGAGTTCGCCAATGACGGCGACAACGCGTTGGTCTGGTGATGAAGGCAGGTGAAATTTGGCTGGCCCAACTCGACCCGACGGTGGGCAGCAAGATCCAGAAGACACGGCCTTGTGTCGTGATTTCGCCTGACGACATGAACGCGCACTTGCGCACCGTCGTCGTGGCGCCAATGACCACGGGATCGCGGCCAGCCCGCTTTCGCATCGCGATCACCTTCCAAGGCAAGCAAGGCCTGATCTTGCTGGACCAGGTTCGAACCCTCGACCGCGCGCGCCTGGTCAAGCGATTGGGTGCCTTGCGGCCGGTCACGCTGGCCGCAACGCTGCAAACCTTGCAGGCCATGTTCGCGCCGTAATCGGTCGTGGGGCTGTCTTGTTTGACGGCGGCTGTGGCACCCACCTGGGCAGACCGATCCCGCTGCATCCATCCGCCCGGCGGATCTGCAGAGTCGTTCATGCTGCCGATGCAAGCTGCGCCTGCTCTCGGGACAAGCTCGACAGGACAAGATGCCGGTGAGCCGCCGGACTGGCGTCACGCGATGCCACGGCTGTTCAGGTCAAACCGGGCTGGCCTTCATCGTGCTGGGGCAAATGACGCATCATCAAAGTCATGCAAAACACGCCAGAGCAACCGTTGTCGTCATGGCCCAGGCGCGGTTCAGCCCAGTTGAACGGCCTCGCCCTGGCGGTCAAACGGAATCAGGCCGTTCAGCTGGCCGGACTTCACCGCCTCGACCATGCGCGTGAGCGCGGTTTCCACCTGGGTTGGCGTGGGGGCCAGCTTGCCTTGGCCGGACAAGGCCGCGGCAAAAAGCAAGGCCCAGTCCTGGCCCATGGACACGGCCTCAAGCTGCAACGCGGCAAAGTCCTTCAGCTCGGCGGGGTCCTTGTCCACGCACATCAAGGGCGCCAGTTCGCCGGATTCGCCAGCCTCGAAGCGGGCCCGCTGTTCGGCTGTGGCGCCCGCTGGCAGGCTTGCCGCAGCAAACACCAGCAACAGACGCTGCGCGTCGGTTTGTTGCCGAGCGGCGCTCAGCAGGTCGTTGAAGTGACTGATTTCCATGCCCATGAGCTTAGTCGCATCGGCCACCATGTTTGATGTCGCTCTTCAGCCTGCGCACGGCGCTGCAGCGCGACCCGGCGGGCCGCCGCGGCGGCTGAGGCCCTACCTGGCTGAGCGGTCGAGATGAGCGACCTGCCGCCGGATGCGGTACCAGGCACGGTGCCAGACACTGTCTCAGACACGGTGTCCGCTGCCGATGGACCGATCTCGCAGGCGCACGACATGCAGAACCTGCAAGACCCGCAGGACCTGCTGGACCTGCTGGGGCTGCGGTACTCGGTGGGGCCCAAGTTTCTGCTGCCGCCGGGGCCCAACCCCAAGCAGTGGGCACGCGCCGCAGGCCTGGCCTTGCGGGCCCCCGACCACGGTGGTCTTCGTCCCTTCCGCTTCGTTGTGGTCGGTGAGACGCAGCGCCTGGCACTGTCCGAGTTGTTTGCCCAGGGCGCCACCCAGCGTGGCCAACGTGACGCCGAGGTTGAGCGGGCGCGGGCGCGGGCCTTGAACGGCCCCGGGCTGGCCGCGCTGATCGCCCGGGTGCGCAGTGACGTCGCGGATGTCCCACCGCACGAACAGTGGCTGTGCGTGGGTGCGGCGCTGATGAATTTTTTGAACGCGCTGCACCTGATGGGCTTTGGTGCCAAGGCGCTGAGCGGTGCCTCGGTGTCCGACCCCGCCGTGAGCGCTGCGTTTTGCGGTGCGGGGGAACAGCTTGTCAGCTGGGTCATCGCTGGCCGTCCAACGCGGGCGGCGCATCCCAAAGCCGATGCCATGGCGTCACCCGTGCTCAGCGACTGGCAGGCTGGTCAACGGTGAAGCGAGGATGGCCACAGGCTTGGCGCGGCTCAGCGCGATGTGACACGGGTCATGCCGTCAAGCCGCGTCGGGCGCGCATGGCCAGACCGATGCGGTCCAGTTCGACGGCGCTGAGCAAGCGGGCCGCCATGGGCAGCAGCTCGGCCTGGACGCCACCCCGTAAACATGTCGGACCCCTACAAAGTCATCCCCATCATGGCCGCACCCGCAGCCGCGCCAGCGGCGGGCGACGATGGCACGCAGTTCGTGTCGATGTACCAGAAGCAAGCGACGATCTACCCACGTGCGGTGACGGGCTGGTTTGCCACCTGGCGTTGGGTCTTCGTCTGGTTGACGCAGCTGTTTTTCTACGGTCTGCCCTGGCTGCCATGGGGCGGCCGCCAGGCCGTGCTGTTCGACCTGGAGGCGCAGCGCTTCTACATCTTCGGCCTGCTGCTCTACCCGCAGGACCTGATCTTTCTGGCCGCGCTGCTGGTGCTGTCGGCACTGGCGCTGTTTTTCTTCACCGCCGTGGCCGGCCGGCTGTGGTGCGGCTACACCTGCCCGCAAACGGTCTACACCGAAATTTTCATGTGGGCCGAGCGCAAGATCGAGGGCGACCGCATCGCGCGCATGCGGCTGGACCAGGCACCCTGGCGCTTGAACAAGATCCTGCGCAAGAGCGCCAAGCAAGCAGTGTGGCTGGGCATCGCGCTGTTCACCGGCTTCAGCTTCGTCGGCTACTTCACGCCGATCCGCGAACTGGCCGCAGCCGCGGCGGCCTGGGACATGTCGGCCTGGAACGCCTTCTGGGTGCTGTTCTATGGCGCGGCCACCTACGGCAACGCGGGCTTTCTGCGCGAGCAGATGTGCAAGTACATGTGCCCTTAGGCACGCTTCCAGAGCGCACTGATCGACAAGGACTCGCTGGTCATTGCCTACGACGCGGGGCGTGGGGACCCGCGCGGCTCGCGCTCGAAAAAAGCCAACGCCGCCGCCCAGGGCCTGGGCGACTGCATCGACTGCACCATGTGCGTGCAGGTCTGCCCGACCGGCATCGACATCCGCAACGGGCTGCAAAACGAATGCATCGGCTGCGCCGCATGCATTGACGTTTGCGACGACGTGATGGACAAGATGGGCTACGCCAAGGGTCTGATCCGCTACGCCACCGAAAACGGCGTGGTCAACGGCTGGACGCGGCTGCAGATGTTCAAGCGTGCGCTGCGGCCGCGGGTGCTGATCTACGGTGCCGTTCTGGCTGCAGCCAGCATCGCTTTTGTGGCCAGTGTGGCCCTGCGCAGCCCGTTCACGTTTGACATCGTCAAGGACCGTGGCGCATTGGCCCGTGTGGTCGAAGACGGTGCGGTTGAAAACGTCTACCGCATCCAGCTCATGAACCGCACCGAGGCCCCGCAGCGCTATCGGATCAGCGCGTCCGGCATCCAGGGCTTGGAGGTGCTGGCCACGCCCACCAGCGCTGCCCCGGCTGCCATGGCGGCGATGTCGGTCAGCCTGCGCCTGCCCTACGCCGTGGCGCAAGGGCTGGCTGGCCGGTCGGTGCCGGTGGTGTTTGAAGTCACGGGGGTGGGGCCTGGTGATGAGTCCGGCGCTGAAACGTCGGCCGTTCAAGTTGAGAAGTCGACCTTCTTGGTCCCGCGCTGATCTGGCTCAATGCCGTCGCCGCCGCGCTGCGCATGATGGCCAGACCGCTGAACACCCTTGAGAATGCAACCATGCACCAAAGACCTGATGCCTTGCGCCGCCGTTCGCTGTTGGCTATGGCGGCCGCGCTCGCCCTGCCTGCCTGGGCCGCATCGCCCGCCGCATCGCCCGCCACTCGCAGAACCGAGGGGCCGCTGGTGGAAGTGTGGAAGAGCCCCAGCTGCGGCGTCTGTGCGGCCCGCCAGCAGCCCAGCTGGGGCGCAACTCATTCAAAGAGGCCTCTATCGATGATCTCGACACTGCGCGCTGATACGCCCGACGACAACGAAGCCGTCCGCAACTGGATGCGCGAATTCAACCGCTGGGCCAGCGGCTCAGCTTGCCAAAAGCGACAACCCGTCCGTCTTTGCCAAGTTGGAACAAACTGCCCCCTCGTCAACGCCGCCCAGGGGCTGGCTCGCAAGTTGCATCCAAGCCGCGCGGTAGACGTAGACACCAAGCAACCAGGAATCTGACACCATGACCGAAAGTAGAACCATGCTCGTCACCGGCGGAAGCATCGGCATCGGGCGCGCGGCTGCCCTCGGGTTTGCGCGGGCGGGGTATCACGTCGTGGTCACGGACATCCTGGAAGACGAGGGCAGCGAACTGGTCTTAGCGATCCGGTCAGCCGGAGGCTCGGCCACTTTCAGGGCCATGGACGTGCGATCGACCGAGCGTGTCGACGAGGTGATCGCTGCAGTCAACGCTGAACGCGGGGCCATCGACGTGCTGGTCCTCAACGCGGGCATCGCGCACAAGGTGCCGCTGGAGGCGCTGGACGACGCGCGCTGGGACCACACGGTCGACATCGACCTCAAAGGGATGTTCCGCGTTGCCCGTGCGGCGCTTCCGGCCATGCGGCGACGCCGGTCTGGGGCTATCGTGTGCCTGACCTCGCTGATGGGCCTGGCCTGGGGCTGGCGCGAACACGTGCACTACTCGGCGGCCAAGTCGGGCGTCATCGGACTGATGCGCGGCCTCGCCGCCGAGGTTGCATTGGACGGCGTGCGCGTGAACGCGGTGTCGCCAGGGTATGTGAGGACGGCGCAGTTATTGTCCGAAGAGCACTCGCTGGGCGCAGCCGGTGCTGAGCAGGCCGGCGCACGGGTGCCGTTGGGGCGGATAGGGGAGCCCGAGGACATCGCCGATGTCATCTTGTTTCTGGCCTCGGCATCGGCACGCTACATCACTGGGCAGGTCATCGTGGTCGATGGCGGGCTGGCAATCAGCCCGCAATAGCCACGATCCGCCGCCCGCGCGCCCACAATCGGGGCTGCGCTTCAACGACGTGCACCTTGCTGGTGCCATGAGCGATGCTTGGCCGTGGCACAGGCCTTGCGTGGTCCACTGCTGAAGCCGCGTCCCGCCCCATTCCAATCCACCCTGTCGTCCGAGAGACGGCCCACCCTCACAGGAGTCATTCATGAAGCGTCGCCACCTTCTTGCCGCCGCCGTATCGTCGTTTGTCGCCGCGCCTGGCATCGTCGGCGCCCAGGGCAGCGGCTGGCCCAGCCGTGGGCCGATCAGGCTCGTCGCGCAGTTTCCGCCCGGCGGCCTGGTGGACGTGGTCTCACGCCTGATCGCGCCGCACCTCAGCCAGGCCCTGGGCCAGAGCGTCGTGGTCGAGAACCGTCCGGGCGCTGGCGGGCTCATTGGCACCGACATGGTCTCCAAGCAGGCGGCCGATGGCTACACGCTGCTCGTCAGCCATGCCGCCGTGCACATCTACGCAGCAGCGACCCGGCGCACCTTGCCCTTCGACCCGGTGGCAGACTTCACGCACATGGGCATGCTGTGCGAGGCGCCCATGGTGCTGATCGTCAAGGCCGACTCGCCCTTCAAGACGCTGGAGCAGTACGTTGCCGCGGCACGCACCCGCCCGGTGCGCTACGGCACGTCTGGCATCGGCTCGGCCAACCACCTGTTCGGCGAACTGCTGAAGATCGAAGGCAAAGCGCCCAACCACGACCATGTGCCCTACCAGGGCAGCGCGCCAGCGATGCAGGACCTGCTGGGCGGCAACATCGAAAGCGTGTTCGATCCCATCACGACCAACGTCGGCACGCTCAAGGCTGGCTCGCTGCGCGCACTGGCCGTGTCAACGCCGCGGCGCCTGACCGCGATGGCGAACATTCCAACCTTTGCCGAGCTGGGTTTTCCCAAGCTGACGGGCTCGCAGTGGCTGGGGCTGTCGGCGCCGAAGGGCTTGCCGGCGTCCATCGTGCAGCGGCTCACGGCCCTGATCCCCGAGGTGCTGGTCAAGCCCGACGTGGCCGCGCGGTTGGAAGATCTGCAAACGCTGCCACGCAATCCCACGCCACTGGGCGACGACTTCGTGCGCCTGGTTCGCGGTCAAATTGACGAGTGGCGCGCGGTGGCGCGCACTGCCAATGTCGAGGTCATCGGCTGAACTGGAGCTGCGCGCCCTGCCAGCTCTCGTACCATTCGGGCCATGAGCACCTCACCCCCCACCCTGCCGCAGACCGCGGGCGGGATCGTCGACGAGTTCCTGCGCCTCGTGATGATCCCCGACCCGGACGCCGCACGCCGCTACACCGCGCCCGGCCTGCGCATCCGATTCACCGGCAACCGTCCGATGAACGACCCCGCCGACACGACCGCCTTCAACAAGGCGCGCTACCGGTGGGTGAAGAAGCGCATCGAGCGCACCGAAACCGTGGCGCGCGGCACCCATGCCAACGGCGCCGATGGTGAGCCCGGCGACGTCGTCTACAGCCTCGGCACACTGTACGGCGAGTGGCCCGACGGCACGTCATTTGAGGGCAATCGCTACGTTGATCGCTACGTCGTCAAGGACGGTCTGATCGTGCAGATGGACGTCTGGAACGACAGCGCCGAGTGGCTGCTGATCCGGGCCGGTTTGGCCACGCCCTGACGCCGGCCTCACGTTCGATCCCGCGTCCCATGCAACAGCAATACCCAGGCTTGCTGCCCGACCACGGTCGATTTGGCTACAGCCCCATCACGCGCCGGCCGGCTTATCGCTGGCCCGGTGGCGCGGGGCTGGCGGTGTACCTCGGCTTCAACATCGAGCACTTTGCCTTCGGCGAAGGGCTGGGCGCCGGCATTGGGCCGGCCAGCCCCGATCCGCGCTGTCCCGACGTGTTGAACTACAGCTGGCGCGAGTACGGCAACCGGGTTGGCGCCTGGCGTTGCCTGGACCTGTTCGACAGCCTCGGTCTGCCAACGGCGGCGCTGATCAACACCGCGCTCTACGACCACTGCCCAGAACTGGTGCAGGCCTGTGTGGCGCGCGGCGACGAACTGGTCGGCCACGGCCACAGCAATGCCGAGCGCCAGGGCGTGCTCAGCGAGGACGCCGAGCGCGAACTGCTGACCACCTGCCGCGAACGCATGGTGCGCGAAAGCGGGCAGACGCCGGCGGGCTGGCTGTCGCCATGGATTTCGGAGAGCCGCAGCACGCCCGACCTGCTTGCACAAACTGGCTACGGCTACACCCTGAACTGGTGCCACGACGACCAGCCCCACCCGATGCGCACGCACAGCGCAGAGGCGCTGTGGTCGGTGCCCTACCCGCAGGAGCTCAACGACATTCCGATGATCGTCGCGCGCCAGATGGACGCGAAGGACTTCGCGCAGATGATCGTCGACCAGCTCGACGAGATGCTCGAGCAGACGCGCGCCGCGCAGTCCCCGGCGCTGGTCATGGGCATTGCACTGCACCCGTACATCGTCGGCCAGCCCTACCGGCTGCGCCACCTGCGGCGCGCGCTTGAACACGTTGCCGCCGCGCGCGACACCGGCGGCGTGTGGATGACAACGCCGGGCGCGATCTGGCGGCACGCCAGGGAACAAGCGACGTTCTGAGTGCGCCGCCGCCGCGCCGTCCGGCTCGCGGCAGCACCACCAAGACCCCCCAGTCTTGGCCCTGGGTTTGGGCGCCGTGTGGGGGCGGTTCGGGGCCGACGCGCTTCTGCCGCCCACGCGCCTGGGCAGCCCCGTTGGCAAACCCATTCAGAAAAGGGCGCCCTGCATCCAACTTTCACCGGCCTGCGTAAGAATGCGGAAGTCGGCCCGACTCCGATGGGCCAACGCGGACATTCAAACCCCGCGGAACAGCCCCCCATCCACACCAGGAACCCCCATGAAAGTCAAACCCAGCCCTTCCCTGACCCTTGCCGCGCTGGCCTGCAGCGCGTTGTTCGCCAGCCTGCCTGCCGCAGCCCAGGTTGACCCCAGCCAGTTCGTCAACCAGTTTGAGTCCACCTTCGGCAAGTACGAAGGTTTCCGCCGTTCGGGTGCCAAGGGCATCTGCGCGGTGGGCGAATTTGTCGGCAGCGCCGAAGGGCGCGCCCTGTCGGTGGCGTCGGCCTTCAGCGGCAAGCCGGTGCCGGTCGTGGTGCGCTTTTCGGTGGGCGGCGCCAACCCCAAGGCGCCCGACAACGCACGCAGCCAGCGCAACCTGGCGTTGCAGTTCAACCTGCCCGGCGGCGAGGTCTGGCAAATGGGCAACATCTCGGCACCAGTCTTCGGCGCGGCCACGCCCGAGCAGCTCCTGGGCCGCCTGCAGTCGCTGCAGAATGACCCCGCCACCAAAGCCGCCGACCCGGCCAAGGTCAAAGCCTTTGCCGACGCCAACCCCGAGGTGCTGCTGCAAGGCCGCTACTACGCCAGCCAGCCGGTGCCAGCCAGCTTTGGCGGCGTCAACTACTGGGGCGTGCACGGCTTCGGCTTTGTCAACGCTAAGGGCGACAAGCAGGTGGGCAAGTGGATCTTTGAGCCGGTGGGTGGCACGCAGGGCCTGAGCGACGACGAAGCCAAGGCCAAGGGCCCCAGTTTCCTGTTTGACGACCTGCGCCAGCGCGTGGCTGCCGGCAACGTGGCCTTCGACTTCAAGCTGCAGCTGGCCCAGGCCGGCGACCGCATCGACAGCGCCGTGGTGCCGCTGCCCGAAGACCGCCGCAAGGTCACGCTGGGCCGGCTGACCATCAAGTCGGTGGCTGCCGATGGGGCGGGCGAATGCCTGACCATCACCTACGTGCCCACGCTGCTGCCCAAGGGCGTGGAGGCCTCGGCCGATCCGATGCTGTCGGCACGCGCCGCGCCTTATGCCATCGGCCTGGGCCGCCGGCTGGTTGAAGGTGCCAAGCAGTGATCGACACGCCGGCATGGCCGTGAAGCCGCACGCCAGGCCTGCCGGCAAGCCCTGCGGTTGCTGATACGCTGGGGGCGGCGGTGTTCACCAAGGACTTCACCAAGAACACCAGCGCCCCCAACGGAGCAGCACCATGGTCAGCAAGAAAAGCAGCGCGCCTTCCGCCCCTTCCGCCCCTTCCGTTCAGCCCAAGGAACACCCGGCCGTCGCAGCCGTTCGCGCCAGCGGCGCGGGCAAGGTCAAGGTGGCCTGCAGCGACATCGACGGCATCCTGCGTGGCAAGTACCTGCACCGCGACAAATTCTTCGGTGCTGCGCAACCTGCACCGCATGGCGGTTTTGGCTTTTGCGACGTGGTCTTTGGCTGGGACTCGCAAGACCATTGTTACGACAACGCCCAGGTCACCGGCTGGCAACACGGCTTTCCTGACGCGCTGGCGCGGCTGGACCTATCAACCGCGCGCCACGTGCCCTGGGACAACGGCGTGCCCTTCTTCCTGGGCGAGTTTGTCAACGCCGATGGCAGCCCCTATGCGGTGTGCCCGCGTCAAACCCTCAAGCGCGTTTTGCAGCGCGCCCAGAAGCTGGGCCTGCAGGTCATGACGGGCATGGAGTTCGAGTGGTTCAACTTCCTCGAAACGCCGCAGACCTGGGCCGCCAAGAAGGGCGTCGGGCCCGAGCCCATCACCCCCGGCATGTTTGGCTATTCGCTGCTGCGCATGGCCGACCAGCAGCCCTTTTTCAACGCGCTGTTTGACGACATGGC
>JAYVSX010000159.1:0-17583 GCA_043774975.1 Rubrivivax sp.
GCCACCCTCAGCGTGATCGCCATCAACCCCGCGCACTACGCCGTGCTGGAACAGGTGCTGACGGTGGCCGCAGTCAAGGCCCACTACAGCGGCATCGTGCACGGCGAGGTGCAGCGTTATCTCTTGCCGCACCTGGGCGCTGTGCACCTGGTGATGGACCAGGCCCTGGGCGGTGGTGTGACACGCTCGCTGGCGCTGGACGCGCATGGCAAGACGCTCAGCTCGGCGATCCTGGAACTGCCGTTGAATCTGCCGTTGAACCTGCCGTTCGACCTGCCGTAGAACCTGCCGTAGAACCCGCCATCAAACTCGTCATTGAACCTGCCCATCGACTGACGTCCTGGCCCGCCCGGGTGAGACATCAGACGCAGCGGCGCCGCCTCAAACCATCCGGGTCACGCGCCACAGCAGTCCCAGCCCCGCTGCACAGACCAGCAGCCAGACGGCCTTGAAGGCCTGCGGCCCCGACAGCCGGGCGTGCAAGCGGCTGCCGATCAGGTAGCCCAGCACGGCAGCCGGCAACAGCGTCGCCGCCAACACCAGCAAGCCATGCTGGGCGTAAAAGCCGCTGGCGATGAACATCACCAAGCGCAGCCAACCGGCGCCGAAGATCAGCGCCGCCACCGATGCGCGAAGCACGTCCTTGTCAGAAACACGGCCGGCCAGGTAGCTGGCGTAGATGGCGCCGCCGGTGCCAAACATCGCGGTGAAGGCACCCCCAAAAAGGCCCGCCGGCACGGCCCACAGCGCCGTCAGCGACGCCGCAGTCTGCTGGCGCAGCAGGTTCCAGCTGGCATAGAACACCGCAAAGAGGCCCAGCACGGCCAGCAGCCAGCGCTCGGGCGCCTGCGCCAGCAGGTAGACGCCGGCCACCATGCCGCCCAGCAGGAAAGGCACCAGCCGCAGCAGTTCAGCGTGGTCGATGCTGCGGCGGCTCTTCAAACCCAGCAGCAGCCCGGCCACCAGGTCAAACAGCAACATCATCGGCACCGCAAAACGCAGCGGCAGAAACTGCGCCAGCAGCGGAATGGCCACGATCGACGCGCCAAAGCCGGTCAGGCCATAAACCGTGTAGGCCAGCGTCACCGCCGCCGCAGCGGCCAGCAAGGTGGGCAAGGAGAGATCAAGCACGCCGTGCGTTGCTGAGGTGCGTTGCTGGGGTGCGTTGCTGAAGTGCGCCGCGTCGTTCAGCGCTGGATGACCGGTGCCGGCACGCCTTCGATCATCACGTTGACGCAGGCTGGCTGGCCGCTGGCCTGGGCCGCATGGGCAGCCTGTGCCGTGGCCGCCATCTGTGCGGCGTCGGTGACGTTGGCACCCCAGGCGCCCAGGGCCGCCGCCACCGCGTCGTAGCGTGTCGGGTTGAGCTCGCAGCCCAGCAGGCGGTCTTGGCCGTAGTCGCGCAGTTGGATCTGGAATTCAGCGTTCCAGCGAGCGTCGTTACCGATCACGGCCACAAAGCCCAGGCCACAGCGCACCGCAGTGTCGAACTCGGCGATGTGAAAACCCACGGTGCCGTCGCCCATCACCGCCACCACCGGGGCCTGCGGCTGCGCCACGCGTGCGGCCAGCGCGTACGGCAGGCCCGAGCCGATGGAGCCGGCCACGCCGTTGTTGACGCGGTGCGGCGCGTGCAGGCAGGCCATGGCCCACTGGCCGATCTCGCCGCCGTCGCAGACCAGCACCGCCTGCGGGTGGCTGTCGAGCAAGGCCTGCAGTGGCCGCAGCATCTGCACCGGGTGCAGGCGGCCCGGCAGGTGGGACCGCGCCGTGTCCCAGGCCGGCGGGCGAAACGCGATGGCGGCGCGCACGTCAGCGCGCCAGGCCGCAGCGGCGTGCAGGCGCGCTGCTGCGGTCAGCGCCAGCAGCGCCTGCGGCGCGTCGGCAACGGCCGTCAGCTGCAAGCGCGCACCCAGCGCCTGGTGCGCGCGGTCGATCTCAGTGGGCTCGGCGTCGATCTGGAACACCGCCGCCTGCGCCGGAAAAGGCGCCTGACCAAACTTCAGCGTGAAGTCGACGCGCTTGCCCAGCAGCAGCACGGCGTCGGCCCGCGCCAGCACCTGGGCAAAGGCACCCAGGCTGGCGTCGGCCACACCACGCGGGCTTTCCATGCCCACCACCGCGATGCCACAGGCCGCTTCCAGCGCAGCCAGCGCCGCACGGCCCGGCTGCGTCATGCTGGCCGGGCCGGCCAGGATCAGCGGGCGCTGGGCGGCCCACAAGCGCTGCATCACGTCGGCCGCGACGGCCTCTGCCAGTGGCATGGCTTCGGCTTCAAACGCGGCAGCAGCCGGCAGGGCTGCCGCACAGGCGTTGTCCAGCACGTCGGTGGGCAGGCTCAGGTGCACCGGCCCGGGCCGGCCTGACCGTGCAAGGCGCATCGCGCGCGCCACGTCGGCGGCCACCGCATCGGCACTTTCGCAGACCCAGGCTGCCTTGCACACCGGTGCGGCCATCTCGACCTGGCGCATTTCCTGAAAGGCCCCGCGGCCCAGCTGATCGTGCGGCGCGTGGCCCGACAGCAGCAGCACCGGCGCTTCGGCCATGGCCGCGGTGTAGAGCGCCGAAACGGCGTTGGCATGGCCCGGCCCGCCCGTCACCAGCGCAACGCCCACCTGGCCGGTGATGCGCGCGTAGGCGTCGGCCATGTGCACGGCGGCGGCTTCATGGCGGGTGTGGATCAGCGACAGACCCGAGCCGATGGCGGCATCGAAGACCGGCATGATGTGATTGCCTGACAGCGTGAAGACCTGCGTCGTGCCGGCGCAGCGCAGTGCGGCAACCAGGGCGTCGGCACCACGGCGGGTGCGGGCGGGGGAGGACGGGGTGAGCGGCGGCATCGTGAGGTTCGGGGTTCGGGGTTCGGGGTTCGGGGTCAGGAGGTCAGGAGGTCAGGACAATCGGCTGGAGGCAGGGCATGCGGGCGCAAGATGCGGGCGTGGGATGGCGGCGCGGGACCAGGGCGCAGCAAGCAGGCTATTTCAGTTCGATCTGCAACTGCCTGCCCAGCCGTTCGTAGACGCCGAACTGTTCGCCGGCGAACTTCTCGGTTTCGGCTGGCGACAGCACGCGCGGGGTGCTGCCGGCCTTTTCGGTGGCGGCGATCCAGGTGCCGTCCTTGGCGGCGGCGTTCAGCACCTCAACCCAGCGCTCGACCACCTCCTTGGGCAGGCCAGGCGGGCCGTAAAGCGCGCTCCAGCCGACGATGGCCTCGAGCTGAGGGTAGCCGGCCTCGCGTGCGGTGGGCACGTCGGCAATGTCTTTCAACCGCTCGGGTGTGGTGGTCAGCAGCGCGCGCAGCTTGCCGCCCTTGATGTTGCCGATCATCGAGGTCAGGTTGCCACAGCTGAAGTCGACCTCGCCCGACAGCACCGCCAGCGCGGCTTCGCTGCCGCCCTTGTAGGCAATCTGCACCGCCGCGCCTTTGCCCAGCTTGAGCACGTCAAACAGCAGCTGCGGCCCGAAGTTGAGAATGGTGGCCGCGCCCGAGGTGCTGTAGTTCAGCTGGCCGGGCTTGTTGCGCAGCGCCTGCACCAGGTCGGCCAGCGTGCGGTAGGGGCTGTCGGTGCGCACCGCGCAGACCAGCGGGTTGAGCTCCAGCAGGCCAATGAAGCTGAAGTCGTTCCACTTGTAGCCCAGGCCTTGCTGCAAGGCGGGCAGCACCACTTGCGAGCCCACGCGCGCCAGCAGCAGGGTGTAGCCGTCGGGCTTGGCGCCGCGCACCGCCTGCGAGCCGATGGCGCCACTGGCGCCGGCCCGGTTCATCGGCACGATGGGCTGGCCCAGCAGGCGCTGCGCCAACGGCGCCAGGTTGCGCGCCGCGACGTCGGCGTCGCCACCGGCGCTGAAGGGCACGATCAGCGTGATCGGGTGCTGCGGGTAGGCCTGCGCCCCAGCGCCGCCACTCAAGACCAGGCTGGTGATCAAGGCAAAGCGCTTGCCGAAACGTGTCATGCGCGTCTCCTGGATTGAAATTCTGAGCTGCTGACCATGGGGTTGACGGGTCTTGCGGAAGCGCAGGCCCAGGCGCGGCCCAAGGCCAACGACTGGCGAGGTAGCCCCCGCAAAAGAGGCCGCTGGCGTGTCACCCGCACTGTCACGGCGCGGCCGCGACCGGTTCGCTCAGGATGGTCTGCCCGGGCTTGACGCGCGTGAATCGCACCGCCTCGCGACGGATCTGCAAGCGCCCGCCGTCCTGGGTGACGACGATGTAGGTTGAGTCGGGCAGGCTGCCGGTGTCGGGGTGGTCTTCGCGGAAGTGCGCACCGCGCGAGTCCTCGCGTGCCAGTGCCGACGTGGCGATGACGCGGCTGACGGCCACCAGGTTCTTCAGGTTCAGCCAGTCGTGCCAGCTCAGGTTGAAGGCGCGGTCGACGTCGGCCACACCGGTGCGGGCGAGTTGCTGGTCCAGCGTGTCCAGCGTGGCCAGCGCGCGCTGCAGGCCCGCTGCGGTGCGCAGGATGCCAACGTCTTCCCACATGCATTCGAAAAGCGCTTCGCGCAGCGTGTCCACCGAGCGCAGGGTTTCCAGGGACTGCACGTCCGAGGGCTGCGTTAATGGTTGCGTTAACGGCTGCGTTAACGGCTGCACTAACGGTTGTGCCATTGGTTGCGCTAACGGTTGTGCAAACGGCAGCAGGTGTGCCGCCACCGCCGCCGCCAGCACAACTTCATCAGGCTCATGCAGCCGGCCATGGCGCGGCACCCAGGCTGCCATGGTGTCGCCGGCAATGCCGCCGAACACCGTGCTGTTGGCCACGCCGTTGCCACCCAGGCGGTTGGCACCGTGTACACCGCCGGTGTCTTCACCGGCTGCAAACAGGCCCGGCAGCGCGGTGCTGCAGTCGGCGCTGAAGACCACGCCGCCCATCATGTAGTGCGCCGTGGGCACCACCTCCACCAGGCCGCCGGCCAGGTCAAAACCGCAGTCGCCACAGCGTTCGACCATGCCCTTGAACTGCTGGCGCACCTGCTCGGGCCCCAGGTGCGACATCTGGATGTAAACACCGCCGTTGGGCGAGGTGCGGCCGGCGCGCATCTCGGAAAAGATCGAGCGCGAGACGATGTCGCGCGTGGCGCGCTCGGCGCGCGGGTCGTACTGCAACATGAAACGCTGCTGCTCGCCGTTGAGCAGGTAACCGCCGGCGCCGCGCAAGCCTTCTTCCAGCACGGTGCCGGTCATGCGCGTGCCGGTGCCGGCCAACAGGCCCGTGGGGTGGAACTGCACCATCTCCATGTCGCGTAAGCCCAGGCCGGCGCGCAGCGCCATCGCCAGGCCATCGCAGCTTTTGTCGCCCGACGGCGTGTGGTACTTGTACATGGTGGGCCCGCCGCCGGTGGCCAGCAGCACGGCCTTGGCCTGCACAAAGACGAAGCCGCCCGTGCGCATGTCGATCATCAGCACGCCGGCCAATGCGCTGCCGTCTGCTGTCTTGATGAGGTCGACCGCGCGGTGCTCTTCCAGCCTATTGATGCCGCGCGCCCAGACTTGCTCCGACAGCCGGTTGATGATTTCGATGCCGGTCAGGTCACCCTTGTGCACCGTGCGGTCGAAGGTCTGCCCGGCAAAAGCCTTCTGGTGCAGGCTGCCGTCGGGGTTGCGGTCGAAGAAGCAGCCAAGTTCGTTTTCCAGTTCGCGCACACGTTCGACGGCGGTGCTGACCAGCGTCCAGGCCAGGTCCTGATCGGCCAGCCACTTGCTGCCGTCGATGGTGTCCATGAAGTGCCGCTCAACCGAATCGCCCGGCGCCAGCGCCACGTTGTAGCCGCCCTGCACCATGCGCGTGCAGCCGCACTTGCCCAGCAGGCCCTTGACCGCCACGGTGATGTTCAACTGCGGCGCGGCCTGGTGGGCGTGCAGCGCGGCAAACAGGCCGGCGCCGCCCGAACCCAGGATCAGGATGTCAGTCTGGACCCGGCGAATTTCACCTGTCATGCCTTCACCCCCAGCCCCGCCAACACCTGCGCGCGGCGCGCCATCGCTTCTTGTTGCACCACGCTGTACAGGCTGCCGCCCACACTGTCCATGGCCACCAGCAGCGGCCCGAAGTCCTTGATGCGAAACTTCCACAGCGACTCGGGGTTCAGGTCGTCCAGGTCCACGTCCTCGATCTGCTCGATCCAGGTGGTTTCCAACGCCGCCGTGCCGCCCACGATGGCCAGGTAGGCCCCGCCCAGCGTTGCAAAGGCTTGCGCCGAACCTTCGCGCAGCCCGCCCTTGCCCACGACAAGCCGAACGCCGTGCTGCTGCATCAAGGGCTGCGTGAAGCGCTCCATGCGGTCGGACGTGGTGGTGCCGATGCAGACCGGCTCATAACCCGCCGGGAAGTTGCTGCTAACCGGCACCTTCCTCACGTTGGGCGCGGTGTGGATCACCGCATGCCCGTTCAGGTCAAAGCGCGTCTGGCGAGCGCGGTCGAACAGGTGGATCTGGGTCGCGTCGCGAATGCCGAAGAGCGTGCGCTGCAAGGTGACGGTGTCGTTGACACGCAGTGCACGCACCTGCGCCTCACTCACCGGCATCTGGAATTCGTGGTGGGCCATCGGGTGTTGCTCGGGCTGGTTTGGGCGGGTGTCAGCGGGCTTGGGCGGACTTCAAAACCCGTAGCTCAAGCCGCTGGGCGTGAAGGTGGCACGCGCCCGACGCGCCGAATGGCACTGCATGTTCACGGCAATCGGGTTCATCGTGATGTGGGTGGCCGCCAGCTCGATGTGCACGGCAAAGGCCGTTGAGTCGCCGCCCAGGCCCTGCGGGCCCACACCCAGCTGGTTCACCGCAGCCGAGAGCTGCACTTCCAGCGCCGCGCCGTCGGCATCGGCACAGCGGGTGCCCAGCTCGCGCGTGGCGGCGCGCTTGGCCAAGGCCACGGCCAAGTCGGACGTGCCGCCCAGGCCCACACCCACGATGGTGGGCGGGCAGGTCTTGCCACCGGCCGCCAGCACACAGTCGATGACAAAGGTCTTGATGGCGTCGATGCCCTCGGCCGGGATCGCCATCTTCAGGAAGGAATTGTTCTCCGAGCCGCTGCCTTTGGGCACCATCTCGATTTCCAGGCGATCGGGCGCGTCGATGAAGTCGAGGTGGATCACCGGCACCTCAATGCCGCAAGAGCTGTGTTCGTTCTTGCGCGTCAGCGGGTGCACGACTGAACTGCGCAGCGGGTACTCGCGGGTGGCGCGTTCGCAGCCGCGGCGCAAGGCCTGCTTCAGTGCAAAACCGTCCACCACCACGCCGCGGCCGATCCACACGTTGTAGATCGGCACGCCGGTGTCCTGGCACAACAGGTTGTCGGTGCGCTCGGCCACTTCGATGTTGCTCACCATCGTGGCCAGCACCCGGCGCGCGGTGGGCGCCGTTTCAAAGGCCTGCAGGCGGCCCAGGCCACGCTTGACGTCGGGCGGCAGTTCTTTCAGGGCGCGAATGTAGAGCGCCTTGGCGGCCTCTTCCACCGCCTGCAGATCGATCTTCATCGCGTGCCCTTCTGGCCCACCGCTGCCCGCCTCATTGCGGCGACAGCTTGCGGTTTTTCACCACCGTGCCCCAGCGCACCAGCTCGTCGTCCATCTGCTTGCCAAACTCGGCCGGTGTGCTGGCCAGCGCGGTCATGCCCTGCACGTACAGGCGGGCCTTGGTTTCGGTCTCGGACAGCACCTTGGCGGTGTCGCGCTGAACTTTGGCGACGATGTCGGTCGGCGTGCCGGCCGGTGCCAGCAAGCCAAACCAACCGTAGTTCTCAAAGCCAGGCAAGCCGGCTTCGATGGCGGTGGGCACATCGGGCAATTGCGGCTGGCGCTGCTTGCCGGTGACGGCCAACGCGCGCAGGCGGCTTTTGCCCAGCAGCGCCGAAGCCGCGGCAAAGTTGCCCACCATGAACTGCGTCTGGCTGCCGATCAGGTCGGTAAAGGCCAGGGCCTCGCCTTTGTAGGGCACGTGGCTGATGTCGATGCCGGCCGCGTCGGCGAAGTTTTCCGCCGCCAGGTGGACCTGGCTGCCAACCCCTGCCGAGCCAAAGTTCAGCGCGCCTGGCTTGGCCTTGGCCATCGCGATCAGGTCCTTCAGGGTCTTGGCCGGCGAGCCGTCGGGCACCACCACCAGCATCGGGCCGCTGGCCACGTTGGAAACTGGCACCAGGTCTTTCTTGGTGTCGAAGGGCATGTTCTTGTACAGGTGCGGGTTGATGGTGATGCTGCCCGAGGCCATCAGCAGCGTGTAGCCGTCGGCCGGCGACTTGGCCACCACGTCGGCACCGACGTTGCCGCCGGCACCAGCGCGGTTTTCCACCACCACCGTCTGTCCCCAAAGCGTGGTGAGCTTTTGCGCCACCATGCGCGCGATCACGTCGGTGGAACCGCCCGGTGCAAAGGGCACCACGATGCGCACCGGCTTGGCCGGCCAGGCCTGCGCAACAGCCGGCGACGCAGCAGCTCCGAGCAGCAGCGCGGCGGTGACCGCAGCGACTTGGCGCAGGGCGAATCGGCGGGTGATGCGGGCGGTGTTCATGCGGGCTGTTTTCATGCGGTCAATGTTCATGGTGTTTGTCTCCGGAAATTTCATGTCAGCAGGTCGCTGCCTGCGGTGCGCCTGACTGGCCCAGCTCAAACGAAGAGCGCCAGCGCAAAGGCCATGCCGCTGGCAGCGGCAAAACCCAGCGCGGCGGCGATCCAATTCTTGCGCAGGCCAGAAGCGCTGCCGAATTCAATCAGCAGCAGGCGCACACCGCCCATCATGTGCAGCGCCAGCAACACCACCAAGCCCCATTCGGCTGCCTTGACCAACGGCTGGTCGGCAAACTTCAAGAAGCCGTCCAACGCCGCAGCGCCGTGCAGGGCCTGGCCCAGGGCCCAGAAGTGCAGCGGCAAGAACAGCGCCAGGCCCAGGCCCGACAGCCGGTGCATCAGAAAAGCCCAGTACGCCGGGTGCGAACGGGCGCGCCGGTCGTTGCGCCGCTTCATGGCAGCCACACCACGGCGACTACAGCGCGCAGCCCGCTCACCAGCAGCAGCAGCGACAGCGACAGCGACAACGCACGTGCCGCACGTTCGCCCAGGCCCCACCACTCACGCGCGATGTTGGCCACGCCCACCGGCACGTGCACCGCGCAGGCGATCACAAAGACGGCATAAAAAGCGCCGAAGGCCCAGTTGCCCTGCGTGCGGCCCAGGATCTCGGCTGCGCTCAGCCCGCCACGCACGGCGTAAACCATCACCACCAGATGCACCAGCACGCACAGCGCCAGCACCATGGCGCTGATGCGCTGCCAGTACCAGCGGCGGGCTTGCGCGACGGCCAGGCTCAGGGCCGGGTCGGCCGTCTTGCTCGTGATTGCCGGCGTATTCACAGCTGGCCACGCACAGCGGCCCTGGCCACCGTGCGCTTGAGGCCGGCGATGGCCAGCGTGGGCGCCAATTGTTTGGGGCAGCGCTCGGTGCACGACCCTTGCGTGTGGCAAGCGTGGCAACCGGCGTCACCGGCCACGGCGCGCAGGCGCTCGGTCTGGTTGACGTCGCGCACGTCGTTGACCAGGGTCCAGGCGCGGTTCAGCGCGGCCGGGCCCAGGAAGTCGGGCCGCCAGGTGACCACGTCGCAGGAAGCCTGGCAAACACCGCAGCCGATGCACTCGATGCCGGCGTTGGCCGCCTGGCGTTCAGGCGAGGCGGGCAAGACACGCGCAAAGTCGTCGTGGCGGGTCTTGGTGCCCGTGAATTGACCTTTGGCACGCGCCCACTTGTCGAAGAACTCGGTCATGTCGGTGGCCAGGTCCTTGATCACCGGCAGGTTGGCCAGCGGCGCGATTTCCAGCTGGCCGCCAGCGTCAACCACCTTGGCCACGTGCGTGCGGCAGGTCCAGCGCGCTTTGCCATTGACCGTCATCGCGCAAGAGCCGCACATGCCCACGCGGCAGGCAAAGCGATAGCTCAGCGTCGGCTCCAGGTGGCGCTGGATGTGGGTGACGACGTCCAGCACCGTCTGGCTGCCCAGGCGAGGCACCTCATAGGCACTGAAGCCGCCTTGCGCTTTGCCGCGCCAGACCTTCACTTTCAGTGTTGCGGTCATGCCTTTTTTTCTGATGCTTTTGTAGCTTATTCGACGCCGGAGTATGGCCAGCAACGAGACAAAGCCAAAGCGAATAATTCTTTCATCGAGCTGAAGTTTTTCTTTAGAGTTGCGCGATGACGTCGATCCGAACCCTGCGCACTTTTTTAGCGGCAGCGCGCTTGGGCAGCTTTGCCGCCGCAGGCCAGGAAATCGGCCTGACCGCGGCGGCCGTGGGCCAGCAGGTGCGCGCCCTGGAAGAGGATCTGCACCTGCCGCTGTTTGACCGCAGTGCCAGGTCCATCGTGCTCAACACCGCCGGTCGCAACATGGTGGCGCAGGTGCTGGACCTGGTGTCGCAGTACGAGGCTCTGGCCCTGCGGCCCGGTGACGCGCAGCTGGGTGGCACGGTGGTGATGGGTGCCTTGGTGTCAGCGCTGATGGGCGCCTTTGCCGACTGCCTGTGGTCGCTGAAGCAGCGCTACCCGGCGCTGGAGGTCAAGCTGCTGGCCGGCCAGTCGGCCAACTTTGCGTTGGGCGTCGAGCGCGGCGAGCTCGACGCCGCGGTGGTCACCCAGCCGCCTGCACGCATGGCGTCGGGCCTGGTGTGGACGCCGCTGTACAGCGAACCGATGGTGATGATCGTGCCGCGGGCGCCGCACTTCGAGCTGCCCGTTGGGGCGCTGGCCATGCTGGGCCACTGCCCCTTCATCCGCTTTGACCGGCAGTTGTGGACCGGCCAACTGGTGGACGATGTCATCAAAGCCTGCGGCGTCACGGTGCAAGAGGCGATGGAGCTGAATTCGGTGGAGGCCATCATCGCGCTGGTGCGCCAAGGTTTTGGCATTTCCATCGTGCCGCAGCTGGCCAACGAGCAGTGGTCGCGCGACGCTTCATTGCGCGTCGTGCCGCTGAAGGGCGTTGCCGTGCAGCGCCATGTGGGCCTGCTGGAGCGGCGCCAACACAGCCGACAGCGCTTCACCAGCGCCATCAAGGACTACTTCCCCAAGGGCTCGGCGCGCCGCTTTGGAAAAGCAGCGGCGGCGCGACGCGCTGGAACAGCAGCGGCGGCGCGACGCGCCCCGCGCCGATGAAACCCCGCAAGCCCCATGGCCCTCGACCGACCCCAACCGGCCCGACAATCGGCCACCAGCCCCTGAAGGAGACACCCCTGTGCAAGCCCTGACTCGCCGCCTGAGCCACCTGGCCCTGTCCGCTGCCGCACTGCTGTGCGTCACCGCTGCCTGGGCGCAGCCCTACCCCAACAAGCCCATCCGCGCCGTGGTGCCCTTTGCCGCGGGCAGCGCCACCGACCAGATCGGCCGCGCCTTTGCCGAGAAGATGTCGGCCACGCTGGGCCAGACCATCGTGGTCGACAACAAGCCCGGTGCCATCGGCATGCTGGGCGCCGACGTGGTGGCCAAGGCACCCGCCGACGGCTACACCATCCTGATCGGCACCAACAGCACCAACGCGGCGCTGAAGTACCTGATGAAAAAGCTGCCCTACGACCAGGACACCGCTTTTGCGCCAGTGGGCTACCTGGGCAGCGTGCCGCTGATGGTGGCGGTGAACAACGACGTGCCGGCCAAGACGCTGAAAGAGTTTGTCGACCTGGCCAAGGCCAAGCCCGGGCAGGTCAGCTGGGCTTATGCCAGCACCTCGCAGCAGGTGTCGTCAGAAATGCTGTCGACCATGGCTGGCGTGCAGATGAACGCCATCCCCTACAAAAGCGGCCCGGCGGCCATGACCGACCTGATCGGTGGCCAGGTGATGATGTTCACCGCCGACTTCGCCGTCACCGTGCCGCAGCACAAGGCGGGCAAGATCCGCGGCCTGGCCGTCACGTCGATGAAGCGCGCCCCCGCCGTGCCCGAACTGCCCACGGTGAACGAAGCGCTGGGCCTGAAGGACTACGAGCTGATCGCCTACTTCGCGGTCTTTGCACCGGCCGGCACGCCGCCCGACGTGGTGGCCAAACTCAACGCCGCCATCAACGCCGCGGCCAACAGCAAAGACATTCAGGACAAGTTTTCAGCCATCGGTTTTGCAGTAGAGCCCGGCACGCCCGAGGCCCTGGCGGCGCGCAACAAGGTCGAAACGGCAAAGTGGGCCAAGGCCATTCGTGACGCCAAGATAGAGCAGCAGTAAGCGCCCGGTTCGTCTGCGCCGCCCCCCGCGCCCTGTGTGCGTCATCGAACCGACAAGGCTGCCCGGGCCCTTCAAGCTGGGCGCAGCCCTGAAGTTCGGTTCAAGACCGACCGTCGGCACCTCCGGTAAAGCGTCGGCCGTTCGCGACCCGATGTGGCGCCTTCAACGAAGGATTCGCATGAACAAGTCATGGATTGCCGTGCCGCTGACAGCCCTGCTGATGAGCGCCTGTGTGGTCGGACCGCCCGGACGCGGCCCGGTGGTGGGCGTGGGTATTGGCATCAGCGTGCCAACGCTGCCGCTGATCGTCGAGCTGGGCTCAGACCCCTACTACTCGCATGGCGGCTACACCTACTACTACGACAACGAACGCTGGCGCTATGCCAATTCACGCTCGGGGCCCTGGGTGGAGCTGCCACGCAGCCACTACCCGCGTGAAACCCGATATCGCGGTCGGCACGGGGACCGCGACCGCGACCGCGACGGTGTGCCCAACAGCCGTGACCGCGATCGCGATCGCGATGGCGACGGCGTTCCGAATCGCCGCGACAGCGCTCCCGACAATCCGCGGCGCTACTGAGCGCAGGCAGCGCCAGCCACCAAGCTGCGCGCTGGCAAACTCACGCCATGACAGCCGCCATCGAAGAAGCCCGCGCCCAATTCATGGCCGGCCTGCAAGCACAGGAAGCGGGTCGCCTGCCTGAGGCGGAAGCGGCCTACCGTGCTTCGCTGGTCTTGCTGCCGGGCCGGGCTTCCACACTCAACAACCTGGGCGTGGTGCTCACCGCCTTGCAGCGCGACGACGAAGCCCTGCCGCTGTTGCAGCAGTCTTTGGCAGCCGAGCCCGGCGACGCCACCGGGTGGGTGGTGCTGGGCCAGTGCCAGGCCCGTTTGGGTCAGTTGCCCGAGGCCCTGGTCAGTGCCGACCGGGCGCTGTCGTTGACTGCAGAAACGGCTGCTGGGGCGGCAACCAACCCAGATGCCAGCACAGCGGCCGCCTGGGCACTGCGTGGCGGTGTCTTGAAAGACCTGGGTCGACACGCTGAAGCGGCCGCCGCGCTGCGCAGCGCCATCGCCCACGGCGCCGACCCTGCGCTGCAAGGCTATCTGCTGGCCAGCATCGAAGGCCACACGGCGCCACCCCAACCGCCGCCCGGCTATGTGCAAGCGCTGTTCGACGGCTACGCGGCCGACTTCGACCAGCACCTGGTGGGTCGGCTGGGCTACCAGGCGCCACAAACCTTGGTCAGCCATTTGACAGCTCAGCTGCAACCCCATGGCCGGCGCTTGGGCACGGTGTTGGACCTGGGCTGCGGCACGGGTCTGTGCGGTCCCATGCTGCGGCCACTGACCCAGCACCTGGTGGGGGTGGACCTGTCTGGCGGCATGCTGCAGCGCGCCCAAGTGCGCGGTTGTTATGACGAACTGGTACTCGCCGACGCCGCGCAGCACCTGCAACTGCGCGCCGGCCCGGTGGACGCCATCGTGGCCGCCGATGTGTTCATCTACATCGGCGACCTGCAAGCCGTCTTCGCCGGCGTGCGCCGGGTGTTGAGCCCTGGCGGGTGGCTGGCGCTGTCGGTGGAAGAAGCACCCGACGCGGTGGACTTTGAGCTGCGGCCCAGCTCGCGTTATGCCCAGTCGGAGCGCTACTTGCGCGCGCTGGCGGGTGCACACGGCCTGGTGCTGCAACACCAGCAGCGCGGGCCGCTGCGGCAAGACCAGGGCACCGATGTGATGGGTCTTTACCAGTGGTGGCAAGCGCCGCTGTGAATGTTTAACGCACCCGCCTGGGTGCCAGCCTGACCGAATCGGCAGTGCGCAAGTGTTGACCCGCATGGGCCGCAATTTTCTTCTGCGTTCGGCTCAGTTCGGTTCACCCCTGTTCACCCCGTTTGCAGAGCTGGCCCGTATCACCCTCATCCACCACCGCACATGAGGGTCCTTCCATGCCATCCATCTTCAGACTCTGGGCCCCGCTGGCCCTGGCCGCTGCTGCCTTGCTGCTGACCGGCAGCGCCCACGCCTTTTGCGGCTTCTTCGCTGGCAAAGCCGGCGCATCACTCTTCAACGAAGCCAGCCAGGTGATCCTGGCGCGTGACGGCAAGCGCACCGTCATTTCCATGCTCAACGACTTCAAGGGGCCGCTGACCGACTTTGCCCTGGTCGTGCCCGTGCCCCAGGTGCTGGGCAAAGACCAGGTGCGGGTGGGCGACAAGCGTTTGTTCGACCGGCTCGACACCTACTCGTCGCCGCGCCTGGCCGAATACTTCGACCCCGACCCCTGCCCCAGCGGCCTGCGTTTCAATGAAGCGATGGCGCTGCGCGCCGCGCCCGCCGCGGCCATGGCCAGCGCCGACCGCCAGCGCAAGTCCGAGCGCGACCAGGCGCTGGGCATCACGGTCGAGGCCAGCTACACGGTGGGCGAATACGACATCGTGATGCTGTCGGCCCAGCAGAGCCTGGGGCTAGAGACCTGGCTGCACGAAAACGGCTACCGCATGCCCCCCGGCGCGGCGGTGGCGCTGAAGCCCCATGTGGCACAGGACATGAAGTTCTTCGTGGCCAAGGTCAACCTGAAGGAGCAGGCCGCCACCGGCGTGCAGTACCTGCGGCCGCTGCAATTTGCGTTTGAAAGCGACAAGTTCATGCTGCCGCTGCGCCTGGGCATGATCAACGCCGCGCCCGACAAGGCGCAGGACCTGATCGTCTACGTGCTGACGCAGCAGGGCCGCGTGGAGGCCGCCAACTACCGCACCGTCAAGCTGCCGGCCAACGAAAACCTGCCGCCTGGCGTCAAGCGCGACTTCAAGGGTTTTTACAAAGCTCTGTTTGACCACCAGGCGCGCCAGCAAGAACACCGCGTGGTGTTCACCGAATATTTCTGGGACATGGGCTGGTGCGACCCCTGCGCAGCCGACCCGCTGAGCCCGGCCGAACTGAAGCAGGCCGGGGTGTTTTGGTTGGATGAAGGGGTCGATTCCGGCGGCGGCCTTTCCCCTGGCACCCCTGGCAACCCCGGCAACCCCGGCCTGCTGCGCCCGCGGCGCAACCCCACCCCAAGTGGCGCGCAAAACGCCCTGCTGACCCGGCTGCATCTGCGCTACACACCGCAAACCTTTCCCGAAGACCTGATGCTGGTGCAAACGCGTGACCGCGAAAAC
This sequence comes from Rubrivivax sp., assembly GCA_043774975.1. Taxonomy (GTDB): domain Bacteria; phylum Pseudomonadota; class Gammaproteobacteria; order Burkholderiales; family Burkholderiaceae_C; genus Rubrivivax. Next base: position 15,349 of record JAYVSX010000159.1, read on the forward strand.
TGGCAAACCCGCTACGTGGTGCAAAACCCGTTTGAAGGCAGCTTGCCGCAATGCCAGCAAAAGGCCGGTGGCCGCAACTGTGAAGCGGCTTGCAACAGCGCCTACGCACCGCGTGCAGCCGACAGCGGCATGCAGCACGGGCCATGGTCGCAGTGCATTCAAAGCTGCCAGGCCAGCCAGTCGGCAGGCCTGGAAAGAGCGCGCCGCTACTACGAACAAGAACTGCCACGGCGCCGCCAAAACGAGCTGAACAACCTTCGCCGCTTCACCGGTTGGAGCCTGGAAGAGGCGCGGCGCTTCAGTGGCTTGGGCTCTACTTCAAGCACGGGTTCAGCCACGCCGGCAGAACCCGATCTGAAGTGGTGGCAAAAGCTCTTTGGCACCACGGCAGCAGCCCCGGCCAACTTGATCAGCGCCACCGGCTCGGCCGGCGCCGTTAGCGCCGTTAGCGCGGTTAGCGCGGTTAGCACGGTTAGCACGGTCAGCGCGGTCAGCACGGTCAGCACGGTCAAGCCTGGCCACAGACCATGAGCAGCACCCGCGCCCAGCCGCCGCTGGCCGACCCCAACACCCCACTGCCCACCCCGCTGCCGACCTCACTGCCAACAACCCCCTGGCAGCGCTGGGCCGGCCATGCGATGCAAACCGTTCGCCGCTGGGACACGCGCTACTTTCAGATCGCCTTTCTGGTCAGCCTGCTGCTCTTTGGCGCGCTGGCCCGCGACTTTGCGCTCAGCGGCCCGCAAGTGCTGCTGGCCTTTGGCAGCGCCGTGTTGACACAAGCGTTTTGGCAGTTTGCGCTGCAGTTGCCCAACCGCTGGGCGCTAACCGGCTATTTGAGCGCTCTGGTCACCGCCTGCGGCATCTCCATCCTGATCCGTTCCGACCAACTCTGGGTGCACCCGGTGTTGGCCTGCGTGGCGCTTTCCAGCAAGTTCGTGCTGCGCTTTGGCCAAGGTCCTTCGCGGGGTCACATCTTGAACCCCGCCAACCTGGCGGCCTTCATCGCTTTCATGGGCCTGCCACACGCCTGGCTGTCACCCGGCCAATGGGGTCAGGACACGCTGGTCGGCTTGTGGATGCTGGCCCTGGGCGCCTTGGTCACCGGCCGAATCTCGCGCTGGGGCATCAGCCTGAGTTTTCTAGGCGCCTGGCTGGGCTTGCTGGGCGCACGCCTGCTGTGGTTGGGCTTTGAGCCCGATTTGGCTTTGTCGATGTGGTGGCACCAGGCCATGAACGGCGCGACGATCTTGTTTGCTTTTTTCATGATCTCCGACCCCATGACCACGCCGCAACACCCCGGTGCGCGGGTGGCCTATGCGGTGTGCGTGGCGGTCACCGCGTTTGTCTGGCAGTTCTCGCTGTTCAAACCCCAGGGGTTGATCGTGGCGCTGTTTGTCTGGAGTTGGTCGGTGCCGCTGTGGAACCGGGCTTTTGCGGCGGCGCGGTTTCAGTGGCGGGACTGATGTGGGGCGATGCCAGGGACTGCCTGCTGCACCACATTGGGCAGACGCTGTGGGGCGGGGCTGGGCAGCGGCCTGCGACAGCTCTATTTGGCGCAAGCCTGCCGCCCCTCGCATCATGGAAACCTTACGCCCTGATCCCAGCACACGGGCTGCCACTCTGGCCGCTCAAGCCATCTGTTTGGGGTGCTGGCTAAAAAAGACTGTCAGCCGCCGCTCAGTTTCTGCCGCCGCGTGTCGGCGGGCGCCGATACCTGACGTTGGTCATTTCCTCAGGCGGCTGTCCGGTGCCCTCGGAAACTGACGTTCGGCGGCGACGGGCGCGTAGGCGGGTCAGCGCCTCGACGAGGAGGACCGGCCACCGACTGCTCCCACTGGTGGCGGCCGGTCGCTGGCGACCCTGAGCGGTTGTTCAACGCTCGCGGTCGAGCGCCCGCTTCCCGTTGAAAGCAGACATCTCCTGCCGAGACCGCATGGATGCTCAATTTGGCGCACGCACGATGCAGTACCGCCAGCTCGTCCTGCGCGCCTTCGCGCCAGGTTCCGCAAGGCCTCGGGCAGACCACCGGCGCTTTCCGAGCAAGCGCCCTACGACGATTCGATCGCTTAAGGCATAGCGCGGCGTGATTCACTGAGAATACCCGTCCATGTGCGCAAAACCACGACCTAGCGAAACGTCCGGGGGGAAGTTCACGACGCCCCTGCGATACCCCGGCGGGAAGGGCCGCCTTGGGCCATGGATCGCACAGGTCATGCGTTACAACCAAATCTC
>JAYVSX010000160.1:0-6953 GCA_043774975.1 Rubrivivax sp.
AATGAAGGGCAGCAGCGCCTGGCGGTCGCGCTCGATGTTGAAGCTGTCGAGCGCAAAGTCACCGGGTGTGTCGACATGGGCATAGTTGCCCAGCGCAAAGTCGCAGCTGTTCATGTGCACCCGGCACAGCGTGTAGCCGTGGCCCTGCACCGGGTCGAAGCAGGCCCGCAGCACGGCTTCGCGCTGGGTGGTGCCCAGCTTCAGCCAGGTGAGAGCAGCCGCTTCGGTGAAAGCACCGCCAAAGCCTTCGATCGTTTGAAACGGCCGCGCCGTGTCGACCCACACGCGCGGCAGCGCATCGTGATCGGCGGTGGCCGGCGGCAGGGCGGATTGTTCGGCAAGCGCGGGGCCGTGGCCCAGCGCGGTCAGGATGCAGCGCACGGCCTCAGCCAGCGGGTGGTGCGGCGCCGTGCAAGCCGGCCAGCATCGCCGCGCTGACCAGCGTGATGCCGTTCCGACACGATGCAGCCGCCCGACGCCAATGATTCGATCGCCACACTGCGCCGGTCGGCCTGGTTGTGCACAAACTTGGCCGGCGCCAGCTACGGCTGGTAGGCCCAGATTGGCCAGCGGGTGTCGTACAGGTTGAGCAGCGGGTCGGTGGCGGTGAGATCGATGTTGGCGTCCCAGTACGAATCGAGGGTGCCCACATCGCGCCAGTGAGGCGTTGCGCCCGGCGTGCCGCCCACGCAGCTGAGTGCAAACGGATGGGCCGAGGCGCAGCCATTGCGCACGGCGCGCGGGATGCTGTCCTTGCCGAAATCATGGGAGGAATCCGGGTCGACCATGTCGCGCGCCAGCTCGGCGTACTGGTACTTGGCAGCGAAGATGTAAATGCCCATGCTGCCCAGTGAGCGGCCAGTGCTGCCGGGCACGCAGGGCGGCTCGGCCGGTTTTTTGACGAAGTCGGTGACGGGCCACTGCTCATCGACGGCCATCGCGCCAAAGCCCTTGCCTCGTCGCGAGCCACCTCGATGCAGGCCACCGTGCACGGCAGGCCCTTGGCCACGTGGTCGGCCAGCATCAGCGCGTAGTTCATCTTGTAGCTGTGGTCGCCACCCGGCACCACCACGACCTTGGTCTCGTGGCCGTCGAGGATGTCCTGGTTCTGAGGCAGCGCATCGGCGGTGCCGCGGCACCCGGTTTTTTCGTGCAAACGCTGCTGGGCCGGCAGCAGATCGACGATCTCGTTCATCGCGCTTTTGAGGAACGCCCAGCCCCGCTGCAAGTGGCGCAGCAGGCTGTGGCACTTGTACTGCGTGATCACGCCGATGCGACGGATGCCCGAGTTCAGGCAGTTGCTCAGCGCAAAGTTGACGATGCGGAACTTGCCGCCAAAGTACACCGCCGGCTTGGCCCGGCGGCCGGTCAGGGGGTGCAGCCGGCTGCCGCGCCCACCCGCCAGCACCAGGGCGATGGCGCGATTGGGCAGGTTCAGTTGCTGGGCCGGGCGGTGCGGCATGGCGCTGGTCTCCGGCATTCGCGCAGCTGCCCTACTTCGACCAGTAGATGCCATCGATGAAGACCTTGGTCGTATTGCCTTTGATCGCCGTATTGCCAGTGGTGTCGTAGATGTCGGACATCACGAAGCCGCTGGTCACCTTGCTGAGATCGAACTTGGTGGTGCCCGCGGTGATGGCACTGATCGGGATCGACACCTGGCGCCACTGGCCATCGTTGATGAAGCCGTAGCCGTCGGCGTTGGTGTTGCTGACCACTTTGAACACATCGCCGCCCTTGCTGAGGAAGCCGAACATCAGCTTGCCCGGGTAGGTGGTCTTGATTTTGAAGTTCAAACGGCCCGCGCTGCCGAACTGGCCGAGGTCGGCCTGTGTGTTGTTGGACGACAGGATGCCCCAGCCGTACAGGTTGGCCGGGTTGGGCGTGGGGGCCACTTCCATGAAGTGCAGGCCCTCGGCGGCCAGGGCGGCGTCGGCCCCTTCGCCGGCAAAGGCATTGGCCGGGCTGTCGAAGCCGAACCACTGCGACGGCGCTGCCACCGTTTCACCGGCGGTCACCGCGTCAGCGTAGAGGGTGTAGCGGTTGGCCTTGATGACGGTGTCGACCACGGTGGGCGCGTATACGGCATCGGCCGCGGTGCAGCCCAGCAAAAGCTTGCACACGGCTGTGCCAACCGACTCCCAGGTGTACTGCGCCCTCGGGTAAAGGCTTTGCACCACATAACGTGCCTCCCGATTGACGTTGAACAGGCCCCACTTGTCGTCGCTGCTCTTCCAGGGCTCGTCGAAGGCCTCGAAATAGAACACCGCCTTCGGACCGGCCCCCGCCTTGCCGGCGGCCACCCAGTCGTTCAGGCGTGCAAAGTACATCTGCTGGTTGACCGGGTGCGCCCGGTTGAACTCACCACCGGAAACGACGGCTTTCCAGCCGGTTTCACCCACCACGATCGGCTTGCCGGTGTGACCCAGGCTGTCCACGTAGGTGCGCACCGCGCTGTACTCGCTCTTGGCAGCGGCGATGGCGGCGTCCATCATGGCCAGCGCCCGGCTGGCCTCGGGCACGGCCTGTTGCTGCCAGTCCCAGGTGTCGAACTTGGAATCGAGCAGTGGATAGGTGTGCAACGCGATGAAATCGATGCCTTCGATCACCACCCGCGGATCGTTCGGCTCGCCGGCCTTCTTGGCAAAGAAGGCCCAGTTGTCGTCGGTGGTCACTGGCTGGGTGATCTGGTCACGCACGGTCTTGATGTGCGCGGCCACCACGGCCGTGCTGTTGGGCACGAACGACCAACTCACCATCGTTTCGTTGCCGATGCTGACCGCCACCACCGTGCTGCTGAACTGCTTGGCCAGCGCCACGCCGCGCGCCACATCGGCCAGGTTGAGCTGGCGGTTGGCGGCCTTGATCGCGTCGCTCAGGAACGGACTGCTCTCGCTGACCAGGTAGACACCCAGGTAGACCTTGAAGTCGAGCTTGTCGTCGGTGATCACCTGCAGCAGCAGCTTGCTGACCGCATCCGAGCTGTCAAACACCCGCAACAGCGTGAAGCCGCCGTGGGCCAGCAGCGCCAAATCCTGCCGGATCATCGCGGCGGTGATGGTTTCAGTGTCGCGGTTGGCGCTGCGGAAGGGCGAATAGGCCACCGCCTTGCGGTTGGCAAAATCAGCGCTGAGCGGGCGGATGTCAACGCCCGGTACGGGCACCACACCGCCGCCGCCACACGCCGTGAGGCCAAGGGCCAGCACGGTGGCCGCCAGCAGCGCCAGCAGCGCGTGCGCCGCACGGCCCGGTGAAATGGACAACAGGGCCGAAAGAGGCGTCAGGGACGAAATAGTCATGGTCCGAAGTCCTGGAAATGTCATGGATGCCGCCTCAGAACACGAACACCGCGCCGATGGTGAACCAGTTGCCGCTGCGGGCCACGCGTGAATCCACGTTGGTGAACGCCGCGTTGCCGGGCATCGATAGCGGCGCCAGGCTGCAGGTGCCCGGGGCGCGGGTGGGCTGGCCATTGCAGCCCGATGATTGCGCCGCCAGGCCGTAATGCACCATCCCGGCAGAGCCATAGAACTGAATGCCCTGGCCGTACTCGTAGTTCAGCCCCAGGGTGTTGACCAGGGCTGAATTGCTCTGGCCGGCTTCGGTGGGGTTGTCGGTGCTGGCCTTGCCCAGGTAGGCCAGGCCCGTGGAGGCCACCCAGGGGCCGACGCGGTAGCGCAGGCCGGCCATCACGTCGGTGGAACTGGCCGCATAGCCGCGGTACACGCCGCCGCCCAGGTCCTTGGTCCAGTCGACGTTGAACATGTTGTTCCACTGCGCGTTGCCGTTGGCAAACGAGGTGATGGCCGCGTAGGCGCCGCTCCAGCGGTTATGGCGCAGCCCGCCCGACACCTCGAAGCGGGAGTCGATCTGGTAGCGGCCCATCACCATCGCAATGCTCTGGCCCGAACTGCCCAGCTTGGCGTCATCGGCCGCAAAGGGCGTCAGGCCGGTGAAGGGCCCATGGCCCCAGGCTGCTGGCGTGCCGTTGCGGCTGTCCTGATACATCGCATCCACCACCAGGTCACCCTTGTGGAACTGCGCGTACAACTCAACGAAGGCGGGCTTGTTGATGTTGAAGCCGGTGTTGCCCTGGTCGTAGGTGGCCTCCAGCACCAGGTCGCCTTCCAGCACATCCAGCAGGCGCGAGGTGTAGCGCACCGCGCGGGTCATCAGGCCGTAACCCGCGCCCGACGAGCCCCACACGTCTGCGATGCCGATGTTGGTGCCGTAGGGGTAGTCGGCCACGCTCCAGGCGCGGCTGGTCATCGCGCCGATGCGGATGCTGCCGTAGTCCTCATGGGTGAGCGCAATGTTGCGGTCGTACCAGAAGCCGGGGATGTCTTCTTTGCCGTCGCGCCAGCGCTGGCTGAGCAGCCCCGACAGCTTGAAGCCATTGCCCAGGTCGAACTTCACGCCCAGGTAGGGCTGGAACAGGGTGACGTGCGTCTCGCGCGTTTTGTACTCGGTGCCCGGCACCAACTCATCGGCCCAGAAGCGGTCCTTGGCCTCGTTGGGGAAACGCTGGCACTCGGGGCAGTTGTTCGACACCCGCGAGATCTCGGCCTTGGCAAAACCGGTGAGGCTGAACGGGCCGAAGTCCACCGCCTGGCTGGCCGAAGAAAGTTGCAGCAGCGCCGCGGCCACCAGGCCCAGGCGCAGCAGCGGGGCGGGGTGCGGGCGCTTGGGCACGACCTTGTTGCGGGTTGGGCAGGCGGCAGCGGGGGGAAAGGAGGCAATGTGCATGATGGGATTGAACGCCAAGGCGAGTGAAAGCGCTTTCAAAGGATAGGCGATCACAGGCTGCGCCGTCAACGCGGGCATACCCCGTGGTTTCCCTGGTTCGGGCCTTTCCCGACGGGCCAGCGGCAGTGTGCGTGCCGGCAGCGGCAAGCCCTGAAAAAAGGGGGCCGAAGCCCCCTTTGCCATCTGGTGAATCGCGGTGCCGAAGATCAGGCGCGGCGGCGGCGCACCATGACAGCAACACCGGCCAGGCCAGCCAGCATCAGGGCGTAGGTTTCGGGTTCGGGGACAGGCGACAGGTTGATGTCGTCGATGTAGACCGCGTTCGTTCGGCCATCCAGCAAAGGGCCCACTGCGGTATTCATCTCAAGGAAAACGGCCTTCGTGCCTGCCGGGATCGCCGCTGCTTGGAAGGAGATTTGGCTCCAGGTGCTGGTGTTGATCTGGGACTGGAAGAACTGGTTGCCGCTTCCACCCAGGATGTTACCGATGCCATCCAGGTAGCGAAGGGCGAACAACACATTGCCGGTGGTGCTGACGTCACCCTTTGCCCAGAAGGTCAACATCGGCTTCAGACCGACAGCCGATGCGTCCAGCGGCGCCAGCCCTCCGTGATCAACCGAGTTCTGGAACAGTGTGGAACCGCCGAAGCCGCCGGGCACGGTCAACAGCGCCGAGTGCAGGCCGGTGTGGGCCACATTCGAAATCATGGCAGGGTTGCCCGTAGGTGCAGCCAACCAGCCAGCGGCAAAGTAGCTCACGCCGCCCGGTGGGTTGACGGCGGTCGACGCAGTCTCAAAGCTGCCATTGGCGAAACCGTTGGCCTGCGCAGCACCAGCAACCAGCAACGCCATCACCGAAGCGGCGCCAATGGCGGTCATCTTCTTGAAATTCAACATGTCACTTCCTTCACGTCTTGAAACGGGCGGATCGCCCTGTTGGACGGATGCGGGCGGATCTGCACGCAGGCCGACTCGCTGCTGAAACCGCATTCTGAAAGCGCTTTCAACAGCTGGGCCCTATTCTGTGGAGTTGTGGTCAAAAGCGGTATCGGGTTGTCCCTAGCCCCCCGCGACTGAGGGGGTGTCGGCAGTTGACGCTGTCGAAATACCACAGCGTCGATTTTGGGCAGGCAAGACGCAATAGTGATAAAAACAATGGCATCAACAGGCCTTGAGGTCACCGGGTCCGAGGGTATTCCGCCGGATTGAAACTTGAAAGCGCTTTCATTATGATTTCTCTGGCGCCTCACCCAGAGGCCAGAAGGATCGGCATATGAATCGGATTCACCGCGGCTTGTTGGCTGCGCTCATCGGCATCGCCGGCGGCCTGGTGGCTGCCAGCGGCAGCCAGGCCCAGCCCGTCAAGGCCGGCGCCGGCAGTTATTTCCTCAGCCCGAAGGGTGGGGGCGACGCGGCGGTGCCCGCGGCGCCGTTCCGCACCGAGGCGATGTTGACAGTTGCGGCGCAAACCAACCAGTGGTACTCGGCGCTGATCTTCAACCCGAAGCCCGAGGTGCTGTTTGTGCACCCGCTGACGGTGCAGGCCACGCCGGCCGGGTTTGAGCTGGCGCTGCCGTCCAAGGAAGTGGTGCCCACCGAGCGGCGGGATGTGGAGATCCACTACCCGCACAAGGATCCGCTGGTGATCTCGCCGGTGGCCTTTGAGCCCGGCCCCGCCAAATTGGCCAGGGCCAGTGACTGGGCGATCGACATCGACATGTCTCGTGGCGTTGACAAGTTGCTGGTCACCGTGGCCAAGGGCAGCCCGTACGCCTCGTTTCAGGTGTCGCGGGGTGACTTGCGGGTGCGCCTGCCGGTGGCGGGTGAGCGCTTTGACAACACCAGCGACGCGCGGGTGCTGGCCTTGAAGGTGAAGGGCAAGGCCTACGCGCTGTTTGCCCCCACCGGCGCCCGCTGGGAATCGGTATCAGCCACCGAGTGGATTGCCCGGCTGCCAGCCGGCACCGGCTACCTGGCCGCCGCCGCGCTGCCCGATGAGCAGGCGACCACGCTGGCACTGTTCACCCGCCACGCCTACGCTTTTGTGCAAGACACCAAGGTGGCCTGGCAGTACCAGCCCGCCAGCAGCCTGGTGGAGACACGCTTCAACGTCAGCACCCGGGTGATGGAGGGCGCCGACAACGGCCCGCTGATGGGGCTGTACCCGCACCAGTGGTTCAAAAACGCCTCGCTGGCCGACAAGCTGGG
>JAYVSX010000161.1:0-34418 GCA_043774975.1 Rubrivivax sp.
GCGACACGATGCTTGGGCTGCTGGCAGCGAACCTCTGGGCAATTGCATGAACCCCGGCCATCGCTACTTCGCCCATAGCGAAAATCCGAGCGGTCATCGCCACACCTTGCGCGAACATCTGGGCTGCGTCGCGGCAATGGCTGCCGAGTTTGCACACAAGGTGCCTTGGCAATCCGAAGCACGACTGGCAGGCCAGTTGCACGACCTGGGCAAGTACGGCGACTTGTTCCAACGACGACTCGACGGCCTTGAAAGCGGGCTCGATCATTGGTCTGCCGGCGCTTTCGTGGCGGGCGCCAGTTTTGGCACGCTGGCAGCCGCAGTTGCCATCGAAGGGCATCACATCGGGCTGCAGCCGGCTCTGCCCGCCTCATTCTCCGCACGACTGCGGGACATCAAGGCCCGACACCCGCTGGGCCTGCGGCTTTCGGAAATCGACTTCGCACTATTGCGCCAGCGAGCGGAACTCGACGGCTTGACCTTCGAAGCGCCAAGCCGACGTGTCATTGACGCAGCGACGCCACTCGCGCCGGATCGAAACGTCGCGCCGATGCTCGACATCCGCATGCTCTTCTCGTGCCTCACCGACGCCGACTTTCTCGATACCGAGGCCCACTTCCAGGGTGACGCCAACGGCAAACGTCGGCGCGAACCCGGGCCCGTTCTGCAAGACTTTTTGGGCGACGCCATTCAAGCCTTGGACGCACACCTGAGCAGCAAGTCGCGCCACGCCAGCAAGGGCAGCGACGCGGTGGCCCAAGTACGCGCTGATCTGTGGCAAGCCGTGTGCCAGGCCGCGACCCAATCGACGGGGCTGTTCACCCTCACCGCCCCCACCGGCTCTGGCAAGACTCTGGCGATGCTGAAATTTGCACTCGACCATGCACGGGCGAACGGTCTGCGCCGGGTCATTCTTGCGGTGCCGTACCTGTCCATCATCGAACAAACCGCCCGCGAGTATCGGAAGGTATTCGCAGGTCTTGGTGAGCACTTTGTGCTGGAGCATCACAGCCTTGCCGGCCTCGGTGAGGAGAAGGCCCGCACTGACGCTGAAGAGAGCAAGCAGGACACCGACACAGAGCGCCAGCGGCGATTGTTGGCTGAGAACTGGGACGCACCCATCATCCTGACCACGAACGTGCAGTTGCTTGAATCGCTCTTCTCGAATCGACCAAGCGCAAGCCGCAAATTGCACCGCCTGATGGAGTCGGTCATCTTGTTTGACGAGGCGCAGAGCCTGCCCCAAAACCTGACTCTGCCCACGCTGTCGGCGCTGTCGCACATGGCGAACAACTATCGCAGCAGCATCGTCTTTGCCACCGCCACGCAGCCCGCGTTTGACCACCTCAATACGCAAGTCCAGAAACAAGTGTCGTCTGGCTGGCTGCCACGAGAAGTCGTGACCGAACACGGCGCCATGTTTCGCAAGCTCAGGCGGGTCCAGGTCGAGTGGCCAGCCGCCGATGAGCAAATCAGCTGGGATGATCTTGCCGCCCGGTTACGGTTGCAAAACCGCGCGCTGTGCATCGTCAATCTCAAACGCCACGCGCATGCGCTGACCGAAGCTCTCGCGGGGGAAGAAGGCCTCTTCCATCTGTCCACCAACCTGTGCACGGCCCACCGCCGCGAAGTGCTCGACTCCGTCCGCATTCGGCTCGATTCGCCTGCGCCGCAGCGCTGCCTGCTGATCTCAACCCAGTGTGTCGAAGCCGGCGTGGACGTGGACTTCCCGGCCGTCTACCGCGCCATGGCCCCGTTGGAAGCCATCGCGCAAGCAGCGGGGCGCTGCAACCGCGAAGGCCGCATGGGCATTAACGGCCAGGTCACCGTGTTCCAGCCCGCGCATGACGGCAACCTGCGCGCCTTGTTCCCCACGCACGCCTATTTTCAGGCCGCGATGCAGACCACGGCCATGCTTGCAGACCGAGGCACGCTTGACATTCAAGACCCAGCTCTATATCGAGACTATTACCGGCAGTTGTTTGACTTGGCCAAGCCACATATGCAGAACCCGGATCTGAACCTCGCCATCAGCAATCTCGATTTCCCCGAGGTTGCTCGCCAGTACCGCCTGATTGACGATGACGCGATTCAAGTCGTCGTTCCGTGGTGGGACCGCATCGACGAGTACGAAACGCTTCGCAAACAAGCCATGCACGGCATCGACCGGGCCTGGATGAAGCGGGCGCAGGCGCTAACGGTGGGTGTCTATCGACCGAAGGCCGGCCATCCCGCATGGGGGTATCTGGTCCCCGCAAACTTTCCGCCACGCGCCGGTCGCAGCGGCAGCTCAAACGAGTGGTTCGTTCTTGAAGACAACAACCGGCATGACCCGAAATGCCGGCTCTATCACGACACCCTGGGCCTGCGACTGCCCGATTCGCAACGCATCATGATTGCCTGAGGAGGCGCCATGCACGACAACACGCACACGCTCGAAGTCTGGGGTGATCTCGCCTGCTTCACGCGGCCAGAAATGAAGGTCGAGCGCTTTTCGTACCCGGTCATCACACCGTCCGCGGCGCGCGGCATCTTTGATGCCATCTACTGGGACGGCAAGCGTGAAGTGCGCAGCAAGAAGTCCGTCATCCTGCCGTATTTCTTCTGGCAACTCACCCGCATTGAGGTCCTGGAGTTCCCGCGCTACATCGCGTTGCGCAGGAATGAGGTCAAGGGCACGGTCCCCGGCCTCGCCACGCTCAACAAGTGGATGGCAGGTGAACAGCCCGAACCGCTTTGGGCCGATGGCGACGAAGAAACCACCGGCCGCACTCAGCGGCAAACGATGGCGCTCAAGAACGTACGCTACCGCCTTACCGCACGCATCGAGCCGCGCGCGGCGTTTCGGGGCGATCTGGCCAAGTTCAATGCCAGCTTCGAACGGCGTGCCCGGCACGGCAAGTGCTTCCAGCAGCCCTACTTCGGTTGCAGGGAGTTCCCTGCATTCTTCGAGTACGTCGAGAAGGATGCACCGCGCAGTGCGGCCATTGCACTTGATCAACACCTGGGCTTCATGGTGTACGACGTATTCGATCTTGCCGCGCAAGAGGCCAGCGATACGGCACCGCCCTACATCACGATGTTCGAGTCAACCCTGCGCAATGGCGTTCTGAACGTGCCGGCGTTTGACAGCGCCGAAGTGCGCAAACCCGGGAGAGCATAGGCATGTTGCATGCACTGCGTGATCATGGGAGCAGCCTCGGTGGGGAACCTGGGTTTCGCGTTCGCGAAATCCGCTGGTGCATTGACATTTCTTCTGACGGCCGATTCTTGGGAGTCATTCCTTTGGGTGACGGAATACGTGGGCAGTCGACGGAGCGTTGCCCCGACATGCACGCGATGAATTCGGGCGGCAAAGCTCATTTCCTGGTCGAATCAGCACAGTTCGTCGCGTTACTCTGCAAAGGGGACGAAGACGAACCAAAACTCCAGGCAATGCGGCAGCGCCATGCGTACTACCGGCAAATGCTTTCTGTTGCGGCGCGAGAGGTCCCTCTCCTTGAACCTGTCGCCGCCGCTCTGGGGGATGACAGCGAACTCGCTCGCATTCGAGACGCTTTGTCTGCGGCGAGGGCGAAGTCGCCAGATTGGTTGGCGTGGCGAGTGAATGGGTTTGACCCAAGCAGTGCTGACGCAGTGCAACGCTGGTGGCGGGCCTGGCGGACGAATGACTTGAACGGCGCCGAAGCCACCAACAAAACACCCAAGCAGAATCGCGCAGCTGCGTCAATGGTCTGCATGCTTTCTGGCGAGGCGACCGCACCACTTGCGACTCACCCGAAGATCACTGGCTTGGTCGCGGTGGGCGGCTTGGCGATGGGCGACGCGCTGATCAGTTTTGACAAGACGAAGCGAGCGTTTTCCTCGTATGGCCTTGAGCAGTCCGCCAACGCTGCGATGAACGAAGTTCAGGCCCAGCAGTACATCGACGGCTTGAACGACTTGGTCAGGAAACACTCAAGGCGAATGGCGACCGCCCTGGTTGCCCATTGGTTCAAGGACAAGCTGGCCGATGCCGACGACCCATTTGCTTTGCTCTATGGCCTGGAAAGCGACCAACAAACAGCCGTGTCGGCACAGTACATGGCCCGCCAACTGCTGGACGCCATTCGAGGCGGCAAACGTGCCGATCTCAGCGGCAACCGCTTCTACGCCATCACGTTGTCGGGTGCATCCGGGCGCGTCATGGTTCGCGACTGGATGGAAGGCTCGTTTGAGCAGTTGACCAGGAACGTCGAAGCTTGGTTTGAAGACGTGTGCATCGTCGCCCGCGAGGGCAAAACCAACGCCCGCGACCCGAAGTTTCTCGCCGTCTGCGGTGCGCTGGTTCTTGAACTGAAAGACTTGCCAGGTTCGACGGCAACTTCACTGTGGCGTTCTGCGGCATTCGGGCAACCCATTCCGGCGGCGCTGATGGCCCAGGCGCTGGCGCGCTTTCGCAGTTCCTTACTCAAAGACGAATCGTTCAACCACGCCCGGATGGGGCTCATCAAGGCGTATTTCATTCGCAAACCTAACGGAGGTGACATTCATATGAAACCAGCGGTCAACCCGGAGCACCCCAGCCCCGCCTATCACTGCGGCCGCTTGCTCGCCGTACTCGCGGGCCTGCAACGCGCGGCGCTCGGCGACGTTGGTGCGGGCGTGGTGCAACGCTTCTATGCGGCAGCGAGCCAGACACCCGGCCTGATCATCGGCCGACTCGTGTCCAACGCACGCAACCACCTTGGCAAGCTCGACGGCGGTTTGGCGTGGTGGTACGAAGAACGAATCGCCGAGATCATGACCCGGCTCGGTGATGGCGCGCCGCGCACGCTCAACCTGGAGGGGCAAGGCTTGTTTGCACTCGGCTACTACCAGCAGCTTGCCGCACTGCGCGCGGGAAACAAAGGCGGCATCCCTGACGCCGCCACCAACAACCAACAAGGAGGATCGACGACATGACCACCATTCAAAACCGCTACGAATTTCTGTACCTGTTCGATTGCGAGAACGGCAACCCCAACGGCGACCCCGACGCCGGCAACAGCCCACGCATTGACCCGGAAGACATGCATGGGCTGGTGTCCGACGTGATGATCAAACGCCGCTTGCGCAACTACGTCCAGACGAAGTTTGGTAATGAAGCACCGAATGCTATCTTTGTCGAACACTCGACGAACCTGAACCGACCCATCTTGATGGCTCACGAGCAAACCGCCGGGGTATCGCCCGACATGGAAGAAGAGGTCGCGGTTATCGATGGCGGTGAGACCGCCCCCAGCAAGAGCCTTCAATCCAAGGCTCCGAAATCGCGCGTCCTTCCCGCAAGAGCATGGATGTGTAAGCAGTTTTTTGATGTGCGCACGTTTGGTGCGGTGATGAGCACTGGCGCGAATGCTGGACAAGTGAGAGGCCCAGTTCAAGTCGCGTTCTCGCGCTCAATCGACCCGATCTTTCCGATGGAAGCAGCAATCACTCGAGGGGCGATTGCGGAAAACGTCAAGGGCGTCAGTACGTCCGAGCAGATGCTGCGCTGGGAGAACGAAACCAAGCCGGAATTGAAGCTGCGCACCATGGGCCGAAAGTCGCTCATCCCCTACGGCCTCTACGCAACCAAAGGTTTCGTTTCAGCACACCTTGCCGCAGGCACCGGCTTCGGCGAGGGCGACATCACGAACCTTTGGGAGGCGCTCGCGAACATGTTCGATCATGACCGCTCGGCTTCCAAAGGCATGATGGCCTGCCGCGAGTTGTTTGTCTTCAAGCATGTCGGCACCGATCCGAATGAGGCCCAACGCATCAGGCAGGCGATGCTGGGCTGTGCGCCGGCCCACCGCCTGCTGGACATCGGCCGCTCTGCCGACGAGGGCAAGGTCATTGACGTTCACAGGAACGACAGTGCCGCGTCGGCGCGCCGATTTGAAGACTATTTGGTGACCGTCCATCACGACCGCGTGCCCAGCGGGGTCGAGTTGTGGCGGTGGGACTTTTCAAAGGGGGGTCTGGCGCGCTTTCAGCCAGCCGTCTGAACCGGGCCGTGGCACTGTGGATCCGCTGGAGCCCGTCAACATCTCGGCGCTGAACCAGTATGCCTACTGCGCCCGTCGCTGCGCCTTGATCTACATCGACGGCCAGTTCACCGACAACCTGCACACCCAACGTGGCAACGCGGAGCATGCGCGGGTCGACAGGGCCGCACACATGAGCAAGCGGGGTGGGGCGCGCGTGGAATACGCTCTGCCCATATGGAGCGACAGCTTGGGTCTGATTGGCAAGTGCGATGTGGTGGAGTTCTGGCCCGACGGCACGATCTATCCGGTGGAATACAAGCACAGCCCAAGGCGCGCGTGGCTGAATGACGATCTTCAACTGGCCGCACAGGCCGCCTGCCTGGAAGAAATGTTCGAGCGATCAATCCCGTGTGCTGCCATCTTTCACGCGGGGAGCAAGCGGCGGCGCGAAGTTGAACTGAGCGACACCTTGCGCCAGCAGTTGGTCGAAACCGTGGCCGAAGTCCGGGCGCTGATCGGGCAGACCAAGCTGCCACCGCCAACGAGCGAAATACAACGATGCCGTGAATGTTCAATGCGCGACATATGTCAACCGATAGCCGCGCGGAGCGTGCCTGAAGCCGGCGCGGCACAGGCGGCGCTGTTTGACCCTGATGCCTGAAGGCGCGACTACCGCCCCTGCCCCTGCCAATACCCCGGTTCCCTACTCTGATGAGCAACAGCAATCACATTGATCATCGGGTCCTCTACACGATAGGCCAGCGTGTAGGGGAACTTCTTCAAAGGCCACGTCCGCACGCCTGGATAGCTTGCACTGCCAAGCCCCGGCATGAACTGCAAAAGCTGGAGCGCCCGTTCGACAGCACTTTCAAACTGTTCGGCCATCACTGGGCCGCCTTCAGCCAAGTACCACTGGACAGCCTCCAAAAGTTCGAGTCGCGCCAGGGGCCCGAAGCGGCAGTTCATGTTTTGGGGTCGTGCGCCTCAATCATGGCGCGCAGTTCGGCAAAAACTTTCTCAGCGGGAATACATTCAACCAGGCCTGCGTCCACCTCGGCCACGCGTCGCGCAATTTCCGCCTCCCAAGCTGGGTGCAGGGGCGGCGCTGGCGCTACCGTATCGATCAGGCGTTCAATCAACTCCGCACGCTCCGCTGCGGACAGTTGCAATGCGGCGGCCTCTACGATTTCCAACGATGCAGGCATGGTGCACTCCAGTTCGCGGTCAGGCTGGCAGTCTAGCGGGTGCCACGATGCTGGGCAACGAAAAGGCGTACCGGCAATCCATGACGCATAGCCGCCACCATGCAACTGCTCAACACCTTGTACGTGACCACGCCGGAGAGCTACCTGCGCCTGGACAACGACACCTTGCGCGTGATGGTGGGTGACGAAGCGCGGCTGCGCGTACCGCTGCATCACCTGCAAGCGGTGGTGTGCATGGGCCATGTCAGTTTGAGCGCCCCGCTGATGCACCGGCTGGCCAGCGACGCCATCACGCTGGTGCTGTTGGACGACAACGGCCGCTTCAAGGCCCGGCTTGAAGGCCCCGTCAGCGGCAACGTGCTGCTGCGCCAGGCCCAGCACCGCGCCGTCGACAACGCCGATTTCACCCTTGCACTGGCGCGTGCGGTCGTCGCCGGCAAGATCAAGAATCAACGCCAGGTGTTGCTGCGCGGTGCCCGTGAAGCCAAGCTGGCTGAAGACGAAAACGCATTGACACGCACCGCACTCGACTTGGCCGCCAGCCTGCGCGCAGTGCCTGCGGCCGCCAGCCTGGACGTACTGCGGGGCACTGAAGGCGAAGCCGCGCGCAACTACTTTGGCGCGCTGAACCTGCTGGTGCGGCCCGATTTGCGTGCCACCTTCAGCATGGATGGCCGCAGCCGCCGGCCGCCGCGCGACCGCATGAACGCCCTGCTGTCGTTCTTCTATTCGATGTGGATGAACGACTGCCGCAGCGCCTGCGAGGCTGCAGGCCTTGACCCGCAACTGGGCTTTTTGCACGCGGTGCGACCAGGCCGAGCAGCGTTGGCACTGGACCTGATGGAAGAGTTTCGGCCTTTTGCTGACCGGCTGGCACTGGCCCTGGTCAACCGCGCACAGTTGTCGGCAGCCGACTTTGACGCGCCTGAAGCTGGCGCCGTGCTGCTGCAGGGCGATGCACGCAAGGCGGTCGTCGTGGCTTACCAAGAACGCAAGCAAGAAGCACTGACCCACCCGCTGCTGGCCGAGAGCGTGCCGCTGGGTTTGGTGCCGCTGGTGCAGGCGCGGTTGCTGGCCCGCCATGTGCGCGGCGAGGCCGAGGCCTACCTGCCGTTCCAGATGAGGTGAGGTGAGGTCATGCTGGTCATCGTCTGCTACGACGTCAACACCGAAACTCGCGAAGGACGGCGTCGGCTGCGCCGCGTGGCCAAGGTCTGCGAAGGGACGGGCCAGCGCGTGCAGAAGTCAGTGTTCGAATGCAGGATCGACCTGATGCAGATGGAAGCACTGGAGACCAGGCTGCTGGCCGCCGTCAACCTGGAGCAGGATTGCCTGCGCCTGTATCGCCTGCCCGACACACAAGGCTGCGAAGTGCGTGAGCACGGCAAATTCAAAGCCACGGACTTTGACGCGCCGCTGGTTCTATGATGGCCTGACTGCGCGAACCCGAAGCGACCGACTCCGGCCGCAAGGGTTCGCGCGGTGCCCAAGTGCTTGATCTGCGCCATGAATCTTGATTCCGACTTGCAGACTTCCAATTGGCGCTTGCCAAGTGAAGCAGGTGCGCGTGGAAGGGGTCAAAACGTCTGCTGGCGCAGGGACTTGCGCGGACGGCGTCGCGCGCCCTCATTCGGGCGCGCGTGGATTGAAACACGCTGACCACGACGGCCTGTGGTTCCAGGCGTCGATCACGGCAGACGGGCAGCTGAATGGCGCGGTCTTCGGCATCGACCCTACCTGTGATGGGCCTTCGGGCCCAAAGCAGTAAGCACAGCAGCAGGCGTGCCCTGCTTCGGGTTGCCGTTGATGCCGGGCGGCGGTGTTGGCGCGACCTAGACTACCGCTTTGCCTTCCGGGACCACATGCCATGCCTTTGCCAATCACGCGCCGCCGCGCCACCTTGTTCTTGGGTTCCGCTGCGGCTGGCCTTGCGGGCTGCGCCAGCACGGCTGCGGTACCCGCTGCCGTGGTGAGCGGCTTTGCGCCCACAGGCCGCCTGCGCGCGTGCATCAACCTGGGCAACCCCATCCTGGCTCGGCGTGACGCGGCCAGCGGGCAGGCCATGGGCGTCTCCGTCGATCTGGCGCGCGCGCTCGGTGCCGAACTGGGCCTTCCGGTGGATCTGGTGGTGGTGGACGCCGCGCTCAAGTCGGTGGACAGCGTGAAGGCCGGCCAGGCCGACATCGGCTTCTTCGCCATCGACCCCTTGCGCAGCGACGGCATCCGCTTTTCCGCGCCCTACGTGCAGATCGAAGGTGCCTACCTGGTGCGCCAGGACTCGCCGCTGACCGACAACACGCAGGTTGACCGTGCCGGCACCCGCGTCATGGTTGGCAGGGGCAGCGCCTACGACCTGCACCTCAGCCGCGAGATCAAGGCCGCGCAACTGCTGCGTGCGCCGACCTCACCCACCGTGGTGGACGAATTCCTGGCCCAGAAGGCCGACGTGGCGGCTGGCGTCAAGCAGCAACTGCAGGCCGATGCGGCGCGCCTGCCGGGCCTGCGCTTGTTGCCCGGCCGCTTCATGGTCATCGAGCAGGCCATGGGTGTGCAGGCCGGTCGCGGTACGGCGGTGGATCAGCACCTGCGGGCTTTTGTGGAGCGTGCCAAGTCCAGCGGCTTTGTCGCCCAGGCCCTGCAACGGCATGGCATCCAGGGCGCCATCGTTGCGCCGCCGGGCTGACCTCGCTCTTTCTCGCTCCTTCTCGCACTCACGGCAGGTCCAGTCCATGACTTTTCTGATTCGCATCGCAACCGTGGCCTTGGCCATCGCCACGCAGGCTGCCATCGCGCAGCCGGCCCAGCCCACCAGCACCGACCCGCGCATGGTCTGGGACTTGACGCGCCTGTTCCCCACCGACACCGCCTGGGACGCCGAGCGCCTGGCTTTCAGCGCCGAACTTCCAAAGCTGCGTGAGCTGCGCGGCAGCCTGGGCAAGGACGCAGCGACGATGCGCGCCGCGCTGGACCAGATTTCCGCGGCCGACCTGCGCCTGACGCGGCTGTGGGTCTACGCCAGCACGCAGACCAGCACCGCCAATGGCGACCGCCGCAACCAGGAACGCAGCGGCCAGATGTTCGGGCTGTGGGGCCAGTACGGCAGCGCGCTGGCCTGGGTGGACCCGGAGATCCAGTCCTTGGGTGCCGACAAGCTTGGCGCATTCCAGGCTGCTGAACCGGGCCTGCACAAACATGCCAAGCGGCTGCGCGACGCCCTGCGCCGAGCGCAGCACACGCTGGCGCCTGAGGTGGAAGCCGCACTTGCCGCCATGGCGCCGGTACTGGGCAGTTTTTCCAACACGCGGGAGCTGCTCGTCAACACCGACATCGACTGGCCCACGCTGATGGTGGACGGCAAGCCGGTCAAGGTGTCGGACACCGGCTACGACGAACTGCGCCGCCACCCCGACCGTGCCGTGCGCAAGCAGGCCTTCGACACCTTCTGGAAGACCTACGGCCAGTTCGAGAACACGCTGGGTGCGCTGCTGGCGCAGCGTGTTAACCAGGGTGTCATCAACGCCCGGCTGCGTCAGCACGCCACGCCGGCGGCAGCGTCGCTGTTCGGTGTCGAAGTCCCCGAGCAGGTGTTGCGCACGCTGGTGGCGCAGACCAACGCCGCGCTGCCCACGCTGCATCGCTACTTCAAGCTGCGGCAGAAGATGCTCAAGCTGCCGGACCTGCATTACTACGACATCTACCCCGATCTGGTGACCTCGGATCGCCGCTATCCGCTGGACGAAAGCTCGGCCATCACGCTGGCCGCCATGAAGCCGCTGGGCGACGAGTACCAGGACCAGCTCAAGCTGGCCTTGTCGGCACGCACCATGCATGTCAGGCCGCAGCCGGGCAAGGGCAGCGGTGCCTACGCCACCAGCGTCTATGGGCAGACGCCCTACATCTTCCTCAACCACACCGACAACTTCGAGAGCCTGGTGACCTTTGCCCACGAGTGGGGCCACGGCATGCACTCGGTGCTGGCCCAGCGCGCGCAACCCTTTGAGACCGCGGGCTACCCGCTGTTCCTGGCCGAAATCGCGTCGGTCACCAACGAGGTGCTGCTGAACGACCACATGCTGAAGATCGCGCGCACGCCGCAGGAAAAAGTCTTTGTGCTGGGCCAGGCGCTGGAACGGCTGCGCGCCGTCTACTTCCGCCAGACCATGTTTGCGGAGTTCGAGTTGCTGGCGCATGACGCGCAGCAGCGGGGTGAGACGGTCTCAGGCAAGCGCTTCACCGAGATGTATTGCGGCCTGCTGCGCAAGTACCACGGTGCCGATGTGGGTGTGATGAGCATTGACCCGCTGTACTGCAAGGAGTGGGCTTACATCCCGCACTTCCACCGCCCCTTCTACGTCTACGCCTATGCCACCAGCGCCACGGCGGCGCAGTACTTTGGCGAGGCCATCCTGGCCGGCAAGCCTGGTGCGCGCGAGGCTTATCTCAACGTGCTGCGTTCCGGCGGTTCGGTGCCGCCGCACGAACTGCTCAAGCGCGCCGGGCTGGACCTGACGACGGCGGCGCCCTATCAGGTGCTGATCCAGCGCATGAACGCGATCCTGGACGAGGTGGAGCGGCTGCTGCCTTGACTTGATCAGGGCCTGGTTCGAGGTTCCATGGGCAACGAGAAGGGGCGTTTGAAAACACGGTCCACACCCTGTCCACCGTGGTCCGTGTGTCGCCTGGGATTGATTCATTCATGGATTGATTGATCCACGAATTGATTAATTCACGAATTGATTAATTCACATACGGGGCTTAGCCTGACCCGCCACCACCCAAACAAGGAACGACATGAAGCGCAGAACACTCTTGAGCCTGGCTCTGGCCGCTGGTTTGGCCGCCTGCTCACAACTGCCCGGCGGCTCGGGCTGGGAAACACTGATCGACGGCAACAAGGGCCTCGATAACTTCAACCGCCTGGGCGATGCCAACTGGCGTGCCGAGGACGGCGCCATCGTGGCCGACCGCGGCAAGGTGAGCTACCTGGTGACGAAGAAGGCCTACACCGACTTCGTGATCGTGGCCGAGTTCTGGGCCGCCACCGACACCAACAGCGGCATCTTCATTCGCGCCAGCGACCCGGGCACGATCCGTGCGGACAATTCCTACGAGGTCAACATCTGGGACATCCGGCCTGACCCGAAGTACGGCACCGGCGCCATCGTTGACTTTGTCGCCGTGCCGGTGCCGCTGGTGCACACCGCTGGCGGGCGCTGGAACACCTTCGAGATCGAAGCCCGCGGGCCGGTTGTCACCGTCAAGCTCAACGGCCACCTGACCGCGACCATGAACAACGGCAAGTTCCCCAGTGGCCCGTTCGCCCTGCAATACGGGCCGGGCGTGCAAGGGGTGTTGGGCGGGCCGATCAAGTGGCGAAAGGTGCTGATCAAGCCGCTGTGATGCGGCCTGCAGTTCAGTCGCTGAACCGGCCGCCGCTCTGAGCCTGCTGCACCACCACCGCGGCTGGCTCGAAGCGTGGGCCGAACTGGGCCGCCAGTTCACGTGAGCGCTTGACGAAGGCCGCGGCGCCCATGGCGTTGATGAACTGCAGCGCACCGCCCTGGAAAGGCGCAAAGCCCCAGCCAAAGATGCTGCCGATGTTGCCGTCGGCCACCGAGCGCAGCACCTTTTCCTGGTAGCAGCGGGCGGCTTCGTTGGCTTGCGCAAACATCAGGCGGTCGATCAGTTCTTGCTGGGCCGGCTGCTGCGCGGCCACGGGAAACAGCTGTTTCAGTTCGGGCCACAACACCTTGCCCTCATCGGACCAGTCGTAAAAGCCCTTGCCCACCTTCTTGCCGATGCGACCCAGCTCGCACAGCTGCCGCAGCACGGGCATGCCGGGGTGCTCGGCGTACGGTTTGCCGTCCTTGGCAGGCTCGGCGGCCAGGTCTTTCTGGGTCTGGTCGGCCACATGCAAACCCAGCGACAACGACACCTCGTCCTGCAGCGCCAGCGGCGGCATCGGCATGCCAGCCTGCAAGCCGGCCACTTCGATGCTGCGTGGGTGCACGCCTTCCTTCAGCATGGCAATGCCTTCCATCACATAGGTGCCAAACACGCGGCTGGTGTAGAAGCCGCGGCTGTCGTTGACCACGATGGGCGTCTTGCCGATTTGCAGCACGTAGTCAAAGGCGCGCGCCAGCGTGGTGTTGTTGGTTTCCTGGCCCACGATGATCTCCACCAGCGGCATCTTGTCCACCGGGCTGAAGAAGTGCAGGCCGATGAACTGCTGCGGGCGCACGCTGGCCTGGGCCAGGCCGGTGATGGGCAGCGTGCTGGTGTTCGACGCAAAGACGGCAGAGGCAGTTAATTGGGCTTCGGCCTTGCGGGTCACGTCGGCCTTGATGCTGCGGTCCTCGAACACCGCCTCGATGACCAGGTCACAGCCCTGCAGCGCGGCGTAGTCGGTGGTGGGCGTGATGCGGGCCAACAGCGCGTCGCGTTGGTCCGCCGTGCTGCGACCCCTTTTCACCGCCTTGTCCAGCAGGCCTTGCGAGTAGGCCTTGCCGCGCTCGGCCGCTTCCAGGCGGGTGTCCAGCAACACCACGTGGATGCCGACCTTGGCCGACACGTAAGCAATGCCCGCACCCATCATGCCGGCGCCCAGGATGCCCAGCTGCTTGACCTGGCTGGGTGCCACACCGCTGGGGCGGGATGCGCCCTTCTTGATGGCGCCCAGTTGGTACCACAGCGTGTTGATGATGTTCTTGGACTCTTGCGACATCACGCAGGCGGCGAAGTAGCGGCTTTCCACCACGCTGGCCGAGTCAAAGTCCATCAGCCCGCCTTCAAAGACGCTGCTCATGATGTGCTGCACGGCGGGATAGTTGCCATAGGTCTTGGCCGACGCAACAGAAGGTGCCACCGACCACAGTTGGGCCATGGCCGGGCTCTTGCTGTCGCCGCCCGGGAACTTGAACTTGGGCACGTCCCACGGCTGCCTGGCCTTGGGGTTGGCCAGTGCCCAGGCCCGGGCTTGGGCCATCAGGTCGTCGCGGTCGTGGGCCAGCCCGGTGAGCAGGCCCATGGCCAGGGCTTTGGGCGGGCTGATGTGATTGCCCTCGCCACAAATCTGCAAGGCCGCCTGGATGCCCACCAAACGTGGCAGGCGCACGGTGCCGCCGCCGCCGGGCAGCAAGCCCAGCTTGACCTCGGGTTGGCCGATCTTCAAGCGCGGGTCGTCGATGGCAAAACGGGCGTGGCAACCCAGCGCCAGTTCCAGCCCGCCGCCCAAGGCGTGGCCGTTGATGGCGGCCACCACCGGTTTGCCTTGTTGTTCCATCTGGCGCAGCACCTGCTTCATGGCCATGCTGGCTTCAAAGGGCTCTTCGGGTGTGGTCCATTTGGACATCCGGTCCAGGTCACCACCGGCGCAGAAGTCGGCCTTGGCCGAGGTCAGGACCAGGCCCTTGACGGCCGGGTCCGCCAGGCGCGCCACGGCAGCGGCGATGCCTTCCATCAGCACGTCGCCCACCACGTTCATGGGACGGCCGGGCAGGTCCATCGTGGCGACGAGGATGCCGTCGTCACCCACATTCAAGTTGATGGCGCTCATGCTCAAACCCTTTCGATGATGGTGGCGATGCCCATGCCACCGCCCACGCACAGCGTGGCGCAGCCGGTGCTGAGGTTGCGGCGCTCCAGCTCGTCAAGCAGGGTGCCCAGGATGATGCAGCCGGTGGCGCCCAGCGGGTGGCCCATGGCGATGGCCCCGCCGTTGACGTTGACGCGGTCGAGCGACACGCCCAGGTCGCGCGCCGTTTTCATCGGCACCACGGCAAAGGCTTCGTTGATCTCCCACAGGTCAACGTCGCTGGCCTGCATGCCGGCCTTGGCCAGCGCCTTGCGACAGGCCGGCGTGGGGCCGGTGAGCATGATGGTGGGCTCGCTGCCAATGACGGCAGCGGCGCGGATGCGCGCGCGCGGCTTCAAGGCGGCTTTGGCGCCGCCCTCGGCACTGCCTATCAACATCAGCGCTGCGCCGTCGACGATGCCGCTGCTGTTGCCGGCATGGTGCATGTGGTCGATGCGCTCGACGGTGGTGTATTTGCGCAGTGCGGTGGCGTCAAAGCCCATCGCGCCCATCATCGCGAAGCTGGCTTCGAGCTTGGCCATGGCTTCGGCAGACGCGCTTTCCCGAATCGTCTCGTCGCGGTCCAGCATCAACAGGCCGGCGATGTCACGGATCGGCACCACGCTGTTGGCGAAGTGGCCCGCGGCGCGTGCGGCGGCGGCCTTGCGGTGCGAGCCCAGCGCGTAGTTGTCCACGTCAGAGCGGCCCCATCCTTCCAGCGTGGCAATCAGGTCGGCGCCCACGCCTTGCGGCACAAAACCCAGCTTCTGGTTGATGCGCGGGTCCATGAACCAGGCGCCACCGTCGCTGCCCATCGGCCAACGGCTCATGCTTTCCACACCACCGCCCACCACCAGGTCTTCGTAACCGCTGGCCACCTTGGCGGCGGCCAGGTTCACGCTTTCCAGGCCCGATGCACAGAAGCGGCTCTGCGTCACGCCGGCCACGGTTTGTGCCCAGTCGGCGTCCAGCACCGCGGTGCGGGCGATGTCGGCACCTTGTTCGCCAACGGGGGTGACGCAGCCCAGCACCACGTCGTCCACCAAGGCGGTGTCCAGCTGCAAGCGCTGCTGCAGGGCCTTGAGCAGCGTGCTCAGCAGCCACACCGGGCTGGCCTGGTGCAGGCTGCCGTCTTTTTTGCCTTTGCCGCGTGGTGTGCGAACGTGATCAAAGATGTAGGCGTGACTCATGGGCAATTCCTCAGCGGTTTTCCAGGTGCTTGCGAACCGTGGCGTTGATGACGCGCAGTTCGGCCAAGCTGGCTTCGATGTGCGCGCGCTTGGTTTCCAGCGCGGTGATGGCTTTGTCGGTGCGGTCCAGCACAAACTTCAGCTGCTGCGTGCGGCCTTCGCCATGCGCGCCGTACATGTCCAGGTAGTGCTTGATCTCGGCCAGGCTGGCGCCAATGGCCTTGCTGCGCAGGATCAGCGCCAGCCGCGCGCGGTCACGCCGCGTGTAGACCCGCGTGCCGTTGATGCGGCGCGGGCTGAGCAGGCCCTTGTCTTCGTAGAAGCGAATGCTGCGCAGCGTGATGCCAAATTCGGTGCAGAGCTCGGTGATGCCAAAGAGCTCGCCAGTGTCTTCGTCGCGATGCGAGTCCACCACCGCTTGCGCAGAGGCGGCGACTTTTTTGCGAGCGACGGCCTGCAGCACCGTCAAACCACGCGTTGCAGCTTCATGGCCACGCTCATGTCGCCGCTGACCTTGAACTTGCCCATCATGAAGCCGGTGGCGGGCTCCAGCTCGCCGGTCAGCAGCGCGACCAGGTTGTCCAGCGTGATGGCCACAGTGCAGTCGGTCTCGGTGTCGGTGTTGCTCACGGTGTTGGGCACGCTCTTGCCGTCCAGCACCACCACGCCGTGTGCGCCGCAGTCAAATTTCAAGGTCGCGTTCAGGCCACTGCTGGCGCCCATCTTGGTGCGCAGGGCTTCGGTGCAGGCTTGCATGTCCATGTCTTCTGGTGTCCGGGGTGGGTTGGAAGGGGGCAGTCGCCGATGGGGAAAACGCGAATGGCTGGCATCGTAGCGGCGACTGCTTCCGTTTGGATTCGGGTAATCACTCATGAGTCATCGGGTTGACGTTAACGTTACCCTGAAGCCTAATGCGGCCTGCGTTGGCGGGTGGCTGCATGGGTCTGTGCAACATGCCCCGTGCTTCATGCCCATGCCCGATGCTTCATAGCCTGTGCTTCACATCCCGTCACCCTGACCCCCGTCACCATGCCCTCAACCCCATCCGCCCACTACGCCAGTGTCTTTCGCCCAGGCCTGTTTGCCGGCCAGGTGCATTGGGTCACCGGTGGCGGCAGTGGCATTGGCCGTTGCGTGGCGCACGAACTGGCCAGCCTGGGTGCCACGGTGGTGATCAGCGGCCGCACGCAAGCCAAGCTCGACACGGTGGCCGCCGAGATCGTGGCCGACGGTGGTGTGTGCCACACGGCGGCCTTTGACATCCGCGACGAAGACGCCGTGAAGGCCGGCGTAGCGGCCGTCATCGCGGCGCATGGGCCGGTGGCGGGGCTGGTCAACAACGCCGGCGGTCAATTTCCGGCGCCGTTGCTGGCCATCAGCAAGAAGGGTTTTGACGCGGTGGTGGCCAACAACCTGACCGGTGGCTTCTTGATGATGCGCGAGCTCTTCAACCAGTGCATGCAAGCGCACGGCGGCGCGGTGGTGAACATGACCGCCGACTTCCGCAACGGCATGCCCGGCATGGGCCACAGCGGCGCGGCGCGCGCGGGCATGAGCAACCTGACCATGACGGCGGCCTTTGAGTGGGCCCATGCCGGGGTGCGGGTCAACGCGGTGTCGCCGGGCTGGATCGCCAGCAGCGGCATGGACACCTACGGCGGCGCCATGCGGGCCTTGATCCCCAAGCTGAAGAACCATGTGCCCTTGCGGCGCATGGGCGTGGAGGCCGAGGTCAGTGGTGCCATCGTGTTCTTGCTGTCCCCCGCGGCCAGTTTCATCACCGGTGTGACGCTGCAGATTGACGGCGCGGCATCGCTGGGCAGCGAGATCTTTCCGTTGGGCACGGAATCGCGCTCGCTGCCCTTTGACGGCTTTCACCGCGCCGTGACGCCCGAGGCGCTGAAGTAATGCCCAGGATTTCCTCTGTGCTGGACCCGCGTTCGCCGGGTTTTTTGGCCAACGTCGAGCGCATGCAGGCGCGGCTGGCCGAGGTGCAGGCGCTGCAAGCCCAAGTAGTGCAGAGCAGCGCCAGCAAACGCGACAAGTTTGACCAGCGTGGGCAACTGCTGCCACGCGAACGGGTGGCCCGCCTGCTCGACCGCGGCAGCGCGTTTCTGGAACTCAGCCCGCTGGCCGGCCTGGGCCTGCACGACGACGACGGCAAGAAAAGCGTGATGGGCGGCGGCAGCATCGTCGGCATTGGTGTGGTGTGTGGCAAGCGCGTGCTCATCAGCGCCAGCGACAGTGCGGTCAAGGGTGGCACGGTGGCGCCCATGGGCTTGAAAAAAGCACTGCGTGCGCAAGAGCTGGCGGCGCAAAACAAGCTGCCGCTGATCGCTTTGGTCGAGAGCGGTGGCGCCAACCTGATGTACCAGGCTGAAATTTTTGTCGACGGTGGTCGCACCTTCGCCAACCAGGCGCGGCTGTCGGCGGCCGGCATCCCGCAGATCGCCGTGGTGCACGGTTCGTCCACCGCGGGTGGCGCTTACCTGCCGGGCCTGAGCGACTACGTGGTGCTGGTCAAGGGCCGCAGCAGCATCTTTCTGGCCGGCCCGCCGCTGGTCAAGGCTGCTATCGGTGAAGACGCCAGCGATGAAGAACTGGGCGGCGCGCAGATGCATGCTTCCATCACGGGGCTGGGTGAGTACCTGACCGAGAACGACGCCCACGCCATCGCGCTGACCCGCGAGCTGATCGACAAACTGCCGTGGGACAGCGTGCCTGCGGCCCGTGCCGTTGCCGAGCCTTTGTTCGCAGCCGAAGAGCTGATGGGCGTGGTGCCCGCCGACGACCGCGAACCCTATGACGTGCGCGAAGTCATCGCACGCTTGGTCGACGCTTCTGACTTCCTCGAATTCAAGGCCGCCTTTGCTGCCGACACGGTCTGCGGCCACGCGCGCTGGCACGGCCACGCGGTGGGCATCATCGGCAACAACGGCCCCATCCAGCCCGCAGGCAGCACCAAGGCTGCGCAGTTCATCCAGCTCTGCGAGCAAAGCGGCACCGCACTGATTTTTTTGCAGAACACCACCGGCTACATGGTGGGCAAGGCGGCCGAGCAGGCCGGTGCCATCAAGCACGGATCCAAGATGATCCAGGCGGTGGCCAATGCCCGGGTGCCCAAGTTCACCATCGTCCTGGGCGGCAGCTTCGGCGCCGGCAACTACGGCATGTGCGGTCGCGGCTTTGACCCGCGTTTCATCTTCAGCTGGCCCAGCGCACGCACGGCGGTGATGGGCGGCGCGCAGGCGGCCAAGGTGATGGACATCCTGAACCGCGCCAAGATGGAGCGTTTGGGCATGCCCGCCAACGACGAAGCGCTGGCCGCGATGAGCGACGCGCTGCGCAACCGGCTGGACGCCGAGAGCCACGTGCTGTTTGGCACTGCCCGCCTGTGGGACGACGGCGTGATCGACCCGCGTGACACACGCCGCGTGCTGGGCCTGTGCCTGGCGCTGGCGCATGAAGCCGAACAACGCACCCTGCGCCCCAACACCTTTGGCGTTGCCCGATTCTGAAAGAGACCCCCGATGAAATTCACGCTTGAACACCGCCAGCTCGAAGACACCGTCGTCAAGTTCTGCGACAAGGAAATCAACCCCTTTGTGCCGGAATGGGAGGCCAAGGGCCAGTTCCCCGCACACGAGGTCTTCAAGAAACTGGGCAACCTGGGCCTGCTGGGCCTGAAGTACCCCGAGGAATACGGCGGTTCCGGCCTGGACTTTTCCTACAGCATGGTCATGGCCGAGGCCCTGGGCCAGTGCAACTGTGGCGGTGTGCCGATGGCCATTGGCGTGCACACCGACATGGCCACGCCGGCGCTGGCGCGTTTTGGCAGCGATGAACTGCGCAAAGAGTTCTTGGTGCCCACCATCGCCGGCGACGTGGTGTCTTGCCTGGGCGTCAGCGAACCCGGCGGCGGCAGCGACGTGGCGTCGATCAAGACCACCGCCAAGGCTGATGGTGACGACTACGTCATCAACGGCACCAAGATGTGGATCACCAACGGCATGCAGGCCGACTGGTGCTGCCTGCTGGCCAACACATCCGAGCTTTCAAAAGACAGCCCCGCGCACAAGAACAAGAGCCTGATCGTGGTGCCGATGAACTTGCCCGGCATCACGCGCCAGAAGATCCACAAGATCGGCATGCACAGTTCCGACACCGCGCAACTGTTCTTTGACAACGTGCGCGTGCCCAAGCGCCATGTCATTGGCCAAGAGGGCATGGGCTTCATGTTCCAGATGCTGCAGTTTCAGGAAGAGCGCCTGTGGGGCGCTGCCGGCAGCCTGCGCAGCCTGGACCGGCTGATCGACCAGACCATCGTCTACACCCGCGAACGCAAGGCTTTTGGTCAGAGCATTCTGGACAACCAGGTGGTGCACTACCGCCTGGCCGAGCTGCGCACCGAAGTCGAAGCGCTGCGCGCGCTGACCTACCGCGCGGTGGAGATGTACATCAGCGGCAAGGACGTGACCAAGCTGGCCAGCATGGCCAAGCTCAAGTGCGGCCGCCTGAGCCGTGAGGTCACCGACTCGTGTCTGCAGTACTGGGGCGGCATGGGCTTCACGGCCGACAACCCGATCTCTCAGGCCTTCCGCGATTCGCGCTTGATCAGCATTGGTGGTGGCGCCGACGAGGTGATGCTGAGCATCATCTGCAAGCTTGAAGGCACGCTGAAAAACAAGACAGCGGCATGAGCGTCGAGATGGCCGAGTTCAAAACCCTGTCGCTGCACCGCGACGGCCACGAAGGCGGCGTCCTGCATGTCACCCTCAACCGCCCCGAGGTGCGCAACGCCATGTCGCTGGCCATGGTGCGCGAGCTGCGCACCGTGCTGGGTCAGGCCGAAATGCGCTGCGACACGCGCGTCATCGTGCTGCGTGGGGCTGGCGGGCACTTCAGCGCGGGCGCGGACCTGTCCGACATGGCCGGTGCCCGCATGAAGCTGGCACACAACCCCAACGCCTTGGTCGAAACCAACGCGGCCTTTGGCGAGCTGTGTGTCGCGTTTTCCCAAACCGGCATGGCCACGGTGGCGGTGGTTGAAGGGGTGTGCATGGGGGGTGGTTTCGGTCTGGCTTGTGTGGCCGACGTGACCTTGGCCGGCGAAACCGCCAGCTTCCGCCTGCCCGAAACCGGCCTGGGCGTGGTGCCCGCCCAGATCGGCCCGTTTTTAGTGGAGCGCCTGGGTTACGCCGAAGCCAAGCGCCTGGCGGTGACGGGCGCGCGCCTGAACGCGGCCCAGGCGCTGGCCTTGCGGCTGGTGCATGGTGTTCATGCAGGCGCGGCGTTGGACGCCGCGCTGGCCCAGGTGCTGTCGGACATCTTGCAGTGCGCGCCGGGCGCGGTGGCGGCCACCAAAGCCTTGATCGCCAAGGCGCGCTTTCAGTCGCCGGCCTCGCTGGTCACTGAGGCGGCGCAGGTATTTTCTGCCGCGGCATTGGGCCCCGAGGGGGTTGAAGGCACGACGGCGTTCTTGCAAAAGCGCAAAGCCAAGTGGTGCCCGGGGGTTGCTTCTTGAGCTTCAACAAGAGCTTTACCAAGATCTTGATCGCCAACCGGGGTGAGATCGCCTGCCGGGTGATGCGCACCGCGCACCGCCTGGGCTACCGCACGGTGGCGGTCTACAGCGACGCGGATGCCTTGGCGCCGCACGTGCAGTTGGCCGACGAGGCCGTGCACATTGGCCTGGCGCCCGCGGCCGAGTCCTACTTGAACATTGCGGCCCTGTTGTTGGCAGCTGAGCGCACCGGCGCTGACGCCGTGCACCCAGGCTACGGCTTTTTGTCTGAGCGCGCCGACTTTGCCCAGGCCTGCTGTGATGCGGGCCTGGTTTTCATCGGCCCGCCACCGGCCGCCATTCGCGCCATGGGCGACAAGGCTTTGGCCAAGCGCCGCATGCTCGAAGCGGGCGTGCCGTGTGCACCCGGCACCCTGGGCCCAGATCAAGGCGATGCAGCTTTGACAGCACAAGCCCACCAGCTGGGCCTGCCGCTGCTGGTCAAGGCGGTGGCCGGTGGTGGCGGCCGCGGCATGCGCCTGGTGCGTGACTTTGCCGCGCTGCCCGAAGCCCTGGCCGGTGCCCGGCGCGAGGCCACCAGCGCCTTTGGCGAAGGCACCTTGATGCTGGAAAAGCTGATCGACAACGGCCGCCACATCGAGATCCAGGTGTTTGCCGATGCCCACGGCCACGCGGTTCACCTGGGTGAACGCGACTGCACGGCGCAGCGGCGGCGGCAAAAGGTGATTGAAGAAGCGCCGTCGCCCGTGGTCAGCCCGGCCATGCGGGCCGCCATGGGGCGCGACGCCGTGGCCGCTGCGCTGGCGGTGGGCTACCGCGGTGCGGGCACCGTGGAGTTCATCGTCGACGCACAGCTGAACCACTTCTTCCTGGAGATGAACACGCGGCTGCAGGTCGAGCATCCGGTCACCGAATGCATCACCGGGCTGGACCTGGTGGAGTGGCAGCTGCGTGTGGCCGCGGGGCAGCCCTTGCCCTTGAGCCAGGACCAGATCACGTTCACGGGCCACGCCATCGAGGCGCGCCTGTACGCCGAAGATCCGTACGACGGCTGGAAGCCGCAGACCGGCCGCGTGCTGGGTTGGCAGCCGCAGAACAGCAGCATCCGCATCGACCACGGTCTGGCGCAGGGCGCTGAAGTCACGCCCTTTTATGACGCCATGGTGGCCAAGTTCATCGCCCACGGCGTGGACCGCGCCGACGCCGTGCGCCGCCTGACCCGCGCGCTCGACGACGTGCCCTTGCTGGGCCTGCGCAACAACGGCCGTTTTTTGCGCGACCTGGTCAACCACCCGCAGTTCACCGCCGCGCAGCTGACCACCACCCGGCTGGACGAATGGGCCGCTGGTGCAGAGCCACTGCTGCAACGCCCCGCGCCACCCGATCTGGCCTGGCGCATCGCCGCCGCCTTGGCAGCAGGGCAGGGCGGCGAGCGGCCGGCCAGCGTGGCGCAGTTTGACGTGGTGTTGCGCTGCCAGGGCGAATCACGCAGTCAACGGGCCCCGATGGCAGGTGTGCAGGTGCTGTCGTGGAACGGTCAACACGCCCGTGTGCTGATCGACGCTGTGCAACGCCGCGTCACCGCCTTGGCCGATGGTGCTGTGCTGCACCTGTGCCTGGAAGGTGCGGTTTTCAGTTTCGATGAGCCTTCCAGCGTGCCCGCCAGCGACACCCTGGCCGACCCCAGCCGCGCGCGTGCACCGGTGGCCGGAGTGGTGGCGCAGGTCCCGGTGCAAGCCGGGGACACCGTGGTCGCCGGGCAGCCCCTGGTGTGTGTCGAGGCCATGAAGATGGAAATGTGGCTGTACGCTGCGGCCGCCGGCACCGTCAAGGCCGTCAACGTCAAGACCCTAGACACGGTGGCCGCGGGCGCCGTGTTGGTTGAACTGGAATTGAGCGCATGAACACCGACAAAGCCATCCTCACCTGCGCGCTCACGGGCGTGCTGACCAACCCGCAGCAGCACCCAGTGCCAGTCACACCGGCGCAAATGGCGGCCGAGGCGCGCGACGCCTTCAACGCTGGCGCCAGCATCATGCACGTGCACCTGCGCAACCAGGAGCCTGGCTTTGGCCACATGCCCAGCTGGGACCCGGACGTGGCGCAGGCGGTGTGCGAGGCCATTCGCGCTGCGTGTCCGGGTGTCATCATCAACCTGACCACGGGCGTGGTGGGCAAGGACATCAGCGGCCCGCAGGCCTGCCTGGAGCGTGTCAAACCAGAAATTGCAGCCTGCAACGCCGGCACGCTGAACTACCTGAAGATCAAGGACAACGGCGAATGGGCCTGGCCGCCGATGGTGTTTGACAACGCGGTGGCCAAGGTCAAACAGTTCCTGGACGTGATGGCGGCCTGCGGCACGCACCCGGAGTTCGAGTGTTTTGATGTCGGCATCCTGCGCAGCGTGGCCATGTACCAAAAGGCCGGCATGTTCAGCGGGGTGCCTGAAGTGAACCTCGTGATGGGCGTGGCCAGTGGCATGCCTTGTGACGCCGATTTGCTGGCGTTGTTGCCGCGTTATGCCCCTGAAGGCGCGGTGTGGCAGACCACGCTGATCGGCCGCGCCGAGATTTGGCCAGTGCACCAGAAGACTGCCGAACTGGGTGGCAACTTGCGCACTGGATTGGAAGACACCTTCTACCTGCCCGGTGGTGAGCGCGCCAGCGGTAACGGCGTGCTGATTCAAGCGCTGGCTGCCTGCGCGCGGCGTGCTGGGCGGGACATTGCGTCGCCCGCCGAAGCCCGCCAGCGCCTGGGGCTCAAGGTGCGCGTCTGATGACCCAGCAACAGCAACAGCAACAGCAACAGCAACAGCGCCTGCACATGGCGGCATGACAGCAGCACACGCGCCCCTGGTTCCCCGCAGCCCCGAAGAGCAACTGCGGCTGGAAGCCGCCCTGGTGGACTTGTTTGAGCGCAAGATCACCTTCAACCAGGTGCTGGGCCTGAAGATCGCTGCCGTGAAAGTGGGTGACGTGCGCGCCACCATCGACATGAAGCCTGAGCTGGTGGGCCATTACAGCTACGGGCGGCTGCACGGCGGTGTAATTTCTGCGGTGCTGGACGCCATGGGCGGCCTGGCGCTGATGGTGGGCATTGCGCAGCGCTACCCCCACGACAACACGCTGCAGGTGATGCAGCGCTTTTCCAAGATGGGCACCATCGACCTGCGCGTGGACTACCTGCGCCAAGGGCTGGGCCGCCAGTTCACCGCCACCGCCGAGGCCACCCGCCTGGGCTCGCGCATCGGCAGCACGCAGATGCGGCTGGTCAATGACGAAGGCACGCTGATCGCCACCGGGGCGGCGGCTTACGTGGTGTCCTGACGGTCCCGCTGGGGCTGCTAGCGGGCGCTGGACGGGCGAGCGTCGGTCAGACCACACGGTCTGGCGCGGCGACGCACGGCACGGCGCGGCAGGGCGCGGCACGGCTTGAATTGACTGCGATTGACCGCATCTCTGCCTGTGCCGCACGGCCTCTCTTGGCCTCTTTCGCTTTTTTTGGCTTTTTCGGCCTTTTCGACTTCCCTGGCCATCGGGGCCCCAAGTTGCCGCGAGGTTTGCTGATGAATAAGTTGTTCACCCGCCGGTGCTTTGCGCTGGTCTCTGTCGCTTGGGTGGCCGCTGTCGTGGGTTCGGTGCTCTGGGCACCCTCGGCGCAAGGTCGCCCCGACGTGGCGCCACGCGCAGTCACGCCGCGTGGCGCGCTGGCTGCGGACGAGCTGGCGCACGTTGACCTGTTCAAGAAGGCCAGTCCGTCGGTGGTGCACATCACCAGCCTGGGCGTGCAGCGCGACATGTTCAGCCCCAACGTGCAGCAAGTGCCCCGGGGCACTGGCACCGGCTTTGTCTGGGACAACGCGGGCCACATCGTGACCAACTTTCACGTCATCCAGGGCGCCAGTGCCGCGCGGGTGACGCTGGCCGACCAGACCAGCTTTGACGCCAAGCTGGTGGGTGCCTTCCCGGACCGCGACCTGGCGGTGCTGCAGATTGAAGCGCCCAAGGACAAGTTGCCGCCCATCGCGCTGGGCACCAGCCGCGACTTGCTGGTCGGGCAGCGGGTTTACGCCATCGGCAACCCCTTTGGCCTGGACCAGACGCTGACCACCGGCATCGTCAGCGCGCTCAACCGCGAGATCGAGTCCTTCAACCAGCGCACCATCCGGGGCGTGATCCAGACCGACGCGGCCATCAACCCAGGCAACTCGGGCGGCCCGCTGCTGGACTCGGCCGGGCGGCTGATTGGCGTCAACACCCAGATCGCCAGCCCCAGTGGCGCCAGCGCGGGCATTGGCTTTGCGATTCCGGTGGACGAGGTCAACCGCATCGTGCCGCGGCTGATCAAGGACGGCCGCTTTGTGCGCCCGGTGCTGGGGGTGTCGTCGGGCGGCCCGCAATTGCAAAGGGCGCTGGACCTGCCCAAGGGCGTGGTCATTGTTCAAGTTGGCAACAACACGCCGGCTGCCAAAGCGGGGCTGCAGGCGTTTCGGCGCGGCAACCGCGGGGAAGTGCTGCCCGGTGATGTGATCACGGCGATCAACGACGAGGCCGTGGCCGACTGGGACGCCATGCTCAGCCAGTTGGAACGCCGCCAACCTGGCGACACCGTGACCCTGACACTGTGGCGGGCCGGCAAGACGAGGAAAGTTGCCGTTGCGTTGGGCGCGAGTGAGTGAGTGAAGTGAGTGAAAGAACTCGGGACTCGGCCCGACCCACGTTCATGAAACAGGAGAACACCATGTCCCGCCGCAATTTTCTCAATTTCTTTTCAGCTCTGGGGCTGGGCGGCGCGGCTGCTGGCGCCGCACAGGCCGCATCGGTTCCCACGCGAGTAGACAAAGTTGTGCTCAGCGACGCCGAGTGGAAGAAGCGCCTGTCTGACGCGGCCTACCGCGTGTTGCGAGAAGAAGGCACCGAGCCACCCCACACCAGCGCACTGAACGCCGAAAAGCGCGCCGGAACCTATCACTGCGCCGGCTGCGACTTGCCGTTGTTCGCCCACACCAGCAAATACGAGAGCGGCACGGGCTGGCCCAGTTTTTTTGATCCCTTGCCCGGGGCCCTGGGCACCAGCACCGACTACAAACTCATCCTGCCGCGCACCGAATACCACTGCGCTCGCTGCGGTGGTCATCAAGGGCACGTGTTTGGTGACGGCCCACGTCCGACCGGCAAGCGCTATTGCAACAACGGCGTGGCACTGCGTTTTGTACCGGCGGCCGCATGAAGGCGTTGTTGATCGCCAAAAGTGCCCGCATTTGGCTGGCCACTGCAGCGGTGGCCGCGTTTGGCATCAGCGCTGGCGCGGCGCTGTCTCAGAACAATGCGCCGGCCACTTCACCTGCCACTTCACCTGCCACCTCACCTGCCACTTCAGGCGCCACGCCAACCGCAGCGCCAGCAGCTGGCATGGCCAAGGCCACGTTTGCAGGCGGTTGCTTCTGGTGCGTGGAATCTGACTTCGACAAGGTGCCGGGCGTGATCAGCACCACCAGCGGCTACATCGGCGGCACGCTGGTCAACCCTACCTACGAACAAGTCTCACGCAATCAAACCGGCCATGCCGAGGCGGTGGAGATTGTTTTCGACCCCAGCAAGGTCAGCTACGAGCAACTGCTGGAAAAGTTCTGGCGCACCATCGACCCCACCAGCAAGGATCGGCAGTTTTGCGATTCGGGCAGTCCGTATCGAACGGCCATCTTTACGCACGGCCCTTCCCAGGCAGCCGCGGCCCAGGCTTCCAAAGCGGCTTTGGACAAGAACAAGCCGTTTGTGGCGCCCATCGTCACCACCCTTGAACCCGCCGGGGTGTTTTATCCCGCCGAGGGCTATCACCAGGACTACTACAAGAAGAACCCGGTTCGTTACAACTACTACCGCACCTCGTGTGGCCGAGACGCGCGGCTGAAGGAGCTGTGGAAAACGCCCTGAAGCTGGCAAAACGTGTTGGTTTTCTAGGGGCTGAGCCGCCAAGGGCGCTGTTTTGAAGCCCAGCAAAGACCATGCAGTCCCAGTTGCCGGTTATTTTTCATTGCTGCGACCTGTCAGTCTTCAGCCCCCTGGCATGGGGGGGTCGCGTACAACGCACTTCCGCCGCGATAATTGGGCCCTAGCTTGTGATTGCGCCCCAAGGAGTATTTTTGTGAACAGCCCCGTTGAAACGCCCAACTCCCAACTGGCCGCTCGGCGCAAGCTCGTTCGCGGCGTGTTTGCAGCGCCAGCCATCATGACTGTGTGCAGCGGCAATGCGTTCGCCAATACGTCCAACCTGCGCTGCTTGGCGCGCAACGTCACAGACATGACCAACGCCACGCCCAAGGTGGGCAGTTTGGACACCTGGACACGGGTGCAAATGCACCAGTCGGGAAGCCTGTATTACGTGAGCGGCTCACACGTCAAAAGCGTCTTCGCCAACAGCAACAGTGTGTACCCGGCGGAAGGCAGCTGGCTGCAGATTGATGGCACCACGGGTGCTCCGATTGGGTCTGCCACCACCACCACGCCCAGCAACCCCATCCTGAACTACTCCAACCCCCAGTACGTCATCGTGCGCTTTGACGGCGCGGGCAACGTCACGGGCGTGGGCACCGCCGGTGCGGGCTACAACGTTGGCGCCAGCTGCTGGAATTCCTTCAAGGACGTGGTGTAGTGACCGGGTGTCTGCGCGCCCCTGGCGTGCTGACAGAACCTTTGGGTGACGGATGGGTTGTCTACAGTGCCCTGTCGGGCGAGACCCATCTGGTCAACGACGAGAGCGTCGATGTCTTGAACGCGCTGGACGAGCACTTGCCCCGCACGACGACGGAAGTGGCTCGACATTTGGCTGCGATGTTCGAAGTGGACGCTGCTGAGTTGGAAGCCACCTTGGCGGGGTCCTGGACGGCCCTGGTTGAGGCTGGATTGATCCTGCGGCCCCGCAGTGCCCAGCCCCAGCTCCAGCCCTTGCCCGTGTGACGGCCACCGCTGCGCCCGGGCGCACGCTCCAGCAAGCCAGCCTGACAGAAATCAAAGCTGCCTTGGCCGGTGACGGGCTATACCTGAATGTTGGCTTGGCCATGATGCGCGTGCGCAGCCGGGTGGCGTCCTTACCGGCGGCTTTGCAATCGGTCTATCGTCATTTCGACTTCCAAACCACAGCGCCTTGGGCCGACCTGCACATCGACCTGGTGCCTGGCCAAGGTTTGCGCCGATGGTTGTGGCCGCAGGCCATTTTCCGCAGCGACTCCGAGCAGCCCTTCGAGCCGTTCCCGGCCGACACTGCTCTGCCCTTGATGGAGTGGGGCGCCAACTTCCTGATCGGGCGCCGCTTCAACAACCTGCTGCTGTTGCACGCCGGGGTGGTGGAAAGAGACGGCTTCTGTCTGGTGATGCCGGCTTTGCCGGGTTCGGGAAAGAGCACCCTCACGGCTGCCCTCAGTTTGTCGGGCTGGCGCCTGCTGTCGGACGAGTTTGGTGCGCTGGACGTGCAGCGCGGCAGCTTCCGGCCAGCCCTCAAACCGGCGGCGCTGAAAAATGAGTCGATCCAGGTCATCCGCAACTTCGCCCCACAGGCCGAGCTGGGCCCGGAGTTCCCGCGCACGCGCAAGGGCAAGGTCGCGCACCTGGCGCCATCGCGGCAGTCGGTGCTGGCCTTGAACGATCATGCTTGGCCCGGTGCGGTGGTGCTGCCGCGTTGGCAGGCTGGGCATGCCACCGAGCTGACCCCCATTCAGCCGCAGATGGCCTTTTCGGCGCTGGCCTTCAACGCCTTCAACTACGCAACGCTGGGGGCCGCCGGCTTCAAAGCCGCGGTGGCCGTGGCTGGCGCCTGCCCCACCTGGCAATTGATCTACAGCGACCTGGACGACGCACTGGCGCGGCTGGCACGGGAATGGCCCGCCGTCGTTGAGCAGGGCCGCGAGCGGTTACTGCGCGCAGCCACAGCAGGCGCTGCGCCATGAACAAGCTCGACACGGTTCCTCTGAGCCTTGGTTGGCTGGCCGCCCTGCGCGAACCGCAGATCGCGCTGAACTGGTCTTTGCCGGAGTGGGAGCGCGTGGTTCGTTTGGCGCGCCGTTTGCGCCTCTTGGGGCGCCTGGCTGAAAGTGTGGAGGCGGCTGGTTTGTCTTCCCGCGTCCCAGAGCCCGTGGCTCGGCACCTGGCCAGTGAAATGCAGTACTCGCGCTGGCGTACCGGGCATTTGCTGTGGGCTTTGCAGCGGCTGCCGGCCCATCTGGGAGACGTGAACTACCCGCTGGTTCTGCTCAAGGGTGCCGCCTACATGGGCCAGAACCTGGCCATCGCCACGGGCCGCTTGCCATCCGACGTCGACATCCTGGTCCCGCAGCAGCACATTGCCGATGCCCAGGCTCGCCTGATGGCCGCGGGTTGGGTCGAGACCGAACTGGACCAGCACGACCGCCAGTACTACCACCAGTGGAGCCACGAGGTGCCACCGATGCGCCACGCACTGCATGGGCTTGAGCTGGACCTGCACCACAACATCCTGCCGCCCATCGGGCACGCTGTGGTGGATGCCTCACTGCTGTTGGCCCGCCTGCAGGACTCGCGCTGGCCTGATTGGAAAGTGCTGCACCCGCAAGACCAGGTGCTGCACAGCGCCGCGCACTTGTTTGGCGACTCCGAGGTCCGGGACCGCGTGCGTGATCTGGTGGACTTGGACGGCCTGCTGCGTGACTTTGGCGCGCACAGCGGATTCTGGGACGGCCTGCCCGACCGCGCCGAGCGCCTGGGCCTGACCGAACCCCTGGCGCTGGCCTGCCACTTCGCACAGCTTTGGCTGCAAACGCCCATTCCTCCGGCGGTGCAACAGCGACTGGCAGCACGCGGGCCTGGGCCGGGCCGCCGGGCCTGGTTGCTGCCTTTGCTCAGCACCATCCTCATGCCCACCGAGCCTGACCAGGCCCGCTCCTGGCGCCAAGGCGCAGCCGCGCAGATCTTCCTTGTGCGCTACCACTACCGGCGCATGCCGCTGCGCATCTTGTTGCCTCATCTGTGGCACAAGATACGCTCACAAAAAGCGGCGGCAGCCGATCCAACCGCAGCGGCCAAAGCGGGCGAGCAAACCTGACGTACCCCCGAACCCAGCTCAATCCGAGCCCGCTTCCCGGCTACGATTTGGAATTGCTCACGAAGGACCCTATGCAAATCGTCTGCCTCGATCTGGAAGGTGTGCTGGTACCCGAGATCTGGATCGCCTTCTCGCAGCGCACCGGCCATGCTGAATTCAGCCGCACGACACGCGACGAGCCCGACTACAACAAGCTCATGCGCTACCGCCTGGGCCTGCTGCGCCAGCATGGCTTGAAGCTGGCGGACATCCAGAGTGTCATCGCGGGCATGGCGCCCATGGACGGCGCCAAGGCGTTCTTGGACGAGTTGCGCAGCCGCTTCCAAGTGATCATTTTGTCGGACACGTTTTACGAGTTTGCCGACCCTTTGATGGCGCAACTGGGCCGCCCCACCTTGTTCTGTCACCGTTTGGTGGTGGACGCAGACGGCTTTGTGGCCGACTACAAGCTGCGCCAGCCCAACCAGAAGTTCCACGCCGTTCAGGCGCTCAAGGGCCTGAACTACCAGGTCATTGCAGCGGGTGATTCCTACAACGACACCGGCATGCTGGAAGCAGCCGATGCGGGCTTCTTCATCCATCCGCCCGCGGGCATCGTGGCGCAGTTTCCGCAGTTTGCGGTGCATCACAGCTATGCTGAACTCAGGGCCAGCATAGAAACCGCCTCGGTCAGGCTGGCGTCCGTCAACGGTCTGTGAGCCTGCAAATGGGGCCAATCAAATGGGGCGAATTAAGTGGGGGCCAATCAAATGGGGCGAATCAAAGGGGGAAAACGCCATGTGGAAGTTAACCATCGTCAAAGGCGGCGAGCTGGCTGAAAAGTTGCTTGCCGAGTGGCCGTTGCCGCAGCCTTTGAACAGGGTCACTTTGGGCCGCGACCCGGCCAGCAACTGGCTCATTGCCGACCGCACCCTGGCCATCTCGGCCCACCACTGCGAAATTGTCGACAGCGCCCTGGGGCCTGTGCTGCGTGACCTTTCCACCAACGGCACGTTTGTCAACGGCGCCACGTCGCGCCTGATGGGCGAGCACCTGCTTCGTGATGGAGACCGGCTGGAACTGGGGCCTTTTCACATGCTGGTTTCCGGGCCTCCCATGCCACCACGGCCCGCCGTGGTGTCGACCTATCCGTCCATGGGTTTGACTCACGCGCGCAGCCAGGCCGTGCACGTCACGGCGCCGCAAAGAGGCGGCGACCCAGCCGCGATGCTGGCCCATGGAGGTGGCCGTCAGCAGCCCGGCTTGACCGAAATTCTGCTCGCCGCGCCCCCTACGGTTGACTCGGGTCTGGACATGACGCGCATCCGCGAAGTGCCGCCCTCGCCCAAGGCACTTTCGGCTGGCCAGTCTGCGCCTGTGGTCGGTCCAGTTCCAGCACCCGTCCCAGCTTTCAATCCCAATCCCCCAGAGCCCACCCATGCCAAGGCGGTGCCGCCGTTAGCCACCGACCTGGCTCAGGCTTTGGCCCGCGGTTTGGGCGTGCCCGTTTCTGCGCTGGAAGGGCAGGAACTGCTGGTTCTGGTGGAAAGCTTGGCCGCGGCAGCACGAGCTGCCCACACGGCCCTGCGGCCCTTCATTCGCGAACAAGAACCCCGGTAGACCGGCTCGGCAACGGTGAACCCTGACCCACTGGCATTGGCTCGCGAGGTGAAGTGATGAGCGATTTCTTCAGCTACCAGGCCAAGCCTGGTGCGGAGCCGGCACCCGCCGCCCAGGCAACTCAGGCCATTCTGGCCGCGCTCAGCGGCGACGACTGGGAGCACGTGATTCGATTCGCAGCGCGACGTCGTTTCGCTGCCGGTGCCACCCTGTTCCTGGCGGCAGAGTCGGACCGTGCTTTGCACTTCATAGCCAGTGGCCAGATCGAAGTCACGGGCCCAGGACTTGCACGCGTGGTGCGGGGCGAAGGTGAAGTCTTGGGGTTGATGAGTTTCCTGGATGGCGCACCCAGCGCCGTCACAGCCAAGGTGACGGCGGCCGGGCCGGCCGAGCTCTTGCGCATCACGCCTGACGCGCTGCAGCAACTTTCGGCCTGGCAGCCCCGCATTGCGATGGAGTTGATGCGCGACCTGGGGGCCCACGTGGCAGCGAGGTTGCGCCGTTTGCAGCCTGCGGATTGACGCCTGCTGTGCGCGTCATCCCGATCATTCCCTCGCCAGCAGGCAAGCCACACCGCTTGGATGCCGCTGCAGCCACCCAGTTTTTCCGCAACTACACCAAGCGCGAAGCTCGCCTGCCCATGGCGGTGTGGTGGGTTCTTCGCGTCGCAACTGGGGCGGTCACGCTGGCCTTGATAGCCCTGCTGTTGTGGCGGCCAGAGTTGGGCCTCAAGTTGTTGTGGGGCCTGGCCATTCCCCTGGTGCCGTGCTTGCTTGTGGTTGCACCGGGGCTGTGGCGCCAGGTGTGCCCCATGGTGACAGCCAACCAACTGCCCAGGTTGATGGGCTTTGGCCGCGCGCGCGAATTGCCTGCTGCACTGAAACGATGGGCCTTTGCCATCAGCGTGGCGCTGTTTGTGGCGGCTGTGGCATGGCGGGTGCCGCTGCTCAACCACAGCGGCACCGCCGTGGGTTTGGGTATCGCAGCCGTTTTGCTGTTGGCCTTTGCAGGCGGTTTGGTGTTCAAAGGCAGAAGCGGATGGTGTGGCACTTTTTGCCCTCTGGCGCCCGTGCAGCGAACCTATGGCCAGGCGCCGTTGCTGGTGGTACGCAACGGCTTTTGTGAACCCTGCGTGGGCTGTCAGAAGAGCTGTTATGACTTCAACCCCAGAGCTGCGGTCTTCAGCGACATCTACGACGAAGACCCCCAACATGCTGCCCAGCGTCGGCTTTTCATGGGCCTGCTGCCGGGCTTGATATTGGGCTACTTTTTACAAGGGTCGGCACCGGACTACGGTACCGGCCCGTACCTGTTGATCCTGCTGCTGGCCTGCTGTGCGTCGGCAGGTGCCTACGGTTTGGCGATTGCCTTTGCGCCGGCCAACCCTTATCGGGTTGCGCTGCTGTTCGGCGCGCTGGCTCTGTCCTCTTTTTACTGGTTTGCGGGGCCTGTGATCCTGACCACCGTGTCTGGTTTGTTGGGGCAGGAGCCCTTGCCGTGGGCGCAGCAGGCGGCCCAGGCCAGCGGCATCTTGTTGGCGCTGACCTTGACCGCCAGCGGTTTGTACGCCGAACGTCGCTACCGAGCCACCCAGGCTGAGGGCCCGCCCGTCCGCCCGGCCGTACCCGCCGAAGCGTCGGCGTCCTTGGGTGGCGCCCGTTCTCTCAGGCAGCGGTTGGCCGGCAGCGACGGTGCCGAAGTCACCGACCGCCAGTCGGGCATCACGTTTCAGGTGGCGGCTGACGCAACCCTGCTGGAAGCCATCGAAGGTGCGGGCTTGCAGATCAACTTTGGCTGCCGCGCGGGGGTCTGTGGTGCCGATGCGGTGGCGGTGTGCCAGGGGGCCGAGCATCTGTCAGCGCCCGGTGAAGACGAACTGGCCACGCTGCGTCGCCTGGGGCTGGAGGGGCGGGCGCGACTGGCCTGCATGTGCACCGTCAGCGGGCCGGTTCTGATCGACCGCGACGCCCACACCGCACCCCTTCCCGCTGTGGCCCCTGCAGTGCAGACGCCGGTGGTTGACAAGGCCCTGGCCGTGGCGCTGGAGCGTGTGGTCATCGTCGGCAATGGCGTGGCCGGCATGGGCGTGGCCGAGGCTTTGCGTCGGCAAAGTGCCAGTGTCCAGATTGACGTGGTCGGCAGCGAGCCTTTCGCCTTCTACAACCGCATGGG
Source organism: Rubrivivax sp. (assembly GCA_043774975.1). Lineage (GTDB taxonomy): Bacteria > Pseudomonadota > Gammaproteobacteria > Burkholderiales > Burkholderiaceae_C > Rubrivivax. The sequence continues at coordinate 34,329 of JAYVSX010000161.1, forward strand.
CATCGGTCGACTGGTCTACGGCGATGCGGCTGTGGACGGCTTGATACTGGTTCCGCCGGATTGGCCCGAGCGCCACCATGTGCAGGTGCA
>JAYVSX010000162.1:0-11944 GCA_043774975.1 Rubrivivax sp.
CAGGGCGTCGGGTGATCAGGGTCGAAGAGCGCAACCGCATGCCTGCAGGGCGGGCGTCGCAGGCCCGGGCTCGGCGGCCTTGGCGGCAAGGACTCAGGCGACCGCGTCAGCGCTTTGGCGCTGCAGCATGGCCAGCTGGCGGGCGATGTTGGCGCGCAGTTGGCGGCGGTCGCAGATCATGTCCAGTGCGCCCGTGCCGAGCAGAAATTCGCTGCGCTGAAACCCTTCCGGCAGTTTTTCGCGCACCGTGTTTTCAATCACCCGTGGGCCGGCAAACCCGATCAGGGCCTTGGGCTCGGCAATCACAACGTCGCCAACAAAAGCAAAACTGGCCGACACGCCGCCCATGGTGGGATCGGTGAGCACGCTGATGTAGGGCAAACGGGCCTTTGACAAGCGGGTCAGCGCCGCATTGGTCTTGGCCATTTGCAACAGGCTGAGCAAGCCTTCTTGCATGCGGGCGCCACCGGTGGCGGTGAAGCTGACAAAAGGCACCTTTTGTTCGATGGCGGCTTCGACGCCGCGCACAAATCGCTCGCCCACCACGCTACCCATGCTGCCGCCCATGAATTCAAATTCAAAGCAGGCCGCCACCAAGGGCACGCTCATCACCGCGCCGCCCACCACCACCAAGGCGTCGGTCTCGCCGGTGGCTTCCAAGGCAGCCTTCAGTCGCTGCGGGTACTTCTTGCTGTCCTTGAACTTCAGGGCATCAACCGGCATGACTTCCTGGCCGATTTCCCAGCGACCTTCCGGGTCCAGGAAGGCGTCCAGGCGGGCCCGCGCGCCAATGCGGTGGTGGTGATCGCACTTGGGGCAGACGTTGAGGTTTTGCTCCAGGTCGGTCTTGTAGAGCACCGTCTCGCATGAGGGGCACTTGATCCACAGGCCTTCAGGCACCGCGCGGCGCTCGGCCGGGTCGGTGGGTTGAATCTTGGGTGGCAACAGTTTTTCAAGCCAACTCATGTGAACCCCTGTAAAAGTGAGCGTAACAGCCGGACCAGGTCGGTTTCGGCGCTACACCAGCCGAGCCTTGGCGCATCGCCGTGCCCAGCCTGGGTGGTCAAACTGTCAACGTCGGTCCAGCGCGGTACGGATCTCCGCCATGAAGGCCCGGGCCGCCCCAGCCGCATTGTGCCGGGTCTCGGTTTCCAGGATCTGGATCAGTTTGGAGCCGATCACCACCGCATCGGCCACTTGCGCGACGGCGCGCGCCGTGGTGGCGTCGCGGATGCCAAACCCCACGCCCACCGGCACGCTGACATGGGCCTTGATCTTGGGCACCATGTCGGCCACGGCTGCGGTGTCCAGGTGTCCCGCGCCCGTCACGCCCTTCAAAGACACGTAGTACACATAACCGCTGGCGATGCGTCCGACCTGCTTCATGCGCTGCTCGGTGCTGGTCGGTGCCAGCAAGAAGATCAGGTCCAGACCGACCGCCTTCAGGGCTTGGGCAAACTCTTCGCACTCTTCAGGCGGGTAGTCCACCACCAACAGACCGTCCACGCCAGCCGCTGCAGCGTCGCGCACGAAGCTGCCCTTGCCGTGAACCTGGTCATAGCGCTCCACCGGGTTGGCGTAGCCCATCAGCACCACCGGCGTGCTGCTGTTGCGCAGGCGAAAGGCGCGCACCATGTCGAGCACCTGCGTGGCACCCACACCGCGCGCCAAGGCCCTTTCGCTGGCCTTCTGGATGACCGGGCCGTCGGCCATGGGGTCGCTGAAGGGAACACCGAGTTCGATGATGTCGGCCCCACCTTCGGCCAGCGCCACCATGATGTCGGGCGTGGCGTCGACAAAGGGGTCGCCCGCGGTCACATAGGGAATCAGCGCCGTGCGGCCAGTGGCCTTGAGTGCGGCCAGCGTGGCTTGGATGCGGCTCATTGGGTACCGCCCTTCACGTTTTGCCCGCGACACGAGGGCCGACAGTAGAAGTCGGCGCCCGACAGGTCGGCCACGGTGCCGATGTCCTTGTCGCCGCGCCCGCTGAGGTTGACCAACAGGTGCTGGTCCGGCTTCATGGTGGCAGCCAGTTTCATCGCATAGGCCACGGCATGGCTGCTTTCCAGCGCCGGGATGATGCCTTCGGTGCGGCACAGGCGGTGAAAGGCCGACAGCGCTTCGCCATCTTCGATCGACACGTATTCGGCGCGTCCGATGTCTTTCAGATAAGCGTGCTCAGGGCCCACGCCGGGGTAGTCCAGACCGGCCGAGATCGAATGGGTCTCCGTGATCTGGCCGTTGGCGTCCTGCAGCAGGTAGGTGCGGTTGCCATGCAAGACACCTGGTGAACCCGCTGTCAGCGAAGCCGAATGTTTGCCACTGGCCAAGCCTTGCCCGGCCGCTTCAACACCAATCAGCCGCGTCTTGTCATGCGCGATGTAGGCGTAGAACATGCCCATGGCGTTGCTGCCACCGCCCACGCAGGCGATGACCGCGTCGGGCTGGCGGCCGATTTGCTGGGGCATCTGCACCAGGCACTCGTCACCGATCACGCTTTGGAAGTCGCGCACCATCATCGGGTAGGGGTGCGGGCCGGCCACGGTGCCGATGATGTAGAACGTGTTTTCAACGTTGGTAACCCAGTCACGCAGCGCTTCGTTCAGCGCGTCTTTCAGCGTCTTGCTGCCACTGTCAACGGGCACCACCCGAGCCCCCAGCAGGTGCATGCGGTAGACGTTGGGGCTTTGGCGTTTGACGTCCTCGCTGCCCATGTAGACCACGCACTCCATGCCGTAGCGCGCGCAAATGGTGGCCGTGGCCACGCCGTGTTGGCCCGCGCCGGTTTCGGCAATCACCCGCGGTTTGCCCATGCGCCGCGCCAGCAACGCTTGGCCGATGGTGTTGTTGATCTTGTGCGCGCCAGTGTGGTTCAGGTCCTCGCGCTTGAGGTGAATCTGCGCCCCGCCCAGCTCGCGGCTCAAGCGTGCTGCGTGGTAGATCGGACTGGGTCGACCCACAAAATGCTTGAGCTCGTGCTTGAACTCGGCGATGAACTCGGGGTCGGTGCGGTACTTGGCGTAAACCTCGTCCAGTTCATGCAGCGCATGGATCAAGGTCTCGGCAACAAAGGTGCCGCCGTAGGGACCGAAGTGCCCGCGGGCATCGGGTTGCTGGTAGTTCAACATGGGGTTCCTGATTCTTTACGGGCGGGCCAGCCTTTCGTCGGCTGACCGCACCGCCAAACAAAACCGGCGCATCAGCTCGGCGCTCTTGACGCCCTTGCTGACTTCCACACCGGAGCTCACGTCAACGGCGCAAGGCCGGACGCTGAGCACCCCATCGGTCACGTTGGCAGGATTCAACCCACCAGACAAAACGACCGGAAGGGGAACGCTTGGAGGAATCTGTGACCAATCGAAAACCTTCCCACTGCCGCCATAGCCGTCGACATGGGCGTCGAGCAGCAGGGCTTGCGCCCCAACATAACGTGATGCGAAGTCTAGCAAATCGAAGCCAGGGCTCATGCGCGCGGCCCGGATGTAGGGGCGTTGCGCGGCTCGGCAGTCGGTGGGACTCTCGTCGCCATGAAACTGCAGCAGCGCGTGCGGTAAGTCCTGACAGGCGCGCTGCAACTCGGCGGCGCTGGCGTTCACCACCAGCAGCACCGGGGTGACAAAGGGCGGCAGCCGGGCGATCAATTCCACCGCACGCTGCAGCGTCACATAGCGCGAGCTGGCCTCGTAGAGCACGAAGCCCAGCGCGTCGGCGCCGGCTTCAACGGCAGCGTCGACATCGGCCTCGCGGGTCAGGCCGCAAATTTTGATGCGGGTACGGGTCATGGCGGGTGAACGAGCGTTCCGTGATCGTGGGCTCTGCGCTGCATCACCAAAGCACAAGCTGTTTCAAAACCAATCGTGGGCGCTGACGTGTTCAGGCAGGCTCCACGCCGCATCGTAGTACGGACCCGAAAAATACAGGCCGTCGGGTGGGAAAGTGGGAGCCGCTGCGTCCCGGTCACGCGCGGCGAGCACATCGGCCATCCAGGCTGAATCGCGCTTGCCGCAGCCCACGGCCAGCAAACAGCCCATCAGGTTGCGCACCATGTGGTGCAGGTAGGCATTAGCGTCGAAGTTGAAGTGCCAGTAGGCGCCCTGCTGTTCGATGTTGATGCTTTTCAGCGTCTTGACGGGCGTCGGCGACTGGCACTCGGAAGAACGGAAAGAGCTGAAGTCATGCTCGCCCACCAGGTGGCGGGCCGCTTCCCGCATGGCCAACCCATCCAAGGGCTTGAAGGTCCAGCCCACCAGACCGGTCTCCAGGGACGGGCGCACCGGCGACTGCAACACCACAAACCGGTAGCGGCGCCCGCGCGCGCTGTAACGGGCGTGAAAGCCGGGGTCGACTTGGCGCGCCCACTGCACCGCCACGTCGCTGGGCAGGTAGCGGTTGGTGCCACGCACCCAGGACGACAGATCGCGGTCGATCTCGGTGTCCAGGTGGACCACCTGGTTGAGCGCATGCACGCCTGTGTCGGTGCGGCCGGCACAGACCGTTTTGACCGGTCGGGCGGCAAAGGCAGTCAGCGCCCGTTCAAGGGCATCCTGAACGGTTCGCCCACCGGGCTGAGACTGCCAGCCCAGGTAGGCCTGGCCGCGATAGGCCACGCCCAGGGCGATCCGCCGGCTGGCGCTTGGGCTGGGCGCTGAGTCGGCTTCAGGCCAGCTTTTCAAGCATGCTCTGCGCTTTGGCCTGCAGCTGACCGTCGGCTTTGGCGACCACTTCTTCAAGCAGGTCGCGAGCACCTTCCAGGTCACCGATCTGGCGGAATTCTTCAGCCAGTTCGAGCTTGCGGGCCAGTGGGCTTTCACCGCCGCCAGCACCCGAATCCAGCACCGGCGCTTCCGTGCCAAAGTCGCCCAGGTCGAGCATGCTCGTCTCACCGGAGCGTTTGGAAGCCGGCCCGGCTTCTTCGGGCAGGCTCAGGTCCGGCAGCGAGGCCAGATCGAAGTCCAGCCCGTCGTCGTGGGCAGGCGGTTTGTTGTTCAGCGCAATGGTGGTTGGCACCGCGGAAGCCACCGCATTTGTGCTCGCCGTGATCGGGCGTTGCACCGGCACCGTCTTGGGGTCGTCGCCGGGGAGCTCAATCGTCAAGGTGTCGCTAGAGCCGAACTGCGCTGCCGTGCTGAAAGGCTGCGTGGTCTCGGTGCTGATCGTCGGTGCGTCCATGCCCACCAAGTCCAGGTCCAGGTCGATGCCGTCCAAGGTGGCGTCGGCCGCCGGCTCGAACTGGGGCGCCGGCGCAGGGGCCGTGTAGGGCACCGTGGAAGCACCCAGGGGCTCGACCACTTGGCCACTGGCACCCAACACCTCTTCGGGCTGGCCGCCGGGCTGGTAGAGCACGTTGTCCGGATCGATGCTGCGGCCGAGTTCCTGCGCCTTGACCCAGTCCTCGCCTTCGCCACGGGTCAGGTTGAACATCTGGCTGGCCAGCAACTCGAAGCCCTTGGCATCGCGGCGCTTGGCGTAGACCTCGAGCAGCTTGGAGCGGATGGCCATGCGCTCCGGCGTGGAACGCATCGCTTCCTTCAAGATTTCTTCAGCTTGCAGGTCGCGGCCATAGGCCAGGTACACATCGGCCTCGGCCACCGGGTCCACGTCACCGATGGCATCCAGTTGCGACAGCGAGTAGCTCATTGATGAGCTATTGCCGGTGGTGCTGGAGGCAGCCTCACGGGTATCGATGCGCTGCCCCCCGCTGGCACCGAAGAAAGAATCGGGCTGCAAGCGGCTTTCCAGGAAGGACGTCTCGCCGGCCGGCTTGCGCAGCTTGCCACGCAAGCGGTACAGCCCCAGTCCGCCCAACAAGGCCACCAACACCCCGGCTGCTGGCAGCAGCAAAGAGTTGTCGCTCAACGAGTCCAGGAAGCCTTCAGGAGCAGGTGCGGGCGCGGGCGCAGCACTTCCTTTGGGCTTGGGTGCTGGCGCAGCGGCGACCGATGCGGTGGCGGCCGGAGCTGCGGTTGTGATCGGTGGAGAAGCGGGTGCGGGTGCGGGTGCGGCAGCCGACACCGGTGCCGGAGCTGGCGCCGCAACCGGCGGCGTCGGTAGGGCGGCCACCACGGTAGGGGCCGCAGCTGGAGCTGGAGCTGGCGAAGGCGCTGCAGCCACGGCAGGCGCTGCCGCCACCGCAGGAGCTGCGGGCGCGGCACCAGGCTTGGCCGCGCCTTGCAGTTTCTTCAGATCGTCAACGTTTCGGGCCAGTTCGGCCAGCCGGGTTCCGTTGTCCTTGCGTTCAGCCTCACGCGAAACTCTGGCTTCGGGCGCGGAAGCTTTGGCACCACCTTGCGACAAGGTCAGACGGTCGGGCGTGGGTGCCGCAGCCTGTTTGCGGTCGTCCACCTGCGCCTGCACCTGACCCTTGGCCTGGCGGGCTGGAGCCTCGGTGGTGGTGGTGGTGACCCCGGCAGCCAGGCGTTGACGGTAGGCGCCAAAGTCGGCGCTCTGAGCTTGAATGACTTCGCGGGCCGCCTGTGGCGAGAGCTTGCCGGCTTCGTCGGCGGACGGCACGCTGAGCACCGCCCCCGCCTTCAGCCGGTTCATGTTGTCGCCGACAAAGGCCTGCGGGTTGGCGCGGAAAATGGACACCAGCATCTGGTCCAGCGAAACGCCGGACCGCGGGGTCTTGCCGGCAATCCGCGACAAAGAGTCCCCTGTACGAACCCGGTAGTCGTCGCCGCTGGCGCCAGCAGGGACTGGCGAAGTCACCCGGGGTGCGGACTCGGCGGGCACAGGACGCACCGGCTGGATGCGGGCACTGGGTACTGGCGCCGGCGCAACAGGTGCAGCCGCCGCTTCAACCGGTGCTGGTGCCGGTGAAATGACCGGTGAGGCCATCGGCGGCGGCGCCGCGCCCAGGCGCGTGACGGGGGGGTCGAACAGCATGGTGTACTCACGCACCAGGCGGCCGCTGGACCAGGTGGCTTCAACAATGACGTCGACAAACGGCTCAACCACCGCCCGGTCGCTGGTGATGCGCAGCACCGACCGGCCGCCCGGGCGAGAGACCAGCTGGACCTGCGTCGTGGGCAGCACCGGGTTGTATTCAACCCCCGCCGACCGATAGGCCTCGGGCGGCGCGATCCGCAGCTTCAGCGACGACGCCTCTTCAGGCGTCATGCTGGTGACCTCGATTTCTGCCTTGAGCGACTCACCCAGGGCCGATTGCACGTTCAGGCGACCCAGCCCCAGTGCGGCAGCCTGCGAACCCCACAGACAGGCGACCGCGAAGGCGACACCCTGGAGCGCAAACCGCGCGGTGTTTGACGAGCGTTGTTTCAAAGCACTTCCCCCATGCACTCGGCCGCCAGTGAACCAGCGGCCGTCAGCCTTCTCTTTGAGCCACCCCTTGCCTGGCCCCAAGGCCAAGCTCGAAAACGGCGGAAATCACAACAGTATCAAGCATATACGCGCGCAAGCTCACGCAGAAGCTGATGATTGAGGGGTGAAATGCTTTGTTTCTGTGCAATGACCATGCTGTTGCCCTTGGACAACGCCCCTTTTCACCCCTGGAGCAGGATTCGCAGCATGCGACGCAGCGGCTCTGCCGCGCCCCACAGCAACTGGTCACCGATGGTGAAGGCGCCCAGGTACTGCTCGCCCAGCGCCAACTTGCGCACCCGGCCGACCGCAATGTTCATGGTGCCGGTGACTGCCACTGGGGTCAGGCCCTTGACCGTGTCGATGCGGTTGTTCGGCACCAAGTTGACCCAGCGGTTGTCGCCTTTGATCATGGCCTCGACGTCGGCCAAGGGCACGTCACGCTTGAGCTTGATGGTCAACGCCTGGCTGTGGCAGCGCATCGCGCCAACCCGCACACACAGGCTGTCGATGGGTACGGCGGCCGAGCCAAACCCCGGGCCGCGACCCAGGATCTTGTTGGTTTCTGCGCCACCTTTCCACTCTTCCAGGCTGGTGCCGTCACCTCGGTCGCTGTCGATCCAGGGGATCAAACTGCCACCCAGCGGCACCATGAAATTCTGGGTTTCCTCGGCAGACAGGCCGCGCTGGGTGGCGGCGATCTGACGGTCGATGTCCAGAATGGCGCTGGCGGGGTTGTCCAGCAGCGGCCGTACGGCCGCGTTCAGGGTGCCGTACTGCGTCAGCAGTTCGCGCATGTGCTGCGCACCGCCACCGCTGGCGGCTTGGTAGGTGGTGGCCGTCATCCACTCCACCAGATCGGCCTTGAACAGTGCACCCAAGCCCATCAGCATGCAGCTCACCGTGCAATTGCCGCCGATGTAGTCCAAGACGCCCTTGGACAGGGCGGTCTGGATGACCGGCAGGTTGACCGGGTCCAGGATGATCACTGCGTCGTCGTTCATGCGCAGCGTCTTGGCGGCGTCGATCCAGTAGCCCTTCCAGCCCGCCGCTCGCAGCCGCGGGTAGACCGCCTTGGTGTAGTCGCCGCCTTGCGCAGTGATGATCACGTCGCAGCGCTTCAGCGCGTCCACGTTGTTGGCGTCTTGCAGCGTGCCTTCGTTCTTGGCCAGGCCTGCAATGGCCGCAGGCAGCGCACCACCCGCGTTGCTGGTGCTGAAGAACACTGGCTCGATGAGCGCGAAGTCGCCTTCGGCCTGCATGCGGTCCATCAGCACCGAGCCCACCATGCCACGCCATCCGACCAGGCCGACGCGAGGGTTTGAAGAAAGAGCCATTTCAGTTTCGCCTTTCCGTAGCTTCGGACCCCTGGAGTTCCCGGCTCGTTTCGCCGGGGTCCAGAAGTGGGGCGAGACGGTCCGAGACGCTAGGTCTTGGTGATCGTTTTGGTGGTCGTGGTTTGGCCAGTGGTTTGACCGACGACGGCAGCCACCACGGCATCCCCCATTTCACGCGTGCCCACTTTGCGGGTTCCTGCGCTCCAGATGTCGGGCGTGCGCAATCCGGCCGACAGCACCGCCTTGACCGCCGACTCGATGCGGTCGGCGGCTTGATCCTGGTTGAGGGAGTAGCGGAGCATCATGGCAGCAGACAAGATTGTAGCCAGCGGGTTTGCAACACCCTGACCGGCAATGTCTGGCGCGCTGCCATGGCTGGGCTCAAACAGCCCTTTGTTGTTCTTGTCCAACGAAGCACTTGGCAGCATGCCGATGCTGCCAGTCAGCATGGCGGCTTCGTCCGACAGGATGTCGCCAAACATGTTGCCGGTGACCACCACGTCGAAGGCCTTGGGCGCCTTGACCAGCTGCATGGCGGCGTTGTCGACGTACATGTGCTGCAGTTCCACGTCGGGGTACTGCGCGTGCACTTCGGTGACCACGTCCTTCCAGAACTGGAACGTCTCCAGCACGTTGGCCTTGTCGACGCTGGTGACCTTTTTGCTTCGCTTGCGCGCCGCCTGGAAGGCAACGTGGGCAATGCGCTCGACCTCGGGCTTGCTGTAGCGCATGGTGTCGAAGGCTTCTTCGGCACCGGGGAAGTGCCCATCGGTGGCGATCCGCCGCCCGCGCGGCTGACCAAAGTAAATGTCGCCGGTCAGCTCACGGATGATCAGGATGTCCAGCCCCGACACCAGTTCGGGCTTGAGGCTGGACGCATGCGTCAGTTGCTCGTAGCACAACGCGGGGCGGAGATTGGCAAACAAGCCCAGGTGTTTGCGCAAGCCCAGAATGGCCTGTTCGGGGCGCAAGGGGCGGTCGAGCTTGTCGTACTTCCAGTCGCCCACGGCACCAAAAAGAATGGCGTCGGCGTCCTTGGCCAGCTGCAGCGTGCTGTCGGGCAGCGGGTGGCCATGGGCTTCGTAGGCGGCACCACCGACCAGGGCGGTTTCGGATTCAAAGCTCAGGTCCAGCACGTTCAGCACGCGCACGGCCTGTTCGACGATTTCGGTGCCGATGCCGTCACCGGGGAGGATTGCGATTTTCATGAAGTCAACCTCTGAGCAGGGATGTGTGTTTTGACCAAGCTTCCCGCCGTGGAACCGGCTCTGCCGGGCCACCGGCGGACGGCCCCCTTGGGGGGTAGCGAGCGCTAGCGAGCTTGGGGGATCACTTCCGCCAGCCAAGGCATGCGGGCCAGGCGCTCGGCCTCGAAGGCCTTGATCTTGTCGGCATGGCGCAGGGTCAGGCCGATGTCGTCAAAGCCGTTGACCAGGCAGTACTTGCGAAACGGCTCAACATCAAAGGCCAGCTCACTGCCATCGGGCTTGACCACCACCTGGCGCGGCAGGTCGATGGTCAACGGGTAGCCCGGAAACGCAAAAACCTCGTCGAACAACTGAGCCACCTGTGAGGCTGGCAGCACGATGGGCAGAATGCCATTCTTGAAACAGTTGTTGAAGAAGATGTCGGCGTAGCTGGGCGCGATCAGCGCACGGAAGCCGTATTGACCCAGCGCCCACGGCGCGTGCTCGCGGCTGGAGCCGCAACCAAAATTGCTGCGCGCCAACAGCACGCTGGCACCACGGTAGCGCGGCTGGTTGAGGATGAAGTCGGGGTTGGGCTTGCGGCTGGCCGGGTCTTGGCCGGGCTCGCCCGGGTCCAGGTAGCGCCAGGCGTCAAACAGGTTGGGGCCAAAGCCCGAGCGGGCAATCGACTTCAAGAACTGCTTGGGGATGATGGCGTCGGTGTCGACGTTGTCGCGGTCCATCGGCGCGACCAGGCCCTGGTGGAGGGTGAAAGCTTGCATCGTGAGACTCCCGTTCAGCCGATTCGGCGCACGTCGACAAAGTGGCCATTCAGCGCCGCTGCGGCTGCCATCGCCGGGCTGACCAAATGGGTGCGGCCACCGGCCCCCTGGCGGCCTTCGAAGTTGCGGTTGCTGGTGCTGGCACAGCGCTCACCCGGCTCCAGGCGGTCGGCGTTCATGGCCAGGCACATGCTGCAGCCGGGTTCGCGCCACTCAAAGCCCGCCGCCATGAAGATGCTGTGCAGGCCCTCGGCTTCGGCCTGCGCCTTGACCTGGCCCGACCCTGGCACCACCATCGCCAGGCGCACGTTGCTGGCCACACGTTTGCCAGCGCGCTTGACCACCGCCGCGGCATCGCGCAGGTCCTCGATGCGGCTGTTGGTGCAGCTGCCGATGAAAACCTTGTCGATGGTGATGTCGGTGATGGCCTTGTTGGGCTGCAGGCCCATGTAGACCAGAGCGCGCTCGATGGCGTCGCGCTTGATGGCGTCTTTTTCCTTTTCCGGGTCGGGCACCCGGCCGTCCACACCCACCACCATCTCGGGGCTGGTGCCCCAGGTCACCTGGGGCTGGATCTGCGCGGCGTCCAGTTCAACCACCGCGTCAAAGTGCGCGCCCGCGTCACTGTGCAGTGTGGCCCAGTGCGCCACCGCTTGGTCCCACTCCACACCCTGGGGCGAAAAAGGCCGGCCTTTGCAGTAGGCGATGGTCTTTTCATCCACCGCCACCAGGCCCGCCCGCGCCCCGGCTTCAATGGCCATGTTGCACACCGTCATGCGGCCTTCCATGCTCAAGGCGCGGATCGCCGAACCGGCAAACTCGATGGTGGTGCCGGTGCCGCCCGCCGTGCCGATCCTGCCGATGATGGCCAGCACGATGTCCTTGGCCGTCACGCCGCGCCCGATGGTGCCTTCAACCTTGACCAGCAGGTTCTTGGCCTTCTTGGCCAGCAGCGTCTGCGTGGCCATCACGTGCTCCACCTCGCTGGTGCCGATGCCATGGGCCAGCGCACCAAAGGCGCCGTGCGTGCTGGTGTGGCTGTCGCCGCAGACCACCGTCATGCCTGGCAGGATGGCGCCGTTTTCAGGCCCGATGACATGCACGATGCCTTGGCGTTTGTCCAGGAACGGAAAGTAGGCCGCCGCCCCGTGGGCTTTGATGTTGTCGTCCAGCGTGGTGATCTGCAGTTTGCTGATCGGGTCGGCAATGCCGTCATAACCAGCGGCCCAGCCCGTGGTGGGCGTGTTGTGGTCGGCGGTGGCCACGATGCTGCTGACGCGCCAGACCTTGCGGCCGGCCAGGCGCAGCCCTTCAAAGG
>JAYVSX010000163.1:0-4331 GCA_043774975.1 Rubrivivax sp.
ACCACGCTGTACAGCACGCTCAAGGCGCTGGCCACCGACGAGGTCAACGTCTGCACCATCGAAGACCCGATCGAGATGATCGAGCCCACCTTCAACCAGACCCAGGTGCAGCCCGCGCTGGACATGGGTTTTGCCGAGGGCCTGCGTGCGCTGATGCGGCAGGACCCCGACATCATCATGGTCGGCGAGATCCGCGATTTGGCCACCGCCGAGATGGCCATTCAGGCAGCCTTGACCGGACACCTGGTCTTTAGCACCCTGCACACCAACGACGCGGTGGGCGCGGTGACGCGCCTGGCCGACCTGGGCGTGCCGAGCTATCTGATTGCCGCCACCGTGATTGGCGTGTTGGCGCAGCGCCTGACGCGCACCCTGTGCCCAGCCTGCAAGGTGCGTGACGAGGGCACCACCCGCGAGTCGATGGACGAGATGGTCAAGCCCTGGCGCTTGTCCGGCGGCGTGCGGCCCTACAAACCGGTGGGCTGCCTGGAGTGCCGCAACACTGGCTACCGCGGACGTGCCGGTCTGTACGAGCTGCTGCTGATGAACGACAGCGCACGTGCCTTGGTCCACCCCAACCTGGACGCCGACGCATTGCGGCGCGAAGCCGTCAAACAAGGCATGCGGCCGCTGCGACTGGCGGGCGCGATGAAAGTGGCGGAAGGCTTGACCACGCTCGAAGAGGTGATGCGCAGCACGCCTGGCATGGGCTGAACCGTCCCGCCTCTGGGCTTTGGCTGCTCGCGCAGGCACCAATGCCTTACGTGGAAACCACAGCAGCCTTGTGCCTGCGCCTCCCTAGAATCCTTTGCATTCGTGTGGTCTCAGGAGATGCAGCTTGAAAGTCAAAAGCGAGAAGGACTTCTGGTCCGGACTGATGTTCGTTGCCGTCGGCGTGGCCTTCGCGTGGGGTGCCTCCAATTACAGTTTTGGCAGTTCGGCGCGGCCCGGCCCGGCCTACTTCCCGTTTGGGCTGGGTGTGCTGATGGCCATCCTGGGCGGCATGATCCTTTTTAAGGCGCTGACCTTTGAGGTCGAGGGCGGCGACAAGATCGGCCCTTGGGCCTGGAAGCCGCTGATCATGATCACCGCCACGGTGGCCATCTTCGGCTGGACGCTGCCTCACCTGGGCATGGTGGTCTCGCTGCCGATTCTGGTGGTGGTGGCGGCGCTGGCCGGCGACGAGTTCCACTGGAAGGATGCGCTGATCAACGCCATCGTCCTTACCATCGGCAGCTGGTTCATCTTCATCTGGGGCCTGAAGCTGACGATCCCGCTGTGGCCTTCCTTCATCACCGGCTGAGGCGCGCACCATGGATCTCGTCAACAACCTCATGCTCGGCTTCGGCGTGGCCTTCACGCTGCAGAACCTGCTGTATGCCTTTGGTGGTGCGCTGCTGGGCACGCTGATCGGCGTGCTGCCGGGCCTGGGCCCGGTGGCCACCATCGCGATGTTGCTGCCCAGCATCTACGCGCTGGACGCCACACCCGCCCTCATCATGCTGGCTGGCATCTACTACGGCGCGCAGTACGGGGGCAGCACCACCGCGATCCTGATCAACGTGCCGGGCGAAAGCAGCTCAGTGGTGACCGCCATTGACGGCTACCAGATGGCACGCAAGGGCAGGGCCGGCGCGGCCCTGGCGGCCGCCGGTCTGGGCTCGTTCTTCGCCGGTTGCGTCGGCACCATCATCATCGCCGCGTTCGCGCCGCCGCTGACCGAACTGGCCTTCAAGTTCGGGCCGGCCGAGTACTTCAGCCTGATGGTGCTGGGCCTCATCGGCGCCGTGGTGCTGGCTTCGGGCTCGTTGGTCAAGGCCATTGCGATGATCATCCTGGGCCTGCTGCTGGGCCAGATCAACACCGACGTCATCTCCGGTGTACCGCGCTACAGCTTCGACATTCCGGAGCTGACCGATGGCATCGGATTTGTCGCCATCGCGATGGGCGTGTTCGGCTTCGGCGAGATCATCACCAACTTGGGCCAGCCAGTCGAGAAGCGCGAGGTCTTCACCAAGGACGTCAAGGGCCTGTGGCCGACCAAGGACGACTTCAAGCTGGCCTTCCCCGCCGTGCTGCGCGGAACTGCGCTCGGGTCGATCCTGGGCGTGTTGCCCGGCGGCGGTGCGTTGCTGGCATCCTTCGCAGCGTACACGCTGGAGAAAAAGGTGCCGATGAAGGCAGGTGAGGTCGAGTTCGGCAAGGGCAACATCCGCGGCGTGGCTGGCCCCGAGAGCGCCAACAACGCCGGTGCGCAGACCAGCTTCATCCCCATGCTCACCCTGGGCATTCCGCCAAACGCCGTGATGGCGTTGATGGTCGGCGCGATGACGATCAAGGGCATCCAGCCCGGCCCGCAGGTGATGACCAGCAACCCTGAACTCTTCTGGGGCCTGATCGCCAGCATGTGGGTGGGCAACGCCATGCTGATCATCCTGAACCTGCCGCTGATCGGCATCTGGATCAAGCTGCTGACGGTGCCCTACCGCTTCCTGTTCCCGGCCATCATGGTGTTCTGCTCCATCGGTCTGTACACGCTGAACAACAATGCCTTTGACGTCTATGCAGGCGCGCTGTTCGCGGTGGTGGGTTATGCCTTCTACAAGCTGGGTTGTGAGCCGGCGCCGTTGTTGCTGGGTTTCATCCTGGGCCCGATGATGGAAGAGAACCTGCGCCGTGCGCTGCTGCTGTCGCGTGGCGACTGGAGCACCTTCATGACACGGCCTCTGTCCGCCGGCTTGTTGATCGCTGCCACACTGATGATCGTGGTGGTCATGCTGCCCAGCATCAAGAACAAGCGGAAAGAGGCCTTCAAGGACGCGGACTGATCGATCACCCCCGAGGCGCCTGCGGCGCTTTTCCTGTGGGGGCAAGGCCCGTGGCCCGGCAGAGCCGGTTTCAACGGCGTACACCGAACCAGCGCCGAGGGCCCCGAGGGGCCCTCATCTCTTTTGCATGAGCCTCAAACGCATGCCCACCCCGATTGCGCTTGCGCCGTTGAAGCAGCCTGTGTTCAGGGGCCTGTGGCTGGCCTGGCTGGCCGCCAACATGACGATGTGGATGAACGATGTTGCGGCCGCCTGGCTGATGACGTCGCTGACCACCAGCCCGGTGATGGTGGCGCTGGTGCAGACCGCGTCCACGCTGCCGGTGTTTCTGCTCGGCTTGCCCAGCGGTGCCTTGGCTGACATCCTGGACCGGCGGCGCTACTTTGCCGCCACCCAGCTGTGGGTCAGCGTCAACGCCTTGGTGCTGGCGGCCATGTCGCTCAGCGGTCAGCTCACCGCGCAGTGGTTGCTGCTGCTGACCTTCAGCAACGGCATCGGCCTGGCCATGCGTTGGCCGGTGTTTGCGGCCATCGTGCCGCAGATCGTGACGCGGGACGAACTACCTGCCGCCCTGTCGCTCAATGGCATTGCGATGAACCTGTCACGGGTGATCGGGCCGGTGCTGGCGGGTGGCTTGCTGGCTGCCTTCAGCCCGGCCGTGGTGTTTGTGCTCAACACCGTGTTGGCGGGTGCGGCTTTTGTGTTGATCCTGCGCTGGAAGAGCACACCCAGAACCAGCGCGCTGCCGGGTGAACGTTTTGTTGGGGCCATGCGGGTGGGCCTGGGCTATGCGGTGCAGTCGCCGCGCCTGAAGGTGATCTTGCTGCGCATCTTTTTGTTCTTCCTGCAGAGCACCGCGCTGGTGGCTTTGTTGCCGCTGGTGGCGCGTTCGCTGCACGGGGGCGGCGCAGGCACCTTCACGGTGATGATGTCTTGCGTGGGTGGTGGTGCCATCGTCGCTGCGCTTTACTTTCCGCGCTGGCGCCAGCGTTTCAACCGCGATCAGTTTGTTCTGGGTGGCACCCTGATCCATGCGGCGCTGTCGTCGCTGATCGTGCTGGTGCCACAGATCTGGGTCGCGCTGCCGGCCATGTTCTTGATCGGCATGGCCTGGATCTCGGTGGCCAACTCGCTCACGGTATCGGCTCAGGTGGCCATGCCCGACTGGGTGCGCGCGCGTGGCATGTCGATCTACCAGATGGCCTTGATGGGCGGCGCGGCCGCCGGTTCCTTGTTGTGGGGCCAAGTGGCCTCTTGGGTGGGCGTGCAGGGCGCGGTGTTGGCTGCGGCCGGATTTGGCGTGCTGGTGCTGCTGGGCACACGGCGCCTGTCGGTTGAAGGTGGCGCCGACATCGACTTCACGCCTTCACCCACAGGCGCGGTCCCCCAGCCGGCCAGCCAGGTCGGCGCCGACGAAGGCCCGGTGATGGTGACCTTGGAGTACCAGATCGACCCCGCGCAAGCCGCAGCCTTTGCCGAAGTGATGCAGCGCACGCGGCGGGC
>JAYVSX010000164.1:0-10225 GCA_043774975.1 Rubrivivax sp.
CAGCAAGTCCTGGGCCTGGCCCTGGTGCACGATGCGCCCCTGGTCCAGGATGTAGGCGCGGTCGCTGATCTGCAGCGCACGTTCCACGTTTTGCTCGACCAGCAAGATCGTGGTGCCTTCACGTTTCATGCGCACAAACAGCGAGAACATTTCCTGCACCAGCAGCGGCATGATGCCTTCGCTGGGCTCGTCGAGCAGGATCATGCGCGGCTTGGCCATCATGGCCCGTGCGATGGCCAGCATCTGCTGCTCACCACCCGACAACGACGTGCCTTCTTGTTCCAGGCGCTGCGCCAGGCGCGGAAAGGTCTGCGCAATTTCGGCGATGCGTTCGCGCTCCAAGTGGCGGTCTGGCCCTGCGATCAGGCCCAGGCGCAGGTTCTCACGCACCGTGAGCCCGGGCACGATGCGGCGGTCTTCGGGCACGTAGGCCAGCCCGCAGTGGTAGCGCTTGTGTGCCGCTTGGGCACCGATCTCCTGGCCGTTGAAGGTGACGCTGCCGCTGCGCTTGGCCAGCAGCCCCATGATGGCTTTGAGGGTGCTGGTCTTGCCGGCGCCGTTGCGCCCCATCAGGGTGACAATTTCGCCCGGCCGCACCTCAAAGCTCAGGCCTTGCACGACGTGGCTGGTGTCGTACCAGGCGTTCAGTTCTTGCACGCGCAGCATCAGCCTTGCCCCAGGTAAACGCGGCGCACCTCGTCGTTGGCCTTGATCTCAGCCGGTGTGCCTTCGGCCAGAAACTCGCCATGGTGCAGCACCAGCAGGCGTTCACAAATGCCCATCACCAGCTTCATCTTGTGTTCCACCAGGATGACCGAACGCTCAGCCGCCAGGGCGGTGATGAGGTCCATCATGACCCGGGTCTCTTCGGGTGACATGCCCGCGGTGGGCTCGTCCATCAACAGCAACCGTGGCTCGGCGGCCAGGGCCATGGCCACTTCCAGCGCGCGCTGCTGGCCGTGGGCCAGGTCGGCGGCGGGGCGGTGGGCGTGCTCGGCCAAGCCCACGCGTTGCAGCAGGGCGTCGGCGCGGTCGGCCAGCTCGCTCATCGCGGCGCGTGGTTTGAGGAGTTCAAAGCGGCTCTGTCGCATCTGCACCGCGACGCGCACGTTTTCATGCGCGCTGAGCTGCTTGAACAGATTGGTGATCTGGAAGCTCTTGGCGATGCCGATGCGCGCAAACTGGTGCTGCGCCAGGCCGGTGATGTCACGCCCGTTGAAGTGCAGCCGCCCTTCGCTGGGCGCAAAGGCGCCGCTGACCACGTTGAAGAAGGTGCTCTTGCCGGCGCCGTTGGGGCCGATGATGGCGCTGAGCTTGTTGGGCTGGAAGCTGGCACTGACCTTGTTCAACGCAACAAAGTTGCCAAAGCGCTTGCTGATGCCTTGCACCTCCAAAATGGGTGGCGCAGTCATGCCGACTTCTCCAGCCGCTTCATGAAACTGCCCCAGATGCCGGCCGGGAAGAACAGCACGAAGACCATGAACACCACACCCACCACCGCCATCCAGTGCGGGGTCAGGGTGGTGACCACGTCTTCCAGCGTCAAAAACACCCCGGCACCGACAAAGGGCCCAAAGAAGGTGCCCATGCCGCCCAGCAGGCACATCATCACGGCCTGCCCCGACAGCAGGTAGTGCAGGCTGTCGATGGGCACCACGCTCAGGTGCAGCACGCGCAGCGCGCCGGCCAAGCCGCACAGCGCAGCCGACAGCACAAACACCAGCAGCTTGGTGCGCGCCACGTCATAGCCGCAGGCGGCGGCGCGTTGCTCGTTTTCGCGCACCGCTTCCATCACCGCACCAAACGGTGACGCCAACAGGCGCGACACAAACCACAGCGCAGCGGCGACAAACACCAGGATCACGTAGTACTTGGTGGTGGGATTCAGGAAGGCGAGCCGCAGGCCCAGCACGTCCATCGACGGCACCTGGATGCCGCGCAGGCCGTTTTCGCCACCGGTCCAACGCTCGGCCTTGTAAAAGGCGTAGTAGACGATCTGCGCCAGCGCCAGCGTCACCATCGAAAAGTAGATGCCGCGCGTGCGAATGGCCAGGTAGCCCATCACCACGCCCACCGCTGCCGCGCTGGCCACACCCAGCAACACGGCCAACCCCCAAGGCAGGCCCATGTGCACCATCGCAATGCCGGTGAGGTAGCCGCCCACGCCCAGAAACGCAGCATGGCCGAAGCTGAGCAGGCCGGTGTAGCCAAACAGCAGGTTGAAGCCCACCGCAAACAGGCCAAAGATCAGGATGTTGACCGCCAGCGCCTGGTAGGGCATGAGCAGCGGAAAGGCCAGCAAAAACACGATGACCGCCGCCACCCGGTGCTGGCGGATGCGCTGGATCCAGGTGCCCCATGCGCCCCATGCGCCCCGTGCGCCCCTTGCGCCCGGTGTGTCCCGTGCGTCCCTGTTGACCCGATCGCTCATCCCATCAGCCCGGCTTTGCCAAACAGGCCCTGCGGCCGCACCAGCAGCACCAGCGCCATCAGCACAAAGATGGACAACTCGGCCAGGTCGGGTGCAAACAGCGAGGTCATTGAAAACACCACGCCCACCAGCAGACCGGCCACCACCGCACCCGGCAGAGAGCCCATGCCACCGACCACCGTGACGACAAAACTCTCGGCCAGCACATGGATGCCCATTTCGGGGTTGACCGCGCGGGTCGGCGCGGCCAAGACACCCGACAGCCCTGCGATGGCGGTGCCAATGCCAAACACCACCAGCCAGACCCGCGCGATGTCGACGCCCAGCACGCGGCAGATGTCACCGTCGCGGCTGCCGGCGCGCACGATCAGGCCGTAGCGGGTCTTTTCCAGAAACAGCCACAGCGCCAGCACGACGACGGCGGTGGCGGCAATCAGGAACAGGCGGTACTTCGGGAACATGCCGATGCCCAAGTCGACCGCGCCACGCAGCTCGGGCGGGGTACTGGACGGCAAGCCTTCAATGCCAAACATCACCCGCATGGCCTCGATCAGCACCCAGCTCAGGCCAAAGGTCAGCAGCAAGGGATAGTCGATGCCACGGCCGTAGAGTGGACGCACCAAAAAGCGCTCGGTCACCAGGCCGATGCAGCCCACCACCAGCGGCGTGAGCACCAGGCTGAACCAGAAGTTGCCGGTCAGCCCCATGAAGTACAGGCCGATGAAGGCCCCCACCATGAAAAACGCGCCGTGGGCAAAGTTCACCACCGTCAGCATGCCAAAGATCAGGCTCAGGCCCAGGGCCAGCAAGGCGTAAATGGCGCCCAGCGCAATGCCGGTGACGAGTTGCAGCGCCAACAGTGACGGTGTGATTTCCATGGCGGGGTGAACGGGGCCTGGTGGGTATTCGGTGGATGGGCGTATCGGCGTACCGGCGTTTGGGGGTGGCAGCCGCTCAGCTGACCTTGTGGCCCATCTCTTCGCAGCTGCGCAGGTTTTTCTCAGACGCATCTTCGATGGCCAGCACGTTGAAGACGTCGTTCTTGTCCTTCATGCCCTTGCTCTTGCTTTCGACGATGACCACCGACTGCACCGACTGGTGGTCGCACTTGCGGTAGAACTGCGGGCCCTTGTACCAGTCGTACTTGAGCTGGCGCAACGCGATCGACACGCGCTGCGAGTCGGTGGCGTCGGCGTTTTTCACCGCCTGCAGCACGCTCAGGATGCCGGCGTAACCCAGCGCGCCGTAGTCCGACGGCACCGCGCCGCCATAGGCCTTGCGGAAGGCGTCGTTGAACTTCTTGGCCGTGGGGATCTTGTCCTCCATGCCCCAGTAGTAGCTGGTGCCGCCCAGCACACCTTCAAACGCGTCGGCACCACCGGCCACGCGGCTGGTGAAGAGCAGCACCGGGGCGATGATCTTGGTGCTTGACTTCAAGCCGAAGTCGGTGGCCTGCTTGGCGCTGTTGACCAGGTCGCGGCCAAAGTTGCACAGCACCAGGATGTCGGGCTTGAGCGCCTGGATGCGCGGCAAAAAGGCCGAGTAGTCGGCCGCGCCCAGCGGGTGGCGAATGTCGGCCAGGGTCTGTGTGCCCAGCGCCTGCCCGGCGCGCTGAAAGCCACGCACCATCTCGTGCCCATAGGCGTAGTCGGCGGTCAGGTAGACCACCTTCTTGCCAAACTTGGGGAAGGCATAACGCGCCACCGCACCAGCGGTCATGTGCGGGTTCAGCGCCTCGTGAAAGGTGTAAAGGCTCCAGTCCTTGGCTTCGTTGATGGTGTCGCTTTGGCTGATGCTGTTGAACAGCACCTTGCGCTCACGCGTCACGGCGTTGATGCTCAGTTGCGTGGCGGCCGACAGCGAGCCCACCACAAAGTTGACCTTGTCTTTTTCAATCAGCTCCAGCGTGCGCGTGGCGGCCTCGCCGGGGTTGAGCTTGTCGTCGCGCACCAGCAGTTCGCACTGCTGACCCTTGTGACCGCCGGCGGCGTTCCATTGCTTCACAGCCAATTCGGCGGCACGCACCTGGTCTTGCGCTTCGGCGCTGAAGGCACCGGTCAGGGGCACCGGGAAACCGATCTTGATGGGGCCACTTTGGGCGCGCGCGATGTGAAACAGCGCTGGCGCGGCGGCCAGTGCGCCAGCGGCGGCTACCACCAGTCGGCGGCGGGAATTTTTAAGGGTGTTGCTCATGGTCTTGTCTCCTGGCAGTTGAGGTGGAATGCGCGGGCTTCAGGCGGCCTGCGTCTGGGGCGGAAAGGTGTTGAACAAGGACGGGTCGATGGCGGTCGTGTGCATCACGCTTCGTGGCGGCATGGACGGCTGGTCGGGCGCGCCGTGGCCCGTCGGCCGGGCTTGCAGATGGGCTCCCAGCGCCTGGGCGCGCCGCACCACCGCCAGCCCTGCAGGGTGTCGGCATTCGCTGTAGGCCTGCACCGCGGCCGGGGTGGCACCGTGCTGGGCAATGCTGGCCACCAAGGCTTCGGCGTCGGCGGCGGCTTTGGCTACGCCCATGCCCACATGCGGGCGGGCCACCAACGCCGCGTCGCCCAGCAGCGCCACGCGGCCGTGCGCCAAGGTGGGCGAAACCAGGTCGAAGATGGGTTGCAAAAAGAGCACGGCGGTCTTCTCCAGCACCTCGGCAAACTGCGGCGCCAGGTGCTGGCGCGCGGCAGCGCGCACCGCGGCCATGTGGCGCCAGCTGACCTGTTGCGGAGGGATGCCGTCTGCATGATGCCGGCCGTCTGCGTCGGTCATCAGGTCGGCCAGTTCGGGGCCTGCGCTGGCTGGGCGGTACCAGACGAAGTTCCAACGCCGCTGGCCTGCTGCGGTGCTGTCGTTGGCGCCTGCCACGGGGTAGCCAATCAGTTGTTCTGCGGCGGGCAGGCCGAAGCCAAAAAACGGGAACAGGGTGCGCAGCGTGTGGCGTGACAGCACGGCTTCATCGCAGACGCCGCGCCAGGCCACATAACCCGCGTAGTGTGGCTGCAAGTGCGGCCAGATCTGGCTGCGCACGCTGGAGCGGATGCCGTCGGCGGCCACCACCAGGTCGGCGGCCCATCTTTCGCCGCTGGCCAGCTGAACCTGCGCGCCTTGCTCGTCCTGCGTGACGGCCACGACACCGGCGCCCAGGCGATGCCGCGTTTCGGGCAGGGCCGCGCGCAGCAGGCTGTACAGGCGGCCCCATGAGGTGAGGATCTGTGGGTGGTCCCAGCTGCACACGGCTTGCCCGTCCGGGCCCAGCACCACGCGTGAAGCCACCGCCACGCCCAGGGTCTCGTCGACCACCGCCCCGCAGGCGCCCAGCGTCTGGCGCAGCTCGGCGTGCGTGACGATGCCGGCCCCGCGCCCTTCAAGCGAACGGCTGGAGCGCTCCAGCACCTGCACATCGTGGCCAGCACGCAGCAGCAGGTTGGCGCTCATCAGGCCACCCAAAGAACCGCCCACAACAAGAATGCGCGCCACGGCTTTGCTTTTTTTCTGTGAGTTGCAGATCGGGGGGGCGGGTTGAGCTTGGCTGAGGGTGGGTTCAGCTGCGGCTCATTGGCGGCTTATTGGCGGCTTACTTGTGGCTCATTTGTGGCTCATTTGTAGGTTAGGGCTGCGGCGTCCAGCGCCGCTTTTTCGGCGGCCGGGAAGTTCAGCTCCACCACCACACCGTTGGGGTCGTCGACAAACACCTGGTGCTGGTTGAGCAGCGGCACCGTGCGCTCGCGGCCGTCCAGGCCACGCTGGCGCAGCTTCTCCAGCGTGGCTGCCAGGCCGGTGGCGAAAAAAGCAATGTGGTCCACGCAGCCGGTGCCGTGCAGACTGGCGGGGTCCCGATCGCCCAGGTAGGCCTTCAGACCCTCGGGGTCTTGGGGGTCGATGCCGATGATGTGGATGGCGGCGTTGGCCCAGACGCTGGTGTCACCGGCATAGAGCCACAGGCCGGGAAAAGGGAAGGGCGGTCGCGGGCCCACCTTCAAGTCCAGCAGGTCGGCGTAAAAACGCTCGCAGGCGGCCAGGTCGGTGCTGCGGATGGTGAAGTGGTTGAGCGTCAGGGCCATGGTCAGTGTCAGTGTCGGTGGGGGTCTGGGCGAGTCGGTGCGGGTTGAGGTGTGTCTTTGCGTAGCCGTGTCTTGGCTGTGGGCGATGGGGTGCTCAGCGCGCGCCTTGGCGGGCCTGCGCTGGGGACGTCAGCAACTCGGCGGCCTGCAGCAGCAGCCCGCGCACGCGGTCGCCAATGAAGGTGTCGATCAGCGCCGGGTCGCTTTCACCGGCAAAGTGCTGCTGGTAGACCAGCGGCCAGATGCCCAGGTGGTAGATCAGGCCACCGTGAAACGACATCAGCAACGCTTCTTCGCGGGGGGTGGCGCGCGCCCGCGAGCGGTTGCCTGCACTGCGGCGGACCTCGCGCAACAGGCGCGGGAACAGCTTGCTGCGCAGCATGGCGAAGTAGCGGTTGGGAATGAACCCGTCGCTCAGGCCCGAGTGCACCAGGATGCGCAGCCATTCGGGCGTCAGGATGGCGGCCAGGTACTCGCGGTAGAAGTTGTGAAGCTTGCTCGCCACCGGCTGGCGGCTGTCGTCCAGCAGGGCTTCCCAGCGCGCGTCCCAGCGGCCTTCAATGGTTTGTTGGTAAACCCGCTCGATCAGCTGACGCTTGGTCGGAAAGTAGTGATACAGCAAGGTGTGGGCGATGCCCAGTTCCGCGGCCAGTTCGCGCATCTGCGCGTCAAGGCCGCGGCGGGCGAAGAAGTCCACCGCACCGGCCACAATTTGTTGCTCGCGCTGCTGCGCTTCTAGGCGACGGCGAACGGGTGTGCCGGCCGGGGTGACCTTCAGGGTTTTGCCACCAGCGGGGCGGGTTTCTTCGGTATTGACCATTTGCTCAACTCTGCTGAAATTGTTGAGCGCTTGATCAACAAGCCCCATCCCGACAAACCCTAGCGGGCCGCACCGGTGGGGTGGGCCTGGTGGCAACGCAAACTATCCTGGCCCACATCCATGCCGCGGGGCACAAAGCGCGTCATGAAGGGCTTCCAACTGAAGATCGCAGCGCCGCCAGCGCTGCTGGAGACACGGCCATGAAATCCCCGGCCTTTGACTATGTGCGCGCCACGTCGGAGCAGCACGCGCTGGCGCTGTTGGCTCAGCATGGCGGCGACGCCTGCCTGCTGGCCGGTGGCCAGACCTTGCTGGCCACCTTGAACATGCGCCTGTCGCAGCCCGCCCTGGTGGTCGACATCGGCGAGCTGCACCAGTTGTCGGGCATTTCGCTGGACGGCGCCACCTTGCGCATTGGCGCGCTAACGCGCCACGTCGACGTGGAGTCTTCCGAACTGGTGGCGCGCCACGCGCCCCTGCTGACGCAGGCTGCACCGCACATTGCACACCCGGCCATACGCAACCTGGGCACCTTCGGCGGTGCCTTGGCTTATGCCGACCCGGCCGCCGAATGGCCAGCCTGCGTGGTGGCCCTGGAAGGCACGGTGGTGCTCTTGGGCACCGCTGGCGAGCGGCGCGTGCCCGCGGCCGATTTCTTTCAAGGCGTCTACACCACCGCGCGGCGCGACGACGAATTGCTGATCGCCTGTGAGCTGCCCATCCTGGGCGCAGGTGTCCGTCACCACTTCAGTGAACTGGCCCGCCGTCATGGTGATTACGCCATTGCAGGCCTGGCCGCCTGCGCTCAGGTGCAGGGCGCAGGCGAGGCTGCCGTGCTGAACCGATTGAGACTGGTTTTCCTCAGTCTGGGCGACCGCCCCGTGCGTGCTCGCGCCGCCGAAGCCGCCTTGCAAGGCGGCCCGTTGACCGCCGCTCGACTGGCCAGCGCCGAAGCGGCCCTGCGCGCCGAACTGAGCCCCTACGCCGACCTGACCCATTCCGCCGCCGCCAAGAAGCAACTGGCCGCCACGCTGATGCGCCGCGCCGCGCTGGCCTTGACCGCAACGACCCCGGAACCCGCATGAACACCCCACTGGACAACCCCAGCACCCGCATCCGCGTCGAAGTCAACGGCCAGGTGCTGACGCGCGACGTCGAATGCCGCAAACATTTGATCGACTTTCTTCGTGAAGATTGCGACCTGAAGGGCTCACACCTGGGTTGCGAGCACGGTGTGTGCGGGGCTTGCACGGTGCGCCTAGATGACCGCATCGTGCGCGGTTGCCTGGTGCTGGCCGTCCAAGCCCACGGGCACCGTGTGGAAACGGTGGAGACGCCTAACCCCAGTCCCCGCCTGCGCGCGCTGCAGGATGCCTTTGTCGAGCACAACGCCTTGCAGTGCGGCTACTGCACCCCCGGCATGCTGATGGCCGCACTGGAACTGGTGGAACGCCAACCCGATGCCAGCCGCGAGCAGGTGCGCTTGTTCATGAGTGGCAACTACTGCCGTTGCACGGGCTACCACGCCATCGTCGACGCGGTCTGCACGGTGCTGGATCAACAGCGCGCAGGGCGCCTGCTCAAGGACGTGCAGCCATGAACCACCCGACACCAACCCCCGGCTACCGCGACCTGGGCGCCGAACTGCCGGCCGTCACTGAAGACCAGCGCCACATTGGCGTGGCCATCCCGCGTGAAGGCACGCGACGCCTGACCCAGGGTCGTGGCCAGTACATCGACGACATCGACCTGCCGCGTTTGGCCCACGTGGTGTTTTGGCGCAGCCCGGTGGCGCACATGCGCATCACGCACATTGACCGCGCAGCGGCGCAGGCCCTGCCGGGGGTGATTGCCGTGGTCACTGGCCCAGAGTTGGCCCAGCTGTGCAAGCCCTGGGTCGCCACGCTGGCGCACCTGGCGGGCATCAAGAGCGCGCCGCAGTACCCGATGGCCATCGACCGTGCCACCTGGCAGGGCGAACCCGTGGTGGCCGTGGTGGCCGAAACGCGCGCCCGCGCCGAAGACGCGCTGGCGCTGCTGGACGTGCAGTGGGAGGATTTGCCCGCGGTGCTGAACACCCAAACCGCACTGGATCCGGCCACGCCGCTGATCCACCCCGAACTGGGCGACAACCTGTGCTTTGCGCGCCAACTGGACACCGGTGGCGTCGACGAAGCCTTTGCGCGCCCCGACGCCGTGGTGTTTGAAGAGACCTACATCTTTGGCCGCCATACCGGCGTGACGTTGGAGTCGCGCTGCCAGATTGCCGACTGGAAGCCCGGCCGCACGCGCGCCGAAGGCCAACTCACCGTGTGGCATTCGTGCCAGGCGCCGCACATGATGCAAGACCTGTACTGCCGCCAGTTTGAACTGGCCGAATCGCAGGTGCGCGTGATCTGCCGCGACGTGGGTGGCAGCTTTGGCATCAAGGTGCATGCCTACCCCGACGACTTTGCCACCGTGGCGCTGTCGCTGATGTTGGGCCGCCCTATCAAGTTTGTGGCCGACCGGCTGGAAAGTTTTGTCAGCGACATCCACGCCCGCGAACACCGCATCCAGGCGCGCATCGCGGCCAGCACGGCGGGCGACATCCTGGCTTTCGAGATCGACGACCTGACCGGCATCGGGCCCTTCAGCATGTTTCCGCGCACCAGCGGCATCGAAGGCAACCAGGTCGTCAACCTGACCGGCGGGCCCTACAAGCACAAGGCCTACCGCGCCAAGTTGAACGTGGTCTTCCAGAACAAGGTGCCGACCTGCCAGTACCGGGGCGTGGGGCACCCGATTGCGTGCGCCGTGACGGAAGCGCTGGTCGATGGCGTGGCGCAGAAGCTGGGTATGGACCCCATTCGGTTCAGGCACCAGAACGTCATCCCCGACGACGCTTCCCCGGCCATCGGGGCGTCGGGCATCAAGCTGGAAGTG
>JAYVSX010000165.1:0-13479 GCA_043774975.1 Rubrivivax sp.
CGGGGTTGATGCCCTTGGCGCCCGACTTCATGAACACCGGCATCAAGGCTTCCAGGTTGGCGCCAGCCGAGAACACGTCGTCAGGCGACCAGATGACCATGCCCTTGTAGCCGGCCTCAGCGATCTCCAGCGCCTTTTGCAGGCCTTCAGCCACCGTGGGGCTGATCAGGTGCAGCTTGGCGGTGATGCTGGCAATGACCACTTCGCCGTCCAGCGTCCAGACCCGGATTTCTTCGTTCTTGAAGAGCTCGGTGCCCGACTGCAGGGCCTGCTTGCTGGCCGAGCCGATGACCGCTTCAGGGAAGTGTTGGCGCTGATAGACCGGCAGCGTGCTGCGCGGCACATAGGACTTGCGCGACGGGCTCCACGAACCTTCCGGCGTGTGCACACCGGTGCGGCCGTCAAACACCCAGGCCGGCAACGCTGCCTTGCTGAGGGCCTTGCCGGCGTCGATGTCTTCCTTCACCCAGGTGGCCACCTGCTGCCAGCCGGCGTCTTGCCACAACTCAAACGGGCCTTGTTTGACAGCAAAGCCCCAGCGCATGGCGAAGTCGATGTCGCGCGCGTTGTCGGCAATGTCTTCCAGGTGCACGGCCGCGTAGTGAAAGCTGTCGCGCAGGATGGCCCAGACAAACTGCGCTTGCGGGTTGCTGCTGTCGCGCAGCAGCTTCAGGCGCTCAGTGGCTGGCTTCTTGAGCATGCGCTCGACGATGGTGTCGGCCTTGCCACCGGATGGCACGTAGTCGGCCTTGGCAGGGTCCAGGCGAAGGATGTCCTTGCCGACCTTCTTGTAGAAACCCGCACCGGTCTTTTGACCCAGGGCGCCCTTTTCGATCAAGGCGGCCAGCACCGGTGGCGTGGCATAGCTGGGGAAGAAGGGGTCGTCGGCCAGGTTGTCCTGCAGCGTCTTGATGACGTGGGCCATGGTGTCCAGCCCCACCACGTCGGCGGTGCGAAAGGTGCCACTGTTGGCCCGGCCCATCTTTTTGCCGGTGAGGTCGTCGACCACGTCGTAGGACAAACCGAAGTTGGCGGCCTCCTGGATGGTGGCCAGCATGCCGGCAATGCCCACCCGGTTGGCGATGAAGTTGGGCGTGTCCTTGGCCCGCACCACGCTCTTGCCCAAAGCGCTGGTGACAAAGGCTTCCAATTGGTCCAGCACGTCGGGCTGGGTGGTGGGTGTGTTGATCAACTCCACCAGCGCCATGTAGCGCGGCGGGTTGAAGAAGTGGATGCCGCAAAAGCGCGGCTTGATCGACTCGGGCAGCGCCGCGCTGAGCTTGGTGATCGACAGGCCCGAGGTGTTGCTGGCCACGATGGCGTGCGCCGCCAGTGCTGGCGCGATGCGGGTGTAGAGCTCTAGCTTCCAGTCCATGCGCTCGGCAATGGCCTCGATCACCAGATCACATTCGCCCAACAGCGCCAGGTGCTCTTCGTAGTTGGCCTGCTGGATCAAGGCCGCATCTTCGGGCACACCCAGTGGCGAAGGCTTGAGCTTCTTCAGGCCTTCAACGGCCTTGCTGACGATGCCGTTCTTGGGGCCATCCTTGGCCGGCAGGTCAAACAGCACGACGCTGACCTTGCAGTTGACCAGATGGGCGGCAATCTGCGCGCCCATCACGCCGGCGCCGAGAACAGCCACCTTGCGCACGGGAAATCGGCTCATGAAACTTCCTTATTCAACACGGATCCAGGTTTGTGTTCGGCCCATCATCGGCATGCCGATGTAGCCGCGAACTTCAAGTTTTTTGCCGCCGTCGGCGGTTTGCAGGCGCACCTTGTAGACCTTGCCCTCGGCGGCGTCGAGGATGGTGCCGCCGTCCCAGGTGTTATCGCTGTCGCTGCGTTTGACGCCGCGCATGATTTCCATGCCGACGATGGGCTTGTCCTTGCGGTCGCCGCTGCACTTGTCGCAGACGCCGTCGGGCTTGGCGTCGGCCGCCAGCAGTTTTTCAATCTTGGCGCTGTACACACCACCGGCCTCGGTGATGCGGATCTGCGCCTTTTCGGTCTTGGTCTTGTCGTCGATGGTCTTCCACACGCCCACGGGCGTGCTTTGCGCGGACACGCTGCCCACGGCGGCCACCAAGGCCAGTGCGATCCAGGTCTTCATGGGGATGTCTTCTGCGGTTGAAAGAAGCGCCAACTCTAGAACAGTGCTTCGTCCATGGCCATCAGCGGTGCTACCCCCGTGCGAGCGGTGCGGATCAGGCCGGCGGTTTCGGGCAGCAATTTGGCAAAGTAGAAACGCGCGGTGTGCAGCTTGGCGACGTAGAAGGTGTCGCCACTGCCCTGTTTGGACAGGGCCACTTTGGCCATGCGGGCCCACAGGTAGGCAAACACCAGGTGGCCGGCCACGCGCAGGTAATCCACCGAAGCACCGCCCACCTCGTCGGCGTTGCCAAAGGCCTTCATGCCCAACTCGGTGGTCAGCTTGGTGAGCTTGTCGCCCAGGTCGGCCAGCGGGTTGATGAACTCTTGCATGGCCTCGTTGGTGCCCTCTTCTTCCACAAATTCCTGCACCAGCTTGCCAAACTTCTTCAGCTTGGCGCCGTTGTCGCCCAGGATCTTGCGGCCCAGCAGGTCCAGGCTCTGCACGGTGTTGGTGCCTTCGTAAATCATGTTGATGCGGGCATCGCGCACATACTGCTCCATGCCCCATTCCTTGATGTAGCCGTGGCCACCAAACACCTGCATGCAGTGGCTGGTGGCGAGCCAGGCGTTGTCGGTGAGAAAGGCCTTGACGATGGGCGTCAGCAGCGCCACCTGGTCGGCGCATTCCTTGCGCTCGTCTTCGTCTTCAGTGCCCAACTCTTTGTCGATCAACAGCGCGATGTAGATGCCCAGCGCGCGGCCGCCTTCGGCGTAGGCGCGCGCGGTCAACAGCATCTTGCGCACGTCGGGGTGCACGATGATGTTGTCGGCCGGCTGCTCGGGGCGCTTGGGGCCCGACAGGCTGCGCATCTGGATACGGTCCTTGGCGTAGGCCACGGCGTTTTGATAGGCCACTTCGGTCAGGCCCACGGCCTGGTTGCCCACGCCCAGGCGAGCGGCGTTCATCATCACGAACATCGCGTTGAGGCCCTTGTTGGGCTGGCCCACCAAGGTGCCCACGGCGCCGTCCAGATGGATCTGGCAGGTGGCATTGCCGTTGATGCCCATCTTGTGTTCCAGCCCAGTGCAGAAAATGGGGTTGCGCTCGCCCAGGCTGCCGTCGGCCTTGACCCGGAACTTGGACACCGCAAACAGCGAGATGCCCTTGTTGCCGGCGGGTGCGTCGGGTAAACGCGCCAACACCAGGTGCACGATGTTGGCGGCCATGTTGTGTTCGCCGGCGCTGATGAAGATCTTTTGCCCGGTCAGCTTGTAGCTGCCATCGGCATCAAAGCCAAGGACAGGTTCGGCCTTGGTGCGCAGCAGGCCCAGGTCGGTACCGCAGTGCGGCTCGGTCAGGCACATGGTGCCGGTCCATTCGCCATGCGTCAGCTTGGGCAGGAAGGTGGCCTTTTGCTCGGCCGTGCCGTGGGCATGCAAACACGCATAAGCCGCGTGTGACAGGCCCGGGTACATGGTCCAGGCCTGGTTGGCCGAGTTCAGCATTTCGTAGAAGCAGTGGTTGACCACCAAGGGCAGCCCCTGGCCGCCAAATTCCGGGTCGCAGGCCAACGACGGCCAACCGCCTTGCACGTAGGTGTCGTAGGCCTCTTTGAAGCCCTGGGGCGGCTGCACTTCGTGGGTGGTCTTGTCCAGCGTGCAGCCCTCGGCGTCACCGCTGACGTTGAGCGGAAACACCACCTCAGCGGCAAACTTGCCGCCCTCTTCGAGCACCGCGTTGATGGTGTCGGCGTCGATCTCGGCGTGGCGCGGCAGCAGCTTCAGCTCATTCGCCACGTTGAACATTTCATGCAGCAGAAATTGCATGTCGCGCAAGGGAGGGGTGTAGCTGGGCATAAGGGCTCCTGGAATCAGAGAACTGGAAATGGATGTCAGCGACGGGCGGTGGTCGCGGCGGAACGGCTGGGCTTGACGGTGTCGACGCTGTAGCTGGCCAGGATGCGGTCAAAGCCCAGGCGGGCGCGGTCGGTGGCACCGGGGCTGCGCAGAAAGCGGGCGTCGTGGTGCAGCGCCAAGATCAGGCCGTGCACTTCAAACAGCATTTGCGTGGGGTCGGCGTCGGCGCGCAGGTGGCCGGCAGCGATGGCCAGGCGAATGGCGCGGTCGAGCGCGGCATGCCAAGCCTGCACCATGGTGGCCAGCGCGTCGCGCACGGGGCCGGGTCGGTCGTCAAATTCAACCGCGCCGCTGATGTAGATGCAACCCGAGTCGACCTCGACCGACACCCGCCGCACCCAGCGCTCGAACAGCGCGCGCACACGCGGCAAGCCGCGTGCTTCTTTCACCGCCGGGAAAAAGACTTCTTCTTCGAAGCGCGCGTGGTACTCGCGGATCACGGATATCTGCAGCTCTTCACGCGAACCAAAGTGGGCAAAGACACCCGACTTGCTCATCTGCATGACCTCGGCCAGCGCGCCAATCGACAGGCCTTCCAGGCCCATCTGCGACGCCAAACCCAAGGCCGCTTCCAGAATGGCCGCACGCGTCTGCTGGCCTTTGTGCAAGGCCCTGGTGGGCTGGCGGGCGGCGCTGGTTTCGAAGGGCGTTGTCACGGCGTGGTCACAAAATCGAACGGTCGTTCTATTTTGCAGACTCTACGGGCGACCGTGTCCAAGTCTGCATGACTTTTTTTAGGCTGATGCTTCTAAAAGCAGCCCGTTGCTGCGGCTGCCCGTAGCTGCTGCTGTCTGCGCCTGGGTCTGGCAAACACCCGACGCCAGTGTCACAAGCCCTGGAAGGCAGACAGCCCAAGGGATCGGGTACGCTCGCGCCTATGGACGTGCTGCAACTCGACATTTCGGGTCGCCCACAAGCGTGGATCAGCCCACGCGAGGCGGCGGTGCTGTACGCGAGCGACGCCGTCTCGTGGACCCTGGGTGATGCCTTTCACGTGCTGAGGGGCGGCTTCCAGCGCAGCACGGGGTTGCAAAGTCGCATTTCCGTACACCCGATCGTGGCGGTGCGGGGCTCCATCCCCAGCCGGGCCTGGCGGCAGGCGCCCGCCCTGTCCAACCCCAAACTCTTTGCGCGCGACCGCCAAGTTTGCGCCTATTGCGGCGGCCGCTTCCACCTGGACGACCTGACGCGTGAACACATCCGCCCCGTCTCACGCCGTGGGCTAGACACCTGGATGAACTGCATCACCGCCTGCCGTGCCTGCAACGGCCGCAAAGGCAACCGTTTGCCCGAAGAGGCCCGCATGTCGCTGCTGTACATGCCCTATGTGCCGAGCCTGCACGAAGACATGATCTTGCGCGGCCGGCGCATCGTGTCCGATCAGATGGACTTCCTGCTGGCTTCGGTACCGCGCAGCTCCAGACTG
The DNA here is from genome assembly GCA_043774975.1 of Rubrivivax sp. Taxonomy (GTDB): domain Bacteria; phylum Pseudomonadota; class Gammaproteobacteria; order Burkholderiales; family Burkholderiaceae_C; genus Rubrivivax. The sequence goes on from JAYVSX010000165.1 coordinate 5,438, forward strand.
CACGGCTGAAGTCCACCGCGCGCTCAAGCCGCGCTGTGGGCCTGGACCAGGCAGTCGGCAAAGGCCTGCGTCATGCGCAGCGCAGTGGGCGCGCGGCGCCGGATGCTTGAGAAGCGGCAGTGGTAGTTCAGCACCTGGGGCGCCACCGCGCGCATCTGGCCGGCGGCCACAAAGGGCTGCGCGTAGTGGTCGGGCAAAAAGCCCACATAGGCGCCCGACAGCACCAACGTAGCCACCGCCTCCTGGTCGGACGCACTGGCAGCGCGCTCCAGCCGTTTGGCCTGCGTCAATTCCAGGTTGGGTGAGTGGTAGCCCAAGCCGGCCAAGTCCTGCCCACGCAGCGCGGCCCAGTCGCGCCGCTTGTCGCCTGGCGCAAACCAGGCATGGCCGGCCCCTGCATAGAGCAGCATGGTCTCGTCAAACAACTCGTCGTAATGCAGGCTGTCGCTGCGCCGGTGCTCGGGAATCACGCCCAGGTGGTAGCGGCCGTCGATCACGCCACGCTCGATCATGTTGATGGTGCCCACGTGCAGGTGCAGGTTGACGGTGGGCGCTTGCTGGCGAAAGGTACCCACCGCCTGTGCGATGCGGGCGTGCGGGTTGGACGCCGTCTTTTCAAACAGCGCCACATGCAGGTCGCCGCCCATGCGCTGGTGGATGTCATGCAGGCTGCCACGAAAGGACTCGGTGGCGTTGAGCAGGTTTTCAGCGGCGGCGTAGACCCGCTCGCCTTCGGGTGTCAGGCCAAAACCGCCGCGCCCCCGGCGGCACAGCACCAAGCCCAGCCGTTCTTCCAGGTCCTTGATGTGGCGGCTGATGGTGGACATGGCGATGTTCAGCTTCAGCTCGGCTGCCGCCATGCCGCCGCTGTCGGCCACGGCCTTGAAGACCCGCAGCAAGCGCAGGTCGATGTCACCGACCTGACCCAGCAGGGTTGGGTTCTTTGCTTGCATGAACGTTAAAGTAAGCCTTGATTGAGTGTGCTTTGATTCAAGCACAAATCGCGGCACATTCACCGCCTTGCAGGGCTGCTGCCTTGCGCATCCAGCAGGAGATCACGATGAACGCCCCAGAAAAGTGGACCCAAACCCCGCAGCGAACCGACGCCGAGTACCTGGCCGCGCACTGGATGCCCTACACCGGCAACCGCGATTTCAAGGCCAACCCGCGCTTGATCACGGGCGGGCAAGGCGCCTACTACACCACCCACGACGGCCGGCAGATCTTTGACGGCCTGTCGGGCCTGTGGTGCACCGGTCTGGGCCATGGCCGCGAAGAAATCGTGCAGGCACTGAGCCGCCAGGCCGCCACGCTGGACTACGCACCGGCCTTCCAGTTTGGCCACCCACTGTCGTTCGAGCTGGCCAACAAAATTGTTGAGCGCATGCCAGCGGGCTTGAACCGCGTGTTCTTCACCGGTTCGGGTTCAGAAGCCGCCGACACGTCGCTGAAGATGGCGCGTGCCTACTGGCGCCACAAAGGCCAAGCTGGCAAAACACGGCTGATTGGCCGCATCAAGGGTTACCACGGCGTCAACTTTGGCGGCATCTCGGTGGGTGGCCTGGTGGCCAACCGCAAGCTGTTTGGCCAGGGCATCGAAGCCGACCACCTGCCCCACACCCAGCCTGCCAACGGCAGCTTTGTGCGCGGCATGCCAGAACACGGCGCCCACCTGGCCGACGAGTTGCTGAACATCATTGGCTTGCACGACGCGTCCAACATCGCTGCCGTCATCGTCGAGCCGATGGCCGGCTCGGCTGGTGTCATCGTGCCGCCGCAGGGCTACCTGCAGCGCCTGCGCGAGATCTGCACCGCGCACAACATCCTGCTGATCTTTGACGAGGTCATCACCGGCTTTGGCCGCATGGGCGCCTGGACCGGGGCCGAGGCCTTTGGCGTCACGCCCGACATCATCAACATCGCCAAGCAGGTCACCAACGGTGTGCAGCCCTTGGGCGCGGTGGTGGTGCGTCAAGAAATCTACGACACCTTCATGGACGCCGGTGGCCCCGACTACATGCTGGAGTTTCCACACGGCTACACCTACTCGGCGCACCCGGTGGTGTGCGCAGCGGGCATCGCGGGCCTGGACCTGCTGGCCAGCGACAACGCCATCCAGCGTGTGCGCGAGCTGTCACCGGTGTTTGAAAACGCCGTGCACAGCCTGCGGGGCGCGCGCCATGTGGCCGACATCCGAAACTACGGCTTGGCTGCGGGCATCACCGTGGCGTCGGCGCCGGGTGAGCCCGCCAAGCGGCCCTATCAAATCGCGATGGCGATGTTCCAGAAGGGCTTTTACGTGCGCTACGGTGGCGACACCATCCAGATGGCGCCGCCCTTCATCAGCACGCCGACGCAGATCGACCGCATGGTCAGCGCGCTGGGCGACGCGTTCCAGGAAACGGCTTGATCGTTTTCACCACCGGGTGACGAAGGCGCCTGACAAAAGGCGGCTTCAGGCTCAGTAGATCTCGCGCAGGTGAATGGTCTTGCGCGTTTCAGGGCTGAAGATGCCAAAGCTGGCTCGCGCGGCCGGGTCGCGGTCCCAGGTGGCTGCGCACGAGCCGTTGCGGCTGCGCAGCCAGGGCAAGTTGGCGCCCACGGTGGCGGGGTGGCTGGTGGTGCAGGCCTGGTCGGCGGTGGTTGCACCCAGGTTGACGCTCAGGTCCAAGGTCAGGCTGCTGCCGGCGGGGTTGGGTGCAGAAAGGGTCAACACGCTCCGCCCACCGCTCAGCGCGCCGGCGCTGGCGCTGCTGGTGGCGGCCGACACCGCACCGGTGTGACTGCGTGGGTTGGACAGCGCCACGCTGCTGCTGGGAAGCATGGTGCAGCTGTCGTCGCTGGTCGGCACCCAGGACAGGTTGCTCCAGTACTCCACCATCACCGGCACCTGCAACGCGGCGCTGGCCTTGCCAAAGGCGTTGGACAAACGCAGGCGGCCGCTGCGCAGCACCATGCTGCCTTCGGCCTGGCCGCTGGAGCTGACCGCGTCGGCGTCGGTGGCGCGCAGTTGGATGGTTTGCGGCGCGGTGAGCTTGTTGCTGAAAGCAAAACTCAGCGCTGTGGCCGCGGCCGTGCCGCCGCTGAAGGCCGTGGCCGCCAGGGCCGTGCCCGCCAGCGTGCCCTGGCTGTTGCCTGAAGGGTCGCTGAAGGTCACGGCCTTGGCAAAGTTGGGGCTGGTGTTGGCGCTGCCGTCGTAGTTGCTGGTGATGCTGTTCTGGGCGTTGAAAGCGCGCACGCTGGCCGAGAACGGCTGACCGGCATAGCTGAAGGCCCCACAAGCAGCCGTGCTGCTGACGGTCAGGTAACGCGGCTTGAACAACAGGGTGCCGGGGTCGGTGGTGTAGCCGCCCGTCTCCGCAGCCAGCGTGCAGGTTTTGCTGGCGGCCGGGTTGGGGTCGACCGGGAAGCTGGCTGCCACGCAGCTGAAGTTGCCGCTTTGCCCGTGCCTGAAGGTGAACCGGTTGCCGCCCGCGTCGAAGCGCACAGTGCTGCTGGTGCCGGTTGGCAAGGCGCAGCTGCCGCCTTGCGCTGCGCAGGCCGCAAAGCCGCCGGTGCTTCCAAAGACCGACAAGCCCGTCGCCAGGTAGCTGCCACTGGCCAGCCGAGCCACCATCTCGGCTCGCCCCACTTCGCTCCAGCGCAAGGTGCTGTAGCTGAAAACACCGTTGCTGGGCGCTGGCGCAGCCGGCACCGTGAAACTGCCGTTGACCGCCGCGGCGCCTGAAGGCTTGGCGCGGAACAGGCTGACGACGGGTGCTTCGGCCACCGCCTCGCGACCAAAATTGGGCGTTGCCGCGCCCGACACGTTGACCGCCGTCACGGTGGCCGCAAAGTCCACACCCGCCAGGATGGCCGTGACCGGATAGCCGCCCACGACAAAGGCCGACGGCGCCGCCACAAAACTGTCGCTGCCGCTGATCACCAGCCCGGCTTCGCTGCCGCTGCCCGTGTAACTGGCCGTCAATCGAACTTGGCCGGCATCGTTGTATTGCACAGCCACGGCCGCCATACCCGTGGCGTCAAAGGTCAAGCTGCGGCTGCTGCCCGTAGCGTCGCATGCTGCAGCCGCGCTGCTGCTGGCGTTGGCCGCCGTGCCGCCCACCAGTGCCGGCAGGCTGCCCGTGCCGGGGTTGAGGTAGCTGCACTTGAAGTTGACCGACTTGGTGCCGGTGATGGCCGGCACGCACACAGCGGCGTTGTCGGCCTGGCGCACCGCCTGCAGGTTCACGGTCTGGCTGACGCCACTGCGGTGGTCGGGCACATCCAGCAAAAAGCCGGCGCTGGCCACGTTCAGGCTGCAGCTGTTGCCGGACGCCGCAGCCACGCCGATGCCACAAAACACCGGTGTGGCGTTGCTGGGTGTGATGCTCAAGCCGCTGGCGCCGGCCGTCACGCTGCCTGCCGTGGTGACCTGGGCTTGCACGGTGGTGGTGGCGCTGCCGCTGGCGATGGTGAAGCCAGAACCGGCGGGGAAGTTGACGGTCATGCCCGTGCCAGCCAGGCTCAGGGTGCCGGTCATGCCGCCGGTGTAGGTGCTGCTGCAGCTGGCGTCCCCGCAGGCCTTGATGGTGAAGGTCAGCGGCGAACAGGTCACGCCCGAGCTGACGCTGGTGGTCACCTCCAGGTGGTCCAGCAAACGCGCCGTCAGGGCCATGAAACCGACTCGGGACGCCGTTTCCAACTGGGCCTGGCTGATCACCGCCAGGCGACCTGCCACCGATGTGTTCACACCCACACCGCTGGCCGGGCAGTTGCCCGCGCTGACGCTCAGGTTGACCACACCGGTGCTGAAGTCGGCGGCCGATGCCAGGCTGAGTTGCAGGCTGGAAGACGCCCGCAGCGAGGCTGGAATCAACGCATCGGGAATGCATACCGTTGTGCTGGCCGGCGCCGCGCCAGTGGCCTGGATGCGCCAGACACGACTGCCGCGCGCAAAGCCGGCCAAGGCGCCGCTGGTCACCGTCTGCGTGGTGCTGGCGTTGGCGTTGTTGTCACCCCAAACCACGTAGGCGCGGTCGGCCGTGAAGGCCGTTCCGGCCTGGGCGCTGATGGTGCTGGCCGCCGACGGCATGCTGGCGCTGGAAATCACCGTGATCTGATCGCCGCCGTTGCTGCTGCGTGAAATGCGTTGGTCCAGTCGGGTGGTGTCGTCACGCGCGATGCCGGCCATATTGAAGTGGTGACCCGTGCCAACCGGCCACACCGAACTGCCGCCACTGTCAAGGTAGGCCGTGCCCACGGCGCCGTTGCCACCCAGGGTCAAACCGTACTTGACAGACAGGTAACTCTCGATGCGGTTCAGCTCACTGCTGCTCAAGATCTTGTCCAGCAAGAAGATGCCCTCGGCCACATGGCCCTGAAAGGTGGCGCTGCCGGTTTCCACCGCTTGCCAGCCGACATAAAAAGGGCTGTTGTTGCCCGAGAACGCAGCGCTTGGTGACAGCGTGGCAGCCACCACGCCGTCTTCACGAACGCCCTGCCGCGCGGTGAGGGTGGGCACGTCTGCGGTGGCGTCCTTGAGCATCGAATACAGAACCGGGCGATTGGTGGGGCTCTGCACGGGCGTGAAGGTGGCCGAGCGACCGGCCAGGTCACCCGACGTCCAGTACAGCCTGCCGTCCGTCCAGGGCAGGTGGGATGAAACGCGGGCTGAACTCTGGCCCTCCCAGAAAAGGTAGTTGCGCGAAGCGGCGGCTGTCGGGTAGGCCACCCAAAAAAAGTGGGTCTGGTTGTGCGCCGTGCTGCCCAGGAAACTGGGCCCAGTGAAGTACTGCGCCCCCGCCGCCGATGACGTGGCGCTGGTAAAGGCCACGCTGGGGTTGAAGTTAATGTTGCGGCCGTTGTTGTTGGCCAGCAAAGGCCGGGTGGTGCTGCCGGTCAAATTTCTGGCGTAGTTGGCGGCGTTGCTCCAGCTGGCAACGGCCCCACCGTCGGCCACCGTACTGAGCAAGGTGCCGGCCCGGCCCCACCACGCATGGCCGCTGACCCCACCGGGCAAGGATTCCTCTCTGGCTACAAAACGCAAGGTTTGACTTGACAGCGTGCTGATGCTGGGGCTGCCGGTGAAGCTGGTGGCGTCCACCGCGCTCAGCTGCACCCCCACGGTGGCGGATGCGCCCGCACCCATCGTGCCGTAGCGGTACTCGATGGTGCCGTCTTCAAACAACGCCACTTGAAACGTCATGCGAACCGCTGTGTTGGCGTAGAGCGATACGCTGTTGTAAGAGATCACAAAACGCCGGTTCGGCGCGCTGCCCACCAAGCCATAGGTGATGTTGGAGCCGCTGGAATCGGTGCGCAGGTCGTCCCAGAAAACCGCCAGCGCTGGAAAAGGGAGACTGCTGCTGGGCAGCGTCTGGTTGGCGTAGGCGGTAGTGGGGCTGGCGAACATCACCGCCCCGTTGGTGTTGAAGTAGACCTGCGTGTGATTGGTCGCCCCCATCGGGAAGCTGAACCCGGCGCCCATGGTCACGGCGCCTGAAACCAGGTCGTCGCCGGTCAGGCCGGAAGCGGTGCTCACGGTGTCCCAGGTGAAGGCGGTCGAGGTCAAGCTGTAGGTTTGCGCTGCCGCTGGGGGGCCCAGGCAGGCACCCATCATCAGCAGCAGCCAGCGTGCGCAGCTTTCCCGAGGCCAGCGCAGGCGCAGGCGGTGCAGCACAAGCAACAGTACGGTCATGGCAGGCGTTTTTTCTTCAGCCTGCATGGTGCGTGCCCGCTCGCCGGAGCGGTCCCCCAAACAAAGGGGCAATGACCGCTCAGACAACCGCTCAGATAACCGCTCAGATAACCGCTGAGATAACCGCTCAGTTGGCCAGTCAGTTGGCCGCTCAGCTGGCCAGTCAGGCCGGCGCTGCGGTCCGCGAAAAGTCCAACAGCACCTTCATCGCCCGCGTGCGGTCGCTGGCCAGCTCGAACGCCTGCCGCGCCTGCGACAACGGGAAGGATCGGGTGATCACCGGCCGCAGGTCCACCCGTCCTTCGTTGATGAGCCGCACCGCCAACGCAAACTCGGCATGGAAGCGGAAAGAGCCGCAGATGCTCAGCTCCTTGGCCACCACCATGTTTTGCGGGATGCTGACGTCGCCACCCAGACCCAGCTGAACCACCGTGCCACGCGGTCGCATCACTTCCAGGCCCGCACGCAGGGCCTGCTCGTTGCCAGAGCATTCCAGCATCACGTCGAAGGTGCCCTTGCGGGTGGCGCCGTCGGCACCGTAACGCTGCACCCAGCCGCGCTCTTGTGCCACGTTGATGGTGGTGTGCGCGCCCATGGCTTTGGCGATGAGCAGGGTTTCATCGGTGACGTCCACCGCCACGATCTCTGCCGCGCCATGAACCTGGGCCGCCGCGATGGCCAAACATCCGATCGGCCCGCAACCCGACACCAGCACCCGCTTGCCCAGCAAGGGGCCGGCGCGCTGCACACCATGCAGACCCACCGAGAACGGTTCGGCCAGCGCCGCCAGTTCCAGCGGCACACCCGGCGCCACCTGTTCGCACTGCGAAGCGTCGCAGACCAAGAGGTTGCGAAACGCGCCCTCCACATGCGGGTCGCGCATGGCACTGCCGTAAAAGCGCATGTCCAAACACTGGTTGGGCAGACCTTCCAGGCAATAGACGCAACGGCTGCACGGCCGGCTGGGGTTGACGGCCACCCGGTCGCCTACTTTCACGCGGTCCACATCGGGTGCCACCGCGGTAACGGTGCCCGCCACCTCGTGGCCCAGGATCATGGGCCGCTTGATGCGAACGGTGCCAAAGCCACCCTGGTGAAAATAATGCAGGTCTGAGCCGCAAATGCCACCAAAGCCCACCTGCACCAGCGCCTGGCCAGGGCCCAGTTCACCGGCATCTTGTTCCACCACCTGCAGGTCGTCAGGGGCGTTGATGACCAGGCACATGCAGCGCAGTCTCATGGGTTTGCTTCCAAGGGGTTTGCTTCCAAAGGGTTTGCTTCCAAATGGTGTGATGATTGATGCCCCGCCATCCTATCCTCACCGGAGACCGCCGCTTGAAGCTCTTTGACCTGACCGGCCGCA
>JAYVSX010000166.1:0-11931 GCA_043774975.1 Rubrivivax sp.
TCATCCAACAGCGCGTGCTGGGCAAGACAAGCTACACCACCGTGTCCGGCAAGGGCGACGCCGGCATCGCGATGCCGTTGCCAGACCGTGTGCGCAAGTTGTGCGTAGGGCTGGCCGGGCCCTGGCTGGCCTTCACGGTGATCGTCTACGTCTTCGCCTTCATCGGCGGTTTTGTGCAGACCTGGGGCCGCGACTACACGCCCACGCTGAAGCACTTCATCACCGCCTTTGACCTGCAGTGGGGCGAACACGGCCTGGTCTGGGCCGGCACGGCGTGGAGTTCGCTGTTCACCACGCTGAAGCTGGCGGCCATTGCAGCGCCCATCTGTTCGGGCCTGGGCTTGCTGATCAGCTGGCTGTTGGCGCGCACCCAGTTTGCGGGGCAAAAGCTGTTTGAGTTCAGCGCGCTGCTGGCCTTTGCCATCCCTGGCACGGTGCTGGGCGTGAGCTACATCCTGGCCTTCAACGTGCCGCCGTTTGAGCTGACCGGCACCGGCCTGATCATCGTGCTGTGTTTCATCTTCAGAAACCTGCCGGTGGGCGTGCGCGCCGGCACCGCCAGCTTCAAGCAGCTGGACAAGAGCCTGGACGAAGCCAGCACCATGCTGCGCGCCAGCACCGGCACCACGCTGCGCAGGGTGGTCTTGCCGCTGCTCAAACCGGCTCTGGTGGCGGCGCTGGTTTACAGCTTTGTGCGCAGCATGACCACGGTGTCGGCGGTGATCTTTTTGGTGACGGCTGAAAACGAGCTGGCCACCACCTACATCATCGGCCGCGTGGGCAATGGCGACTACGGCGTGGCGCTGGCCTATTGCACGGTGTTGATCGTGCTGATGTCGCTGGCCACGGCCCTGATCCAGTTGCTGGTGGGCGAGCGCAAGCTGGGCCGCAGAAAGACCGGCGGCTGAGCAGCATCCAAGGTGCAGCACCAGTGGCGCGGCATCACGGACGCAGCATCACGGACGCAGCACGCCATGACCGAATTGACATGAGCAACACCACATGACGACAGCAGGCATCGAATTCAGGCAGGTCACCAAGCGCTATGGCGGCAGCGATTCGCCGCTGGTGGTCAAGGGCATCGACCTGAAGGTGCCCAAGGGCACGCTGACCACCATCCTGGGGCCCAGCGGCTGCGGCAAGACCACCACGCTGCGCATGATCGCCGGCCTGGACTCGCCCAGCGGCGGGCAGATTTTCATCGACGGCCAGGACGTCACCACGCTGGGCCCGGCCGAGCGCAACGTGAGCATGGTGTTCCAGAGCTACGCCCTCTTTCCGCACCTCAGCGTGCTGGAAAACGTGAGCTACGGGCTGCAGGTCAGTGGCGTCAGCAAATCAGAAACCAAACGCCGCGCCAAAGCGGCGATGGACAGCGTGGGCCTGGCTGGTTTTGACCAACGCAGCCCCAGTGAACTGTCGGGCGGCCAGCAGCAACGCGTGGCCGTGGCGCGCAGCCTGGTGCTGGAGCCCAGCGTATTGCTGTTTGACGAACCACTGAGCAACCTGGACGCCCGCCTGCGCCGCAGCATGCGCGAAGAGATTCGCGACCTGCAGCAACGCCTGAAGTTGACCGTGGCCTATGTGACGCACGACCAGGCCGAGGCCCTGGCCGTCAGCGACCAGATCGTGATCATGAACGCCGGCCTGATCGCCCAGGCCGGCACGCCGCAGCAGCTGTACGAAGAACCCGACAGCGAATTTGTGGCCGGCTTCATGGGCGAAGCCATGCTCTTTGCCGGCCAGGCACAGGACGACGGCAGCGTGCAGATGGGGCCGCTGAAGGTGCGCTCACGCCGGCCGGTGCGCCCCGGCGCTGTGAAAGTGGCGGTGCGGCCCGAAGCCTGGCAGGTGGTGGCGGCGGGGGCCGGGGCGCTGGAAGGGACGTTGTCGAAGTTGACCTATTTGGGCAACGTGCAAGAGCTGACGGTGAACACGTCATTGGGTGAGATCTTTGTCGTGTCGCCTGACGTACAACGTCAGTGGCGTGTGGGCGAGACCCTGGGGTTGCAGCTGTTGGACCGGGGGTTGTCGGTGGTGGCGGCCTGATGGTTTGAGGCAGCGTAAGCGGTCGGCGGTCGGCGGTCGCCCGGTTCGACTGCGTCAGCTGGGTCGATTCGGTCGGCGGTCGGCGGCCGGGGGGTTTGGCGGCCAAGTGCGGAATGCCGGGTGCCGAACCCGCCTTTGCCGCCACCACCGCAGCCCCGCCGCTGCCCCTACAACTGCAACTTACCCGCAAACACCACCGGCCCGGTAGGCACCCCGGTTGGTGATCCACCCGGTGGCTCCACGCTCACCGCCAGCGCCGCCGTACCGCCCTTGAGCAGCGTGGCGGGCAACTTGCTGCGGTCCAGCACGGTGGCGCCGTTGGCCGTGATCAAGCCCAACGAGCGTGGGTTGCCTTGCGGTGGCACCGACCACAGCTCCAGCACGCGGTCGGTGGTCAACGACACCGGGGTCAGCGTGCGCGTGACCATGGCGCGGCCGTCGCCACTGAGGCTGGCCACGATGGTGCCGCCCACCGCCGTGTCGGCACCGGTGCCCTGCAGCACCACCACCACGGGCGCCTGCGCTGGTGGAGGCGTCACCACCAGAACCGTCAGGCCCACCACCGCGGCCATCGTGGCGGCGGACAAGGCGCGCCACAGGCCCAGGCGCTGCCACCACGGTTGCGCGGCAGCTGCCGGCCACAAGCGTTGTTCGATGGCGCGCCAGACGGCGGCCGATGGGCGTTGCGGCTGCAACGCACCGGTCAGCGGGATCAGCCGGTCTTGCCACTGGGCGACTGCGCTTTGCAGCGCCGGGTGGCTGGGCAGCAGGGTTTCGAAACGGCGACGGGCCGGGCCGCGCAGGGTGCCGGCCACGTATTGGGCGGCCAGGGCGTCGGCCCGTTGGGGGCGTCCGTAGTCCATCAGACGGCTCCTTCGCTGCTGACGTTGGCTTCACGGTCAACCGCACGGTCCAGGCAGCCCTTCAAGGTGCTCAGTGCCCGGCGCACCCAGCTTTTCACCGTGCCCAGCGGTTCGCGCAGCTGCGCGGCCACTTCTGCATGTGAAAGACCGTCAAAGAAGGCCAGCGCCACACTTTGCCGTTGCGGCGGCGTGAGCTTGTCCATGCAGGCCGACAACTCGCGCTTCTGGCTGGCCAAGCCCAGCAGGTCCAAGGGGCCGGGGGCGTCGTCGGCCTGCGCCTCTTGGGCGTCGGGGCGGTCGTCGTCATCGTCGCGGGTGGTGCTTTCCAGGCGCGGCTGGGCCTGGGCGCGGCGCAGGCTGTCGATGGCGCGGTTGCGCGCAATGTGCGTCAGCCAGGTCAGCGGCTGGCTGCGCGCAGCGTCAAAACTGGCCGCCGCCTTCCACACCGACACGTAGACCTCTTGCAGCAGGTCCTCGGCCTGGGCGCGGTCACGCTGGATGCGCAACACCACCGCCAGCAGGTGGTCGCTGGTTCGTTCGTACAGCTGGGCAAAGCTGCGCCGATCGCCCAGGCCAGAACGCGCCAGCAGTTGGGCCAGCTCGTGGCTCTTTTCGGGCCAGTCCTGGGTGGGCACGCGTTGGGGGTGTGGGTTCATGGGTGGTCCCTACAATCTAAAAAATGCCTGACAAGTTACAAAACGATCAACAGTTTGTTCTGACGCTGTCCTGCCCCGACACCAAGGGCATCGTGCACGCTGTTTCGGGCCTGCTCTACCAGGCCGGCTGCAACATCATCGACTCGCAGCAGTTTGGCGACCTGGAAGGCGACGATGCCACGGGTTTGTTCTTCATGCGCGTGCACTTCCAGGCGCCGCCGCAATTGGCCCATGCGGCCACGCTGCTGGCGCTGTTTGAGCACACCCGCCAACAGTTTGGCTTGCAGGTGCGCATTCACCCGCTGGGCAAAAAACCGCGCGTGTTGCTGATGGTCAGCCAACACGGCCACTGTTTGAACGACCTGCTGTTTCGCTGGAAGAGCGGCTCGCTGCCGGTCGACATTCCGGCCATTGTGTCCAACCACCGCGCCTTTGAAGAACTGGCGGGCAGCTACGGCATACCCTTTCACCATCTGCCGCTGGTGGGTGGCAGCAGCGTCGAAGTCAAGCGCGCGCAAGAGCAGCAGGTGGAAGCGCTGATCACCCACGAGCGCATCGACCTGGTGGTGCTGGCGCGCTACATGCAGATCCTGAGCGCTGAGTTTTGCCAGGCTTTGGCCGGCCGTGCGATCAACATCCACCACAGCTTTCTGCCCAGCTTCAAGGGCGCTCGGCCCTACTTCCAGGCGCACGCCCGCGGCGTCAAGCTCATCGGGGCTACCGCGCATTACGTCACCGCCGACCTGGATGAAGGCCCCATCGTCGAGCAGGACGTGCAGCGGGTGGACCACACCTTGTCGGCCGAAGACTTTACCGCCGTGGGCCGCGACATCGAATGCATGGTGCTGGCGCGCGCGGTGCGCTGGCACGTGGAGCACCGCGTGCTGATCAACGGCCACAAGTGCGTGGTCTTTCGTTGAGCAACGGCGCGCCAACCCGCACCCACCGCCATGGCCCGCCGCCCCCTGCCCCCCGCCACGCTGCACGCCAGCGCCGACGACGTTGAAGCCCAGTTTTATGAAGCGCTGCAGCGGGGTGACATCGACAAGATGATGGCCGTCTGGGCCGACGACGACGAGGTGGTGTGTGTGCACCCGGGCGGTGGCCGCGTCATCGGCCAGGCCGCCATCCGCGCCAGCTTTGAGGCCATCTTCGCCAACGGCGGTGTCGCCGTGCAGACCGAACAAATTCACCGCCTTCAGCACATCGGCACGGCCCTGCACCACCTGGTGGAGCGCATCGACGTGATCTCCGAGCAGGCGCACCACACGGCCTGGGTGCTGGCCACCAACGTGTACCTGAAAACGGCGCAAGGCTGGCGCCTGGCGTCGCACCACGCCAGCCCCGGCGCGGCCCAGCAGCCGATGGTGCTGGACGGCGACCCGCCCGGCACGCTGCACTAGGCGTGCAAAGCTACCGCGCGCCGCGCTGGTTGCCCGGCGGCAACCTGCAGACCCTCTGGGCGGCCACGCGTTCAGCACGCTGGGCTCCGGGTGACTCGGCACCGCACTGGTTGCGCGAACGCTGGGCCACGCCTGACGGCGACTTCATCGACGTCGACCACCTGCTCGGCCCGAGCCCGGCGGGCGCTACGTCCGCGTCCACGACCGAGCCCTCGACCGAGCCCACGACCGAGTCCACATCTGAGTCCATTTCCGGACCCACTGCCGGACCCACCACCGAGCCCACACCCACACCCAAGACCCAACGCCACCTGGTGCTTTTCCACGGCCTGGAAGGCACCAGCAGCAGCCAGTACGCACAAGCCTTTGCCACGCTGGCCCGGCAGCGGGGCTGGGCCTTCAGCGTACCGCACTTCCGTGGTTGCAGCGGCCAGCTCAACCTGGGGCCACGCGCTTACCACTCGGGTGACTTTGAAGAGATCGGCTGGATCCTGCAGCGGCTGCGCGCGCGCAGCAGCACGCCGTTGCTGGTGGTGGGCATCAGCCTGGGTGGCAACGCCTTGTTGCGCTGGGCGCAAGAGGCCGGTGAACAAGCCGCGGCCACCGCAGCCAGCGTGGCCGCGGTGTGTTCGCCGATCGACCTGGCCGCGTCGGGGCAGGCGATTGACCGGGGTTTCAACTGGCTGGTCTACTCGCGCATGTTCCTGGCCACCATGAAACCCAAGGCGCTGGCCAAGCTGCAGCAGCACCCCGGCCTCTTCAACCGCGAGCGGCTGATCGCCGCGCGCAACCTGTTTGAGTTTGACGACGTCTTCACCGCGCCGCTGCACGGCTTTCGCGACACACCCGACTACTGGGCCCGCGCTTCGGCCAAGCCGCACTTGGCGCGCATCCGCATCCCGGCCTTGCTGCTGAACGCCCGCAACGACCCTTTTGTGCCGGCATCCAGCCTGCCCCAGCCGTCTAAAGTCGGCTCTTGGGTGCAACTTTGGCAACCCGCAGAAGGCGGCCACGTGGGCTTCCCGCAGGGCGCCTACCCTTCCAACGTGCTGGCCATGCCGCGGGCGGTGACCGACTGGCTGCAGGCCCACGCCTGACGCGACCGCTGCCACGCCAACCCGCCCCGACCACCGCCCCAACCACGGCCACACCCGCCAAACCTGGTAAACCCGCCCCAACCGCCGCCAAACCCGCCCATGGATGACATCGTCAAAGCCGCCCTGCTGAAGTGGCCCAATGTGCCGCACTGCTACCACTGGCTGGCCCTGGACGCACGGGGCAACTGGTACATGCGCGACGACCGCATCCAGGCCGCCGGGCTGTTTCCGCAGGTCAAGGGCAGCCGCATCGACCATCAAAAACTGCGCGAGTTCATCGAACGAAACTACGCCTGCGACGACGCCGGCGCCTGGTTCTTCCAGAACGGACCGCAGCGTGTTTATGTGGAGCTGGAGGCCGCACCCTTTGTCTGGCGCATCACCGACGCGCCGCAATGGCCGGTGGTCTCGCACACCGGCTTGCCCGCCCAGGTGCTGAGCAGCTGGCTGGACGAGCACGGCCGCCTGTTCCTGCAGACCGACATCGGCTTTGGCCTGGTGCACACGCTGGACATGGGACTGGCCGCGCAAGCCGTGGAAAGCGGCCACTGGCAGCCCGCCGACATGCCGTTTGCCCGCATGCCGCACCACGGCGTCTACGTCTTGCGGCCACAGCCCAAGGATTGAATTCATAGGTTTCACTGCAACCCTTACGTGCCACGGCAAAAGGCGGATGCAAAACGGGCGTGAAAAAGCCGCTTAAAAGCGGCTGATTCAGGCGCAAGACTGGGAAGTCTTACTTTGCAGCGGCCGATGCGGCAGCAGCCGGTGCCTTGGGTTCTTCAAGCTTGCCACCGGCGTTGTTGACCAGGTGCACCACGGCACGGCCCAGTTCGGCGTCGCTGTAGTCACCACCGCCCTGCGCACCCATGGCGCCCTTGCCCTTGAGCACCGAGGCCAACAAGGCGTCATAGCCGATCTTGATGCGCGGGCCCCAGGTCGCGGCGTCACCAAACTTGGGCGCACCGGCGGCGCCCGAGGCGTGACAGGCCGCGCACTGCCCCGTGTAAACCTGCTCGCCGGCGCGCAGCACGGCCGGGCCAGACGCGTCGCGAATCTCAATCGAGCCCACCCGCTGCAAGCGCTTGGCCACCGCTTCGGCCGTCATGCTTTCACTGCCGGCGCCGGCGCGGTCGCCAAAGTCAACGTAGTTGACCAACATGATGATGCCCACGATGGGCACCACAAAGGACGCCACGACAGCCCAGATCAGCTGTTTGGGTGTGCGGATGGGGCCTTCATGCGGGCCGTCGTCGTGACCATCATCGTGGCCCTGTGCGTCTGACGCGGGCTTGTGGTTCGAATCGCTCATGAATTCCTCGGGCTTGAGCTGTCCAGCGGGGACAAAAACCTTTCGATTATAGAGGGCGTGCTCACCCCCGGCTCACCTTGGGCTGGCCTCGAGCTGGCCTCGAGCTGGCCTCGAGCTAGCCTCGGCATGGAGGCCCGCGCGCTGCAGCAGAACTGCGGCGCTAGAATGCGCCTCCCCCCAGTGAAGCGACTGTGGTGAAGTGGATATCATGCAGCCCTCCGAAGGCTACGTCGCAGGTTCGATTCCTGCCAGTCGCACCACCGCCGCGGCTCTTTTGCGGCGGTTCACTGTTGTGAAGTAAAGCAATACGTGGCGGTTCTGCCACCACGTGCTTGATGTCATGCACTGCCACGTTGTCCTCTACCGGGGCCCGCGTCGGCCCACTCGCCCTTCTCCAACGACAAAGCCGCCGAAGGCATGGACCCAGGGCGGCTTTTCTTGTTTTGGCCTGATGACGGCTCGGTCGATCAGTCGCCTCTGAAGGGCAGCGGTATCTGGGCCTCGCCGACCTCCGGCTGAGCACTGATGAGGCAGTCAAGCGAGCGTCACGAGCGGTGCAGGTTGATAGGATCGCGGTCGGCGGGAAAGCCACGCCGCACCAGATCGCCGCATCCCTTCCAGGGAGGGGAATGAACAAGAAAAACCTGTCCGAGAGCGACATCTGCGACAAGTTCATCCGGCCGGCCATGGAACAGGCCGGCTGGGATGGCATGGTGCAGGTCTATCGCGAGTTTCCCCTGCGCGCCGGGCGGGTCGTCGTCCGCGGCCGCCGGGCCAAGCGTGACGCCTCGACGGTGCTGCGGGCCGACTACGCCCTGTTCTTCAAACCCAACATTGCGCTGGCCGTCGTCGAGGCCAAGGACAACAACCACGCGATGGGCGCCGGCATGGCGCAGGCCATCCACTACGCCCAGTTGCTGGACGTGCCGTTCAGCTTTGCCAGCAACGGTGACGGGTTCGTCTTTCGCGACGCGACACTGAGCGACGGGGTGCTTGAACGCAACCTGACGCTCGACGAGTTTCCGTCACCAGCCGAGCTGTGGGCGCGCTACTGCGCCTGGAAGGGCTGGACGCCCGAGATGCGCCAGGTCACCGAGCACGACTACGCGCCGGCCAAGACGCCGCGCTACTACCAGCTCAATGCCATCAACCGCACGGTCGAGGCGGTGGCCCGCGGCCAAAACCGGGCGCTGCTGGTCATGGCCACTGGCACCGGCAAGACCTACACCGCCTTCCAGATCATCTGGCGGCTGTGGAAGAGCGGCGCCAAGAAGCGCATCCTGTTCCTGGCCGACCGCAACATCCTGATCGACCAGACCATGGTCAACGACTTCCGGCCGTTCAAGGGCGCGATGGCCAAGCTGAGCCCCCACGCCAAGGGCGTTGAGGTGGTCGACAGCCAGGGCAAAACCACGATCGAGGAAATCGACCTGGCCATCAACCGCGTTACCAGGCAGGGAAGCAAGCAGGTCAACAAGAGCTACGAGATCTACCTGTCGCTGTACCAGGCCGTCAGCGGCACCGAAGAAGAACGCAACATCTACAAGCAGTTCTCGCCCGACTTCTTCGACCTCATCATCATCGACGAGTGCCACCGCGGCAGCGCGACTGAGGATTCGGCTTGGCGCGACATCCTCAGCTACTTCGGCAGCGCCACCCAGATCGGCCTGACGGCCACGCCCAAAGAAACCGCCGACGCTTCCAACACCGACTACTTCGGCGAGCCCGTCTACACCTACAGCCTGCGCCAGGGCATCGAGGACGGCTACCTCGCCCCGTACAAGGTCATCCGCGTCGACCTGGACAAGGACGCCTTTGGCTGGCGCCCGCCCGAAGGCATGACCGACAAGCTGGGCAACGTCATCGAAGACCGGGTCTACACCGGCGCGGACATGAACCGCAAGCTGGTGCTGGAGCGTCGCGACGAGGTCGTGGCCGCCAAGATCACCGAATACCTGAAGGCCACGAACCGGTACGACAAAACCATCGTCTTCTGCGAAGACATCGAGCACGCCGCGCGCATGCGCCAGGCCCTCAGCAACGCCAACGCCGACCTCTGCGCCACACAGCCCAACTACGTGGTGCAGATCACCGGCGACAACCCCGAAGGCAAGGGCCAGCTCGACAACTTCATCGACCCCGAGAAGACCTACCCGGTCATCGCCACCACCTCCAAGCTGATGAGCACGGGCGTCGACGCCCAGACCTGCAAGCTCATCGTGCTGGACCAGAACATCAAGTCGATGACGCTGTTCAAGCAGATCATCGGGCGGGGCACGCGGCTGCGCGAGGACCTGGGCAAGAGCTGGTTCACCATCCTCGACTTCAAGCGCGCCACCGAGCTGTTTGCCGACCCGGCCTTCGATGGCGACCCGGTGCAGATCTACGAGCCCGGCCCTGACCAGCCTGTCGAACCACCGCAGCCGCCGGAACAGCCCCAAGGCGGGCCGGATGGACTGCCTGGCGATCTGCCGGCCGGCCCAGGCCCCCTTATCGGCGGCGACGATGGCCCCGCCGAGCCCCGCAAGTACATCGTGGGCGGCAGCGTCAACGTGGCGGTGGCGCGCGAGCGCGTGCAGTACCTCAACGCCGACGGCAAGCTGGTCACCGAGAGCCTGCGCGACTACACCCGCATCAACCTGGGCAAAGCCTACAACTCGCTGGACGGCTTCCTGCAAGCCTGGAACAGCGCCGAGCGCAAGGCCGCGCTCATCGAAGAACTGGAAGGTCGGGGCGTCTTCTTAGAAGCGCTGGCCGAAGAGGTGGGCAAAGACTTCGATCCCTTCGACCTGCTGCTGCATGTGGCCTATGACCAGCCGCCGCTGACCCGGCGCGAACGCGCACAACGCGTGAAGAAGCGCAACGTCTTCACCCAGTACGGCCCGGTGGCCCGCAAGGTGCTGGAAACGCTGCTCGACAAGTACGCCGACGAAGGCATCACCACCATCGAGAGCGACGCTGTGCTGCGCGTGCAGCCCTTCACCGACCTGGGCTCGCCCGTGGAGCTGATCCGCAGCTTTGGCGGCCGCCCCCAATACCTGCAAGCCCTGGCCACGCTGGAGCGCGAGCTCTACGCGCCGCTCCAGGTCTGACAGGCCTGACCGACCCTAGCCGACCCCCTCATGTCCAACCTCACTCCCGTCATCAAGTCGATCCAGGACGTCATGCGCCAGGACGCTGGCATCAACGGCGACGCGCAGCGCATCGAGCAGATGGTGTGGCTGCTGTTCCTGAAGGTCTTCGACGCGCTGGAAGAAGAGCTGGAGCTGACCCGCGACGACTATAAAAGCCCCATTCCCGAGCACCTGCGCTGGCGCCAGTGGGCTTCAAACCCCGAAGGCATCACCGGCGACGCACTGCTGGACTTCGTCAACAACACGCTGTTCCCCAAGCTCAAGGCCCTGCCGGCCGACCCGGTGCGCAACCCGCGGGGCTGGGTGGTGCGCGGTGTGTTTGAAGACGCCAACAACTTCATGAAGAGCGGCCAGCTGCTGCGGCAGGTGATCAACAAGCTGGGCGCCATCGACTTCAACCGCCAGGCCGAGCGCCACCAGTTCAACGACCTGTACGAGAAGATCCTGCGCGACCTGCAAAGCGCCGGCAACGCGGGCGAGTTCTACACGCCGCGCGCCGTCACGCAGTTCATGGTGGACATGGTCAACCCGCAGCTGGGCGAGAAGGTGCTGGACCCAGCCACCGGCACCGGCGGCTTTTTGGTTTGCGCCATCGAACACCTGCGCAAGCAGGTGAAGAACACCGAGCAAGAGGCGCTGCTGCAAAGCAGCATCCTGGGCGTGGAAAAGAAGCAGCTGCCGCACCTGCTGTGCGTGACCAACCTGCTGCTGCACGGCATTGAGGTGCCCAGCAACGTGCGCCACGACAACACCTTGGCCCGCCCGCTGCGCGACTACGCGCCGGCCGAGCGCGTGGACGTGGTGCTGACCAACCCGCCCTTCGGCGGCATCGAAGAACCGGGCATCGAGGCCGGCTTCCCGGCCGACGTGCGCACCAAGGAGACGGCCGACCTGTTTCTGGTGCTCATCAAGCACATCCTGAAGGCCAACGGCCGCGCCGCACTGGTGCTGCCCGACGGCACGCTGTTTGGCGAGGGCGTGAAGACGCGCATCAAAGAACAGCTGCTGGCTGAAGTCCACCTGCACACCATCGTGCGCCTGCCCAACGGCGTGTTCGCGCCTTACACCGGCATCAAGACCAACCTGTTGTTCTTCACCAAGGGCCGGCCGACCGAGGCCATTTGGTACTACGAGCACCCTTGCCCGGTGGGCGTGAAGAACTACAACAAGACCAAGCCCATCCGCATTGAAGAGTTCGATGTGGAAAAAGCCTGGTGGGGAAGTGAGGCCGACGGATTTGCCGGCCGCGTGGAAAACGAGCAGGCCTGGAAAGTCAGCATTGCCACCATCAAGGCGGCGAACTACAACCTGGACCAGAAAAACCCGCACGCCGCCGATGTGGTCAGCCACGACCCCGAGCTGCTGCTGGCCGATTACGCCCGCCAGCAAGGCGAGGCGCAAAGCCTGCGCGACCAGC
>JAYVSX010000167.1:0-7011 GCA_043774975.1 Rubrivivax sp.
CATTGGCGGCGGCAGCACCATCGTCAAAGACGCGCCAGCGGGGCAGCTGACGGTGGCACGCGCGAAACAAAGTTCGTTGACTGGCTGGGTGCGGCCCAAGAAATCCGTCAATAAGAACTGAAACCCGTCAGGTGGCGCCGTTCTGGCGCTGCTTCAACCAATGCTGCAAGGCTTCAGCGGTCATCGCCTCACCATCAAGTTGCCCCTGCTGCGCATCGCACCCCAGGGCCAAGAGGTAGGCGCGCTGGGCGGGCGTCTCAACGCCTTCGGCCAGCACCTCCAGACCCAGACCATGGCCCATCTGTACGATGGCCGCTGCGATGGCAGCTGAGCCAGCGTCGTCGGGCAGGCTCTGCACAAAACAGCGGTCAATCTTCAAGCGATCGATGGACAGATCCTTCAGGTGTTTGAGCGAGGTGTAGCCAGTGCCAAAGTCGTCCACGGCCAAGCGCACACCCAAGGCCCGCAGTTCAACCAAGGCCGTCTGCACTGCCTGCAGGTCGTCCATCAACATGCGTTCGGTCAGCTCCAGTTCCAGCATGTCACCGCTGGCGCCGGCCAGGGACAGAGCTTGCGCGATGGTGGCCACAAAGTCGGGCGCTTGAAATTGCAACGCGCTGAGATTGACCGCCACCGGAACGTTGGCCTGACCCGTCTGGTGCCAATGCACCGCCTGGCGCAACGCCGTGGCCAGGACCCATTGGCCCAAAGGCAGGATCAGCCGCCGCGCTTCGGCCAGCGGGATGAAATGATCGGGCAACAACAGCCCCATCTCGGGGTGCTGCCAACGCACCAACGCCTCAATGCCGATCAGCACGCCGTCGCCCAAGCGCAGTTGGGGCTGGTAGTGCAGAACAAATTCATGATCGTGAACGGCCTGGGTCAGTCGACTTTCCATGGCCAAGTCAGCCAGCGCTTGCTGCGCCATGGACGGACGGAAGAACTCGAAACCTGCGCGGCCCTTGGCCTTGGCGTGGTACATCGCGGTGTCGGCATGCTTGATGAGTTCTGCGGCGCTTCGGCCGTGCTCCGGGAACTGAGCCACGCCAATCGACGGCGTGACCGAGATCGACGCCCCTTCCACCCGCAAAGGGGCACCCACGGCGGCCACCAGTTTGGCCGCTACTTCAGCCACCGCCTGGGGGCTCGAGGGCCCCGCCAGCAGCAGCACAAATTCGTCGCCCCCAAATCGAGCCACCAGGTCGGCTTCGCGAACCGCGCCGATGATCCGGTCGGCCACCGTTTGCAGCAGCGTGTCACCAGCCAAGTGACCCAAGGAGTCGTTGACCCGCTTGAAGTGGTCCAGGTCAATAAAGAGCAGCGCCAGGCTTTGCCCGGAATCCGTTGCCTGGGCCAGCAAAATATTTGCGCGCTCGATGAACGCGCCGCGGTTGGGCAGCCCGGTCAAGGCATCGTGGTGGGCCAGGTGGTGGATGCGCGCCTGGGCTTCAACCCGGTCGCGAATGTCGCGCACGATGGTCATGCGCAGCGCTTCGCCCTGGTAGTGCATGGTGCGAACGATGAACTCCACCGGCAGTGCCGAGCCATCGGCGTGCAGCACCGCACTGTCGTAGCTGATTTCATGACCCGCGGTGATGACTTCGGTGACACGCGCGCGCTGGTCCGGCGCAATGAAGTCCAGCGTCGAGCGGCCCAACATCTGTTCCGGGCTGTAGCCCATCAGCGCGCTCACCGGCGGGTTGATGTCGGTGATGAAGCCGCCCTTGTGGAACACGATGCCTTCCGCGCTGGCCTGCATGAACTTGGCCAAACGCTCTTCGCTCTGGCGCAGCGCGGCTTCGGACTGGTGGTGACGTGTGATGTCGCTGATCAGCACAAAGGCGCCGATGGCCTGGCCCGCTTCGTCCAGGTGCGGCAACAGGTGGACCTCGATCGAGCGCATCAGCCCGTTGGGCTGCGGGATCTGGCGCTCGTAGTGGCTGCTGCGCAGTTCGCTCAGGACCTTGTCGACGATGGGCTGGATGGCCAGCGCGGCCTCGGCCCCGATGACCTCGGCCACCGGGCGACCCAGGATGCTTTGCTGGTCAAAGCCAAACATCTCGGCGTAGCCTTGGTTGGCATAGCGGCAGATGTTGCCCACCCGTTCATAGTAGGCAATGGCCACCGGCACCGCGTTGCACACCCGTCGAAACTGCGCCACTTCGGCACGCAGCGCGCGCAGCTCTTCACCCGGTGGCGCAGCGTGTGTCATGGTCGGGCGCCGGTTTCAAACACCTGGGCAGCCAGGCACAGGTCTTCCCAGGCCTTGGCTTTGTCAAGCAGGTTGCGCAGCAGGTAGGCCGGGTGGTAGGTCACCACCAAAGGCACGCCTCGAAACTGGTGTACCCGGCCGCGCAAACGGCCGATGGGTTCGTCGGTCTGCAGCAGGCTTTGCACCGCAAAACGGCCCATCGCCAGGATGATGCGGGGCTGCAGCAACTCAACCTGCCGCACCAGGAACGGTTGGCACTGGGCCGACTCTTCAGCCAAGGGGTTGCGGTTGCGTGGCGGGCGGCATTTCAAGGTGTTGGCGATGTAGACCCGCTGGTCCAGGCTGCCGGGCCCGTCTTCGGCGCGCGTCAGCTGCAGCGCCGCGAGCATGCGGTCGAGCAGCTGGCCGGCCGCGCCGACAAAGGGCTCGCCACTGAGGTCTTCTTGCTCACCCGGCGCTTCACCCACCACCATCCACCGGGCTTGCGGGTGGCCGGTTCCAAACACCGTTTGCTGGCGCCCTTGGCTCAGCGCACAGGCGGTGCACTGGGACACGGTTGCGCGCAGCGCAGGCCAGTCCTGACCGGACAGCGCGCGCACCCGTTCATCCAGCGCCCCGGTTGCCGCTGCGTGTTCAAAAGTCTGCACAGGCCTGGCCTGCGCCTGCGGCGTGCGGGCCACCGGGGGCGCAGTGGGGGGCACGGTAGGGGCCGCCCAGCCGGGCTCGCTGGGTGCTGTCAAAGGGATGGGCGGCGCCTCTGCACTGGCGCTAGGTGCTGGCGCGGCAACGCCGCCGGGCCCCGGCGGCGTCCAAGGGCGCAAGCCCATGGCCTGCAGCATGCGGTGTTGTCGCTCAGACCACGCCATGGGGGTCCCGGCGCAGTGGCAAGCTCATCACGATGGCATCTTCACGCCCGGTTGCCGCGGGGTAGTAGGCGCGCCTTTGGCCCACCTGGACAAAGCCGCGGCGCGCGTACAGAGCCTGGGCCCGCAGGTTGCTGTGGCGCACCTCCAGCAGCAGTTGCGCCACGCCCAGGCGTTGGCAGTGGGCCTGCACCGCGTCCAGCAAGAGGCCGCCGTACCCCTGCCCTTGGTGGGCAGGCGCGACGCTGATGTTGAGCAGGTGCAGTTCTTCCACACCGGGCATGGCCACAAAGTAAGCCAACAGTTCACCGTCGCTTTCCAAGACCTCGGCCAGATATCCGGCGGCCAACGAGTCGACGAAGTTGCCGCAGGTCCAGGGGAATCTGTAGGCCAGGGCCTCGACCGTTTGCACACGTTCGACGTCCGACACGGTCATCCCGCGGCGCGCCCACCGGGCCTCTAGGCGCGCGTTCACCGCAACACCCTGCCGTTGAGGCCTGGCATGGATGGCCCGGGCCACCGAACTGCGGCGATCACGGTGAAGCCACCCGAGCAGCGAGATCCTTGATCTGCGCACGTTCGGCGGTGGTCTGAGCCACTCTGTCGCGCAGATACAAAGGCAAGGCGTCGGCAGGGTGCACACCGTCACCACCCGCGACGGCGGCCACCGCCAGCCTGAGCAAAGCAGCCGCGCGATCGCGCTCCTGCGTGCAGCGCTGGCTTGCCACAGGCAAGGCCAATCGATCACCAAACGCAAGCAAGGCCGAACCCGCCACCAGCGGCGGAACGAAGCTGGCCGACTGGGCCTGGATCACGGCCAGACTGCACAGCGCGGGCGCCTGCAAGACCTGCCATGCGCCTTGATGCCAGCGGTAGCGGGCGGCATAGACCTCGTCCATGCGGGCGTCCATCAGCACCGCCACGTCCAGATCGCTGCCATCGGGGCGCACTTGCCAACGGGCGTCTTCGGCCACCACCATCAAGCTGTCGATCGGATAGAGCCGACAGCCCAAACCCCAGGCCAACCCTTGCGCCACGGCACAGGCGGTGCGCAGGCCCGTGAAAGCGCCCGGGCCTTGGCCAAACGCGATGGCTTGCACATCGCGCCAGGCCAGGCCAGCCCGGCTCAGCAGGGCCTGCAATTCGGGCAGCAGGCGTGTGGAAGCCGCAGATCCACCGGCGGACAACGACGTGTGCAGGGCCAGGCCGGTGTGCAATCCAACGGCGATCTGTTCAGTGGCGGTGTCCAAGGCCAGGACCGGCGGCCGGGACGAGGGCGACGTTGACATCAAACGAGTTTAGCCGTGCGATCATCAAACGCATGATTCAGACGTGCGTTTTGCCCAAGGGCAGGCTTCGCCCGGGCCGGGTGCAGCGCAGCGCGGTAGCGTCGTCATGGCCCCGGCTGTCGTCTGGCTTTCCGGTACTACCGTCGCTGATGTCGAGGCTGCCGCTGCTGCAAACGATGGCCGCGCTGGCCTTGCTGGCCTTGTTGGTGGGTGGGCGCAGCGCGCTGGCAGCGCAGACCCTGCCACCCGAAGCCGCCCAGGCCCTGCAGCGCGCAGGTGTCCCTGCCGAGGCCCTGTCGGCGGTGGTCTACGACCTGACCACGTCGCGGCGGGTGCTGCAGTGGCAAGAGCAAAAGAGCGTCAACCCGGCTTCGTTGGCCAAGCTCCTGACCACCATGGCGGCCTTGGACCGCCTAGGCCCCGCCTGGGCCTGGACTACCCCCGTCTGGC
Organism: Rubrivivax sp.; assembly: GCA_043774975.1. Lineage (GTDB taxonomy): Bacteria > Pseudomonadota > Gammaproteobacteria > Burkholderiales > Burkholderiaceae_C > Rubrivivax. The sequence continues at coordinate 4,815 of JAYVSX010000167.1, forward strand.
TGGCTGGCCCGGTGAAGGACGGCGTGCTGGAGGGCCACCTGCACATCAAGGGCAGCGGTGACCCCAAGCTGGTGCTGGAGCGCGTGTGGCTCCTGCTGCGCCGTGTGCAACAGCAGGGGGTGCGAGAGATCCGCGGCGACATCGTGCTCGACAACTCTGCTTTTGTCGTGCCCGAGGTCGACCCCGGTGAATTTGATGGCGAGCCGCTGCGCCCCTACAACGTGCGGCCTTCAGCGCTGCTGCTCAATTTTCGCTCGGTGGTCTACACCTGGGTGCCCGACGAAGCGGCCGGCGTGGCGCGGGTCCTCGTGGACCCGGCCTTGAGCGGCACCCAGGTTGACCGCACCGTGCCCCTGGTGGCGGGTCCCTGCGGCGACTGGCGCAGCGCCCTCAAGGCCACTTTCGAGCCCGGCAGGACTCGTTTCACCGGCAGCTACGCGCTGGCCTGTGGTGAACTGAACTGGCCCGTGGCCGACCCCCAAGCTGCCACCTACGACGCCCGGCTGCTCGAGTCGCTGTGGAAAGAAATGGGCGGCCAGCTGCAGGGTGTGGTGCGCGAAGGCGCTGCCCCCAGCGACAGCAAGGCCACGCTGGAATTTCGCTCGGCGCCGCTGGCCGATGTCATCCGCGACATCAACAAGTTCAGCAACAACCTGATGTCCCAGCAGTTGTTTCTGACCCTGGCCCTTCAAACACGCCGCAACGGCCCTGCCACGCTGGAGTCGGCGCGAGAAGTGGTCACCCGCTGGCTGGTGGAACGCACGGGCGAAGTGGGCACTGACATGGTGATGGACAACGGGTCGGGGCTGTCGCGCAAAGGGCGCATCACGGCGCTGCGCTTGGCGCGCCTGTTGGAACAAGCCCATGACAGCCCGGTGATGAGCGAGCTGATGTCGTCGCTGCCCATTTCAGGGCTGGACGGCACCTTGCGGCGGTCACGTGCCACGCCCGGCCGGGCCCACTTGAAGACCGGTTCACTGCGCGACGTTGCCGCGGTAGCCGGCTATGTGTTGTCCAACAGCGGCCGCCGCTACGTGGTGGTGGCCATCATCAACCACCCCCATGCCAACGCGGCCCGGCCCGCACTGGACGCCTTGGTGCAATGGACCATGCGCGACACGCCCGCTCGCTGAGACCCCACCCATGACGCTGCACGACACCATCGGCTATTTCGCCGCCGCACTCACCACAGGCGCTTTTGTGCCGCAGGCGGTGTTGACGCTGCGAACCCGCGACGTGAGCGGCATTTCACTGTCGATGTACAGCGCCTTCACGGTTGGCGTGGCGATGTGGTTGGTTTATGGCCTGTCGCTGGGCGAATGGCCGATCGTCGTGGCCAATGCCGTGACCCTGGCTTTGGCGCTGACGATTCTGATCACCAAGATCGTGGTCGACCGCCAGCAGCGCCACCGACCCAAGGCCCCTTAGACCCAGGGCCGGGCTTCGCGCCCGCGTGCGCCTCGGCGCCTGGGGGCCTGGGGGCCTAGAAGGGATTTCTCTGCGCCCGGGCCACGGCCAACGCCGCCAGCAGACCTTGGCCGCCCGGCGCCAGGCGCTTGTCATCGGCCCATAGGTAGTGTGCCGGATTGGCCGAAGGCGTGACCGCAGTGGCTGTGGTGCAGTTCGGCGGCGCAACCGCGCAAAATGCGGTGCTGGCATCGGACAAGCCCACATTCCCTGGCGAACGCCCAGCGGCATGCGTGCGCAGGTCCAGCTGGGCCAGGCCCACAAAGCGGCCATCCAGCAGTACCTTGACGCCCAGGCGTTCGTTGAAGGCCGTGGTCAGCCGCGTGATCAGCGCGGCACGGTCAAATCCACTGGCGGCGTTGGCGGTGGCCTGGGCACGTGCATAGGGGCTGATCCCCAGGTCATGCAGATTGGTCACGATGACTTTGGCACCCTGATTCACCAATTGATTGACCACGGCCGCCAGACTTTCGCCGCGGCTGCGCGCGTCAGCGATCAGGCTTGCTTCGGAGCGTGCGGGGTACTGCGAATACAGGTCGTAAATGTCGTTGGCACCTGCTGCCACCAGCGCCAGGTCCTTGTCCCGAAACCCGCCGGCCAGGATTTGGGTGTTGACCTGGTTGGCCACGTCAGCGACCTTGGCACCGGCTGCGGCGCGCATGAAGGCTTTGGGGTCGGAGGCGGGCGGAACTGCGGTGTTGCACTCGGCAAAGACAAAACCGTAGTACGC
>JAYVSX010000168.1:0-8588 GCA_043774975.1 Rubrivivax sp.
CAGGCCCAGGCTGGCGCGAATCTGCTCGATCTGTTCGGTGCTGGCCGCGTCGCCGGCCAGCACCGCAGCCGGGTCACCCGGGGTCAACCGCAGCATCAAAAACACCAGCACGGCCACGATCAGCAGTACCGGCAAGGTGGACAGCAGACGGCGGGCCAGGAACTTGAGCATGGACGGGCTGAACTTGACAGAGCGTTGGCGGTCGCTTGAAAAACAGCCCAGGGGGAGTCCACCCTGGGCTGTAGAACAAATCAGCGCAGCTTTAGTTTTTCTTCAGATTCCAGTAGATGTTGCCGTTGGTGACGAAAAAGCCGCTGATGTTCTTGCGTGCGGCCATGGGCTGCATGTACTCACCCAGTGGCGCATGGGTGGCCACTTCGAAGGCTCGTATGTGGATGGCGTCGGCCAGCTTTTTCTTGGTGGGTTCGTCGGTGGCGCGCATGAACTGGTTGCGCAGGTCGACCAATTTGTCGTCGCTGGCCCAGCCAAACCAGGTGCTCTTTTCGCCGCGGGAGTCCATCGTCGGGTTGGCAATCGGGTTCCACACGTCAAAGGTCTGCCACGCGGTCAGGAACATGTGCCAGCCGCCCTTGTCCGGCGCGTCCTTCTTGGCCCGGCGGCCAACCAGCGTTTGCCAGTCCATGGCCTGCAGGTCGACCTTGAAGCCAGCCTGGCGCAACAGCTGCGCGGCCACGTCGGGCAGCTTCTGGATGCTGGCCAGGTCGGTGGGCTTCATGATGACAATGGGCGTGCCGTCGTAGCCGCTGGCCTTGAGCAGGTCCTGCGCCTTTTTCATGTTGCTCTTGGCCTGGATGTCGCTGCCGGCGGTGGTGCCAAAAGGCGTGCCGCAAACGAACATCGAGGCGCAGGTCTTGTACAGCTCCTTCACGCCCACCGACGCGCGCAAGAAAGGCTCTTGCGCAAACGCAGCCAGCGCCGCCTGGCGCACCTTGACGTTGTCAAAAGGCTTGTGCAGGTGGTTGAAGCGGGCCATGTACTGCAAGCCAAAGGTGGCGTACTTGGGCAGCTGGATGTTGGCGTCGCCCTTGGCGGTTTCAAAGTGGTCGAAAGGCAGGGCCTCCAGCACGTCAATCTCGCCCTTTTGCAGCGCATTGATCTGGGCTTGGCCGTCGCGCAGTGCCAGGTTCCATTCCACCCGGTCGACATAAACGTGCTTGCCACCGGTGGTGCCGTTGGGCGGCTCGCTGCGCGGCACGTACTTGGCGAACTTGGTGTAGACGGACTTGTCGCCGGGCTTGAACTCGTCGCGCTTGAAGACATAGGGGCCGGAGCCGATGTGCTCTTCGATCTGCTTGAAGGGGTCGGTATCGGCCATGCGCTTGGGCATGATGAAAGGCACGTTGGAACTGGGCTTGCCCAAAGCATCCAGCACAAAGCCGCAGGCTTCACCCAGGAAGATGCGGAAGGTGTCGGGTTCGGGTGTGTCCATGCGCTGCACAAACTGCATCAGGGCGCTGCCCATCGCGTCGCGTTTGCCCCAGCGCTGCAGGCTGGCCACCACGTCTTCGCTGGTGACCGGTTTGCCGTCGTGAAACTCCAGGCCCTTGCGCAGCTTGAAGGTCCACAGGCGGTTGTCGCCGCTGACCGTCCAGCTGTCCACCATCTGCGGCTTGATCTTGCCGTTTTCGTCGGTGCCAAAAAGTGTGTCGTAGATCATGTAGCCGTGGTTGCGGCTCATGTAGGCGGTGGTCCAGATCGGGTCCAGCACCGCCAGGTTGGAGTGCGGCACCACGCGCAGCACGGTGCCCTGGGCCATGGCCGTGGGTGCAGCAAAGGCGGCTACGGCCGAGACCACTGCGGCGATCAAGGAACGGCGAGCAAGCTTCATGGTGAGACTTTCCTGGGGTGAAACGTTGGCTTCTCGCCTGGCCGTGGGGCTTGAGCGATCCGCTTGATTCTGACTTTCGATTCGGCTTGGCCCATCCGGACTAACACGGGCAAGGGGCTGCATCGTTGTAGAGCAGCACAGCTTGCAGCGCACCGGGCCACCCGGCGTGGGCTGGTCTGGACCTGGCACCGGGACCTGGGAGCGGCCGTCGAAGCCGCTAGCATCGGCGCATGAGTTTCAGCCGCGTCACATGGACCCAAGCCGACGGCAGCCAGACCACCGCCGAGGTGGCGCATGGCAGCAACCTGATGCTGGCGGCCACCTTTGAAGGCGTGCCCGGCATCGATGGGGACTGTGGCGGCTGTTTGTCTTGTGCGACCTGCCATGTGGTGATCGACCCAGCCTGGGTGGCCCGGTTGCAGCCCAGCTGCGCCGAAGAAAACAGCCTGCTCGACGGCACTGCCGCGCCGCGCCAGCCGCACAGCCGGCTGAGTTGCCAGATCGTCGCCGGGCCCGCGCTGGACGGCCTGGTGCTGCATGTTCCAGCGAGCTGACGGCCCGGGCCAGGTGCAGCGCCTGGATGGCCAGGCTGCAACGCTACTTAAGGGGCTTCGTCGCGCATCGCGTACCAGCGGTACAGCGCGCTCTGCCCCAGGCGCCTGAAGGGCGCAAGTGCAGCTGAGCGCACCGCACCCATCACATGGGGGTATTCGAGCGGCGAGTTGTAGATGGGCAGCTCAAAGGCCGGGTCGCTGCGCCCCGCCATGCGCAACGCCAAACGCTTGCCGGCGTGGGCCGAAAACGAGACCCCGTTGCCGCCATAGCCCAGCGCGTAGAACACGCTTTGCGCGGGGTCGGGCTGGGTGATGCGCGGCATCATGTCGTGGCTGACGTCGACCCAGCCCGACCACGAATAATCGATGCCGATGCCCTTCAAAGCCGGGAACTTGCGGTGCAGGCCACCGACCAGCAGCGCCAAGTGTTTGGGGTTGGACGCGTCGGCACCGGTGATGGCGCTGCGGCTGCCGATCTGCAGGCGCTGGTCGGGCAGCAGCCGGTAATAGAAGCGCAGCGTGCGGGTGTCGGTGATGACTTCATGGGTGCGAAAACTCGTGGCTTGCAGCTCGGCTGGGGTCAAAGGGCGGGTGACGACCGAGTTGGACAAGATCGGCATGATCTTGGCGCGCAGGCAAGGGTGCAGCTGGTTGCTGGTGTAGCCGCCGGTGGCAAAACCCACCGCGCGGGCGCGCACCGTGCCGCCGGGTGTTTGCAGGTGGTGCACACCGGCGCGGGTGGCAAAGCCCGTGACAGGGCTTGCGGTGTGCACCTTGACGCCCAGCGCCCGCGCCATCTTCAAGTAGCCGTAGGCCAGTTTCAGCGGGTGCACGCCAATGCCATCGGGTTCGTGCAGCGCGCCGTGTGAATCGGCGTCGTCGACATAGCGGCGCTTCACCTCGTCGGCGCTCAGCATGTGGGTGTCGTAGCCAAACACCTCGCGCATGACCCGCGCTTCGTTGCTCAGGAAATCGAGCTTGCGTGCGCGGTGGGCGATGTACAGGTGGCCGCCCGGCTGCGGTTCGCAGTTGACCTCGGCCACCAGCGACTTGAAGGTCTCGAAACCGCTGCGGATTTCGGCGTCCAGCTTCAGCGCCGTGGCCTTGCCCCAGCGTGCGATCCACTGCGACCGGACCAGGCGCCCGCTGGTGTTTTGGCCCTGGCCGCCGTTGCGGCTGGTGCAGCCCCAGGCGATTTGGTTGGCCTCCAGCACCGTGGCCCGGATGCCGTGTTCACGGGCCAGGAACAGGGCGGTGGCCAGGCCGGTGAAGCCGGCGCCGACGATGACCACGTCGGCGTCGGTGCTGCCGGTGATGGGCCCATCGTCAGGCGGCGTGGGGCCGGCCGTGGCCACCCAGTAGGTCGGTGCGTAGTCCAGTCCCTGGCCGGGCGTGGCGGCCACCAGGGGGTCGTAGTGCGGGTCGTAAGCGGCCATGCAGCGTGGAGTCAAAGGACGGGGCGGTCTTTGCGAAAAGCGTTCTTGACGGCGATCTTGCCGTCGCGGAAGGTGAAGACGTCGACCATCCGGGCTTCCACCCTCTTGCCGTCGGCGCGGGTGCCCCTGAAGGTGCTTTCGCTGAAGCCGCGATCGCCGTGAACCCAGTGCACCCCTTCGGTCCAGGAGGCGTCGGGGAAAGTGGTCCAGGCCAAGGCAAAACCCTCGGCCACGGCCTCGCTGCCGATGAAGCTGCGCCCCATCAGATCCGGCCCCGCCACGCCGTGGAATTCACAGTCGATTGCCATGAAGCTCATCAGCGCTGGCAGGTCGTGGCGGTTCCAGGCGTCGGCAAAGGCGGCCAGGGTTTGGGTGGTGACGGTGGTGGTCATGGGTTGGCAGTCTGTTCGTGATGAATTTGCAGCCATGAAAAAGGGCCGGCTGAGCCGGCCCTTCGAGGCTTTGCAGGTGGTTGCTGCGTGACCGCGGCGAGAAGCTTTCGAGCCGCCCGCCAAGGGCGTGTCAGCTGGCACTGGGCCCGCCGCTGAGGCCGGCCGGCCACCGAGCCCGATGCCAGCCGGCTTGCCATCGAAACCTTACTTCGGTGCAGCTGCAGATGCAGCCATGGCCGCTGCCGGCTCTGCAGTCGGCGCTGCTGCAGGCACTGCAGCCGGGGCTGCCGCAGGCGTTGCCGCTGTGGCTGCAGCGGGCGCTGCCGTCGCGGCCGTGCGGGCCGCTGGCGCGTTGCTGGTCATCGGCAGCAAGGGCACGATCAAGAGGGCCACGATGTTGATGATCTTGATCAGCGGGTTGATGGCCGGGCCGGCGGTGTCCTTGTACGGGTCGCCCACGGTGTCGCCGGTGACGGCCGACTTGTGTGCCTCGCCGCCCTTCTTGTGCAGCACGCCGCTGCTGTCGGTGAAGCCCTCTTCGATCAGCTTCTTGGCATTGTCCCAAGCGCCACCGCCGGTGCACATGCTGATGCCCACGAACAAGCCGGTCACGATGGTGCCCATCAAGAGGCCGCCCAACGCGGCTGGCCCGAGCAGCATGCCCACCACGATGGGCGCCACCACCGGCAACAGAGAAGGAACAATCATTTCCTTGATGGCGGCGGTGGTCAGCATGTCGACAGCGGCGCTGTAGTCAGGCTTGCGGGTACCGGCCATGATGGCGCCGTCGGCGAACTGCTTGCGCACTTCAACCACCACGGCACCGGCTGCGCGACCCACGGCTTCCATCGCCATGGCGCCAAACAGGAAGGGAATCAGGCCACCGATGAACAGACCGACGATGACTTGGTGGTTGCTGAGGTCGAAGACCACCGACATGCCACGCGCCTGCAGCGCGTAGGTGTAGTCGGCAAACAGCACCAGCGCGGCCAGACCGGCCGAGCCGATGGCGTAGCCCTTGGTGACAGCCTTGGTGGTGTTGCCCACCGCGTCCAGCGGGTCGGTGACGTCGCGCACGCTGCTGGGCAGCTCGGCCATTTCAGCAATGCCACCGGCGTTGTCGGTGATCGGGCCATAGGCGTCCAGCGCCACCACGATGCCGGCCATGCTGAGCATGGAGGTGGCAGCGATCGCAATGCCATACAGGCCTGCCAGTGCGTACGAAGCATAGATGGCGGCGCAGATGAAGATCACCGGGTAAGCGGTGGAGCGCATGCTGACGCCCAGGCCGGCGATGATGTTGGTGCCGTGGCCGGTGGTCGAAGCCTGTGCAATGTGCTGCACCGGGCTGTACTGCGTGCCGGTGTAGAACTCGGTGATCCAGACCATGGCAGCGGTCAACACCAGGCCCACGGCGCAAGCACCGAACAAGGCCATCGCGCTGGCGGTGCCGCCGGTGGCCAGCTGCAGCGGCTGCGGGAACATGGCGTTGGTGACAAAGTAGAACGCAATCAGCGACAGCACGCCGGCCACGATCAGGCCCTTGTACAGCGCCGGCATCACGTTTTTCATGCCCGGCGTGGCCTTGACGAAGTAGCAGCCGATGATCGACGCAATGATCGACACACCGCCCAGCAGCATCGGGTAGACCACGGCCGCGACGGCCACGTTCTTGACCATCAGCGCGCCCAGCGCCATGGCGGCAATCAGCGTGACGGCGTAGGTCTCGAACAGGTCGGCGGCCATGCCGGCGCAGTCGCCGACGTTGTCGCCCACGTTGTCGGCAATCACGGCCGGGTTGCGCGGGTCATCTTCAGGAATGCCGGCTTCGACCTTGCCCACCAGGTCAGCGCCGACGTCAGCGCCTTTGGTGAAGATGCCACCGCCCAGACGGGCGAAGATGGAAATCAGCGACGAGCCGAAGGCCAGGCCCAGCAGCGGTTTGAGGGTTTCAGGCGCAACGTTGGTGCCGCCGGTGATGTACCAGAAGAAGCCACCCACGCCCAGCAGGCCCAGGCCGACCACCAGCATGCCAGTGATGGCGCCGCCCTTGAAGGCCACGTCCAGCGCCGGCCCGATGCCACGCGTGGCCGCTTGAGCGGTGCGCACGTTGGCCTTGACCGACACGTTCATGCCGATGAAGCCGCAAGCGCCCGACAGCACGGCACCAAAGACAAAGCCCAGGGCCGTCTTGCCACCCAGGAAGATGAAGATCAGCACCGCCAACACCACGCCGACGATGGCGATGGTGCGGTACTGGCGGGCCAGGTAGGCGGCCGCGCCTTGTTGAATGGCGCCTGCAATTTCTTGCATTCGGGCGTTGCCAGCGTCTTGGGCCAGGATCCAGCTGCGCTGGACAAAGCCGTAGATGACTGCTGCAAGGCCGCACGCCAGCGCGATGTAAAGCGCCGTGGTGGTGGACATGGAAAGTGTTCCTTCCTCAGATGGGTTTTTTGATGGGTGGCGGATGCGTGGCGACCTGGGGTGGAAGCCACGGGCCTGCGTCAACTGCCAGGCCCTTCAATGCGCCGGCGATGCTACAGGACGCCCGAACGCCAACCCGCCGGGGTTTGCCAGCATGGGGGGCGGGTCGTCAGGGCGTGGCAAGGTGCCCGCCTAGAATCAGGGTTGACCCCAGGAAGCGAGACCCCATGAGCCTGCACAACGTGACCCCGGGCGCCAACGCGCCGCAAGAATTTAACGTGATCATCGAAATACCGATGAACGCCGACCCGATCAAGTACGAAGTTGACCACGACACGGGCGCCCTGTTTGTCGACCGGTTCATGAGCACCGCCATGCACTACCCGTGCAACTATGGCTACATCCCCAACACCCTGTCAGACGACGGCGACCCGGTGGACGTGTTGGTGATCACCCCCGTGCCGTTGATTCCTGGCGTGGTGGTGACCTGCCGGGCCGTGGGCATGCTGCGCATGGAAGATGAAGCCGGTGGCGACAACAAGCTGCTCGCGGTGCCAATCGACAAGATCCTGTCGATCTACTCGCAGTGGAAAAAGCCCGAAGACCTGAACCCGTTGCGTCTGAAGACCATCCAGCATTTCTTTGAGCACTACAAAGACCTGGAAGAGGGCAAGTGGGTCAAGGTGCTGGGCTGGGAAGGCGTGGATGCCGCGCACACCGAGGTGATGGCCGGCATTGCCAACTTCGAGTCGCATTCCAAGGCTTGAACCACGGCGGGCGGCGGGCGGCGGGCGGCGGTCAAGGTGGTGATTGACCGCCTTTGAAGGGGTTGCGCTCGCGCAGTTCGTTCACATATTGGCCCACGCCCTCGCCCTCGGCGGCCAGGAAGTCGGCCACCGCGTTGGCAAAGCGCTCGTCGCGCAGCCAATGCGCTGACTGGGTTTTGACCGGCAACAGACCGCGTGCCATCTTGTGTTCGCCCTGGGCGCCACCTTCAAAGCGTGTGAAGCCCTGTTCGAGGCACCAGCTCAGCGGCTGGTAGTAGCAGGCCTCGAAGTGCACGCAGGGCAAAGGCTCCAGAGCGCCCCAATAGCGGCCCCAGGCCACGCCAGTGCCACGGTCGATGGCCACCAGTGAAGCGGCCACGGGCTGCCCATGCTGCTGGGCCACAAACATCAACCAGTGCTGCGCCATGGTGCTGGCCATGCGGCTGAAAAAGTCGCGGGTCAGGTAGGGCGAGCTGTGGTGGGCCTGGTAGGTCAGGGTGTAGCAACGGTAGAAGAAGTCCCACAAAGCTTCGCTGATGGCCGGCCCTTCATGGACGCTGAAGGTGACCCCTTGGTCCAGCACCCGACGCCGTTCTTGTTGAATCTTCTTGCGCTTGTCACGTTGAAGCCTGGACAGCAGGTCGGTGAAATCGCTGATCGGCTGTTCCGGATGCTGGGTCCAATGGAACTGCACGCCTTCGCGCACCATGAAGCCCGCTTGCTGAAGGGCCCGTGTGTCGGCATCGTCGGTAAACAGCACATGCGCCGATGAACGGCCGCCTTCTTCTGCCAGTGCGCGGATGGCTTTTGCCAGCAAGGCTCTGGACGATGCGTTGTTTGCCATCAAGCGCGTGCCGGGCACGGGGGTGAAGGGCAGGGCGGTGAGGTGCTTGGGGTAGTAGCGAAGGCCGTGGCGCTGGTAGGCCTCGGCCCAGGCCCAGTCGAAGACGTACTCGCCGTAGGAATGCGCCTTCAGGTAGCTGGCGCAGGCGGCCTGCAGGCAGCCACCCCGGTGCAGCGTGATGAACTGTGGCGTCCAGCCCGAGGCTGGCAGCGCGCTGCCCGACTGGTGCAGCGCCTGCAGGTACTCCAGGCGCATGAAAGGCGTTGGGTTGGCTTGCGCAGCGAGCAGGGCGTTCCAGTTCGCCGCATCAATGTCAGAAGGG
>JAYVSX010000169.1:0-6124 GCA_043774975.1 Rubrivivax sp.
GCCACCCTGGGTTTGACGCTGCGCGAAATCATCGACCACCTGTTGCAGCACAGCGGCCTGCTGGACTTTTATCGCACCGACAAAGAGGGCCAGGACCGCATTGAAAACCTGGAAGAACTGGTCAACGCGGCTGAGAGTTTTGTCACCCAGGAGGGCTTTGGCAAAGACGCGGTGGCCCTGCCGGTGGACGAACAGTCCACCAGCACCGACCTGGGCGCTGCGCCCGACGCCGAAACCGGCGAGATCATGTCGCCGTTGGCCGCCTTTCTGACCCACGCCTCGCTCGAGGCCGGCGACAACCAGGCTCAGGCCGGGCAAGACGCCATCCAGCTGATGACGGTGCACAGCGCCAAGGGTCTGGAGTTCGATGCGGTGTTCATCACCGGCATCGAAGAGGGCTTGTTCCCGCACGAGCAAAGCCTGAGCGATGCCGACGGCGTGGAAGAAGAGCGGCGCCTGATGTACGTGGCCATCACGCGGGCGCGCAAGCGCCTGTACCTGAGCTTCAGCCAGACGCGCATGCTGCACGGCCAGACGCGCTACAACGTCAAGAGCCGTTTTTTCGACGAGTTGCCTGAAACGTCGCTGAAGTGGATCACGCCGCGCAACCAGGGCTTTGGTTCGGGGTTCTCGCGCGAATACCAGCAGGCCTGGCAGCGTGGCAGCGGTCTGAGCGGCATCGTTGGCGCCGGCCGGGTCGAGCCAGCGCCGCCACCGATGATGCCCACGGCGGCTTCAGTGGCTGGTTCGCACGGCCTGCGCGTCGGTCAAACGGTCTTTCACACCAAGTTTGGTGAGGGCGTGGTGTCGGTGCTGGAAGGGCGTGGCGTCGAGGCGCGGGCCCAAGTTCACTTTGGTCGACATGGCGTCAAATGGCTGGCGTTGGCGGTTGCCAAGCTCACCCCTGTGGATTGACTTTCTGCAGGCCACCCGCCGCTCGGGGGCTGCGACTCAGCCCGGGTCTGGCCGGGTGAACGAGTCGTCTTCGACTTGCACGGGTGTGCCGCCAAAGCTGTCGTTGAACGTGAACAGCAGCGAGATGTAGAAGACGGACGACAGCATCAGCCCCGCCGGCAAGCCAATCAGACCGGCCAACTGGGGCAGGCCCAGCAACCCCAGCACCAGGGCGGTGACCACGCCAAAGGCCAGCACTACGCCCACCCAACCCATCAGGTAGACAAAAAAAGCGCCCTTGCAGCGCCAGACGGCGACGGTGCTGGAAAAAAGCGCCTGTCCGACCCGGTGTCCGCCCCAGTGCACCAGTGCAGGCGCATGCCAAAAGGGCACCGTCAAGGCACTGCCCAAGACCATCAGCAACAACATGCCGGTGGTCACACCCGGTTCGGCCAGCAAGGCGTCAACCTGAGCCTTGGCAGCATCGCCCTTGGCCATCAGCACTTGCAAGCGCGCCAAAGCGCTGTTGGAAACCGCATCCACCAGCAACAAAATGGCCAGCGCGGCGATGCCGTAGCCCACACACAGGATGATCAATGAGCGCCGCCGTTCGGGGTCGATGCGCAGCGGCTCGAAGAACTGCTTGGGGTGCACCGGGCCGTTGAGCAGCGCCGACTGGCTGGCCACCATGAAGCCCAGGCTCAAGAGCGGCAGGGCCATCATCTGCACCAGCCCGCCCAGCAGGGGCACCAGGCTGACCAGCAGGGCACCAAACAAGAACACCGAAAACAGGGCCGAAAAGGCCAGTGGCCGGCGGGCGAACAAACGCCAGGCATCGCCGATCCAGCGGGCCCCGTGGGAAGCGTTGACGGTCTTGAGAGAAAGGGCCATGGGCTGAAGCTTAAACCGGCGGATGCCAGGGACGGAGGATGCGCGCGCGCAGAACGCGCTCGAAGTGGGTGGGGTCTTTGGGCTGCAACATGGCGGCAGTGCGTGGCAGGTGCCAGTCCAAGAGACGTGAAATCCAGAACCTCAGCGCGGCGGCGCGCAGCAGGGCTGGCAAACAGCGCACCTCGGCATGCAGCAGCGGGCGCACCTGCTGATAGGCCTGCATGAAAGCGGTCGCGCGCGTTTCAGCCAGCTCGCCCGTGTCCAGGTCGGCGCACCAGTCGTTGAGGCAGACCGCGACGTCAAACAGCAGCACATCGGTGCCAGCAAAATAGAAGTCAAAAAACCCGCACAGGCGATCGGGCCCAGCGGTGTCGTCAAACATCACGTTGTCGCGAAACAAGTCGGCGTGGATGGGCCCGCGCGGCAGCGCCTGGCCCAGGGCCGAAGCCGCCAGCGCCTGCTGGTACTGCAGCTCGGTGTCCAGCAGTTCCCGCTGTGCCGGCTGCAGGTGCGGGCCCACCACCTGCGCCGTTTGGGTCCACCAGCCCAGGCCGCGCAGATGGGCTTGTTGGCCGGAAAAGCTGGCCGCGGCCAAGTGCATGCGCGCCAGCATGTGGCCGACTTGGGCGGCGTGTTCTGCCGTAGGCGACAGCCGGTGGCCGCCGGGCAAGCGCGTGACCACGGCGGCTGGTTTGCCGGCAACGGAATGCACCAGCCCACCTTTGGCGTCGGCTTGTGGCGCAGGAACCGGAATGCCCTGATTGGCCAGGTGCTGCATCAGTTGCAGGTAGTACGGCAGCTGTTCGGGCCCCAGGCGCTCGAACAGGGTCAGAACCCACTGCCCATGGGCCGTGGTGGCGAAGTAGTTGGTGTTTTCAATGCCCGAGCGGATGCCCTGCAGGTCGGTCAGTGCACCCAGCTGAAGGCGCTGCAGCAGTGCGTCTGCTTCCACGAAGCTGACTTCGGTGTAGACCGCCATGCCGCGGTCTAGAAACTGAACAACGACCAGGTTCGCTGACCGGCGTTGCCCCGCTCTTGCGAAGGGTCTCGGCCCGCGGGAGCCACCTGGATGTCGTAAGCCTTCACGTTGCCCAGCTTGCTTTGCACGTGGATGCTCTGCACGCGGCCGCGCGAGCGCACCTCTTCGATGCGAACGTGGTCGTCTTCGATCACCACCACATGGCCCGGCTTGGCGGTCGCGGCCGGGGCCGCTGAAGCAGGCGCTCCGGCAGCCGAACGCGAGACCGCAGGTGCCATCGGCGGGGCCTCGGTGGGCATGGTTGGCGCAGCGCCCGCTGTCAGCGGGGCCAGCAGCAATACACAGCGCAGCACCACATGGTGCAAGGGCACAGAGTGCAGGCGAACAGGTGCAGAGAAGGACAAACGCATCTCCACGATTCTACGCAGGCAGGCTGACGCAAGCCGAGCGGCAAGCCGAGCGCGCCACAATCGCAACATGACCGACAAGACCATGCTGCTGGTGGACGGCTCCAGCTACCTGTACCGCGCCTTCCACGCCATGCCCGACCTGCGCAGCCCCGATGGGTTTCCCACCGGGGCCATCCACGGCATGGTGGCGATGATGAAGTGGCTGCGCGAGCGCTACCCGGCCGAACATGCGGTCTGCGTTTTTGACGCCAGCGGCCCCACCTTTCGGGATGACTGGTACCCCGAATACAAGGCCAACCGGGCCCCCATGCCCGACGCCTTGCGCCAGCAGATCGAACCCATTCACGAGGTGGTGCGCCTGCTCGGATGGCCGGTGTTGCAGGTGCCCGGGATCGAAGCAGACGACGCCATCGGCACCCTGGCCCGGGTGGCGGCGGCCAGTGGCCACCAGGTGTTGATTTCCACTGGCGACAAAGACCTGGCGCAGTTGGTGACGCCGCAGGTGACCTTGATCAACACCATGGCCAAGCCACCGGAGAAGCTGGACATTGCGGGTGTCATCGCGAAGTTTGGCGTGCCACCCAACCGCATCATCGACTACCTGACGCTGATCGGCGACAGCGTGGACAACGTGCCCGGTGTCGACAAGGTCGGCCCCAAAACGGCAGCCAAGTGGATCGCCGACTTTGGTTCCTTGGACGGCGTGGTGGCCGCAGCCGACCAGATCAAGGGCGTGGCGGGCGAAAACCTGCGCAAGGCGCTCGACTGGCTGCCCCAAGGGCGGCGGCTTATCACCGTGGTGACCGACTGCGACCTGTTGGGGCACGTGCCAGACTGGCCGGCGCTGGAAGGCCTGGCGTTGCGCGAGGTCGACCAAGACGGCCTGCAGGCGTACTACCAGCGCTTTGGATTCAAGACCTGGCTGCGCGACATGGCACCGGCCAAAACCATGGCGAATGGTTTTGCGGCTGGTTCTGCGGATGGCACTGCGGATGGCACTTCGAATGGTCAAGCGGCCACCGCGGCGCTAGCCCTGGCCACACCCACGGCCGCGCTGGCACGCCAGTACGAGACCATCTTCACCTGGGAGCAGCTGGAGCGCTGGCTGGCCCAGCTGTTGGCCGCGCCCCTGGTGGCGGTGGACACCGAGACCGACTCGCTGGACGGCATGCGCGCCCGCATCGTCGGCATCAGCTTTGCAACAGAGCCCGGCCGCGCGGCCTACATCCCGTTGGCCCACAGCTATGGCGATGCACCCGAGCAGTTGCCGTTGGACGCCGTATTGCAACGCCTTCGCCCTTGGCTGGAAGACCCGGTTCACGCCAAGCTGGGCCAGAACATCAAGTACGACCTGCATGTCTTTGCCAACCATGGCATCACCGTGCAAGGTTACGTACACGACACCATGTTGCAGAGTTATGTCATCGAGGCGCACAAGCCACATGGCCTGGAGTCGCTGGCCGACCGCCACCTGGGGCGTCGCGGCTTGAGCTTTGAAGACGTCTGCGGCAAGGGTGTCAACCAGATCTCGTTTGCGCAGGTCGACGTGGCCAAGGCCACCGAGTACTCGGGCGAAGACAGCGAGATGACGCTGCACGTGCACCAGCAGCTGTGGCCACAGATCGAGGCCGACGCCAAGTTGCGCGAGGTCTACGAGCGCATTGAAATGCCGGTCAGCGTGGTGCTGGAGCGGGTGGAGATCACTGGCGTGCTGATCGACAGTGCCGTGCTGGCGCGCCAGAGCCACGAACTGGCCGAACGCATGGTGGCGCTGGAGTCCGAGGCCTACAAGCTGGCCGGGCAGCCCTTCAACATGGGCTCGCCCAAGCAGATTGGCGAAATCCTGTTTGGCAAACTCGGGCTGCCGATCAAGAAGAAGACGGCCACCGGCGCGCCCAGCACCGACGAAGAGGTGCTGCAGGAGCTGGCCGCCGACTACCCGCTGCCGGCCCGCATCCTGGACCACCGCAGCCTGGCCAAGTTGAAAGGCACCTACACCGACAAGCTGCCCTTGATGGTGAACCCGGCCACCGGCCGCGTGCACACCAACTATGCACAGGCGGTGGCCATCACCGGGCGCTTGAGCAGCACCGATCCCAACCTGCAGAACATCCCGATCCGTACACCCGAGGGTCGGCGTGTGCGCGAAGCTTTCATCGCCCCGCCGGGGCACGTGTTGATGAGCGCCGACTACTCGCAGATCGAGCTGCGCATCATGGCCCACATCAGCGAAGACCCAGCGCTGCTGCGCGCCTTTGAGCGCGGCCTGGACGTGCACAAGGCCACCGCCAGCGAAGTGTTCGGCACGCCGGTCGACGAAGTCAGCAGTGAGCAGCGGCGCTACGCCAAGGTCATCAACTTCGGCCTGATCTATGGCATGGGGGCATTTGGCCTGGCCAGCAACCTGGGCATTGAGCAAAAGGCGGCCAAGGACTTCATCGACAAGTACTTCATGCGCTTTGCCGGGGTCAAGCGCTACATGGACGAGACCCGGGTGTCGGCCAAGGAAAAAGGCTATGTCGAAACCGTCTTTGGCCGGCGTTTGTGGCTGCCCGAGATCAATTCTGGCAACGGCCCGCGCAAGGCTGGCGCCGAACGTCAGGCCATCAACGCGCCGATGCAGGGCACGGCGGCCGACCTCATCAAGCTGGCCATGATCGCGGTGCAAAAGGCCCTGGACGACGAGCACCGAGGCACCCGCATGGTGATGCAGGTGCACGACGAACTGGTGCTGGAAGTGCCGCTGGCCGAAGAGGCCTGGGCGCGCGAGGCCATTCCGCGCTTGATGGCCGGCGTGGCGCAGCTCAAGGTGCCCTTGCTGGCCGAGGTGGGCGTGGGCGCTAATTGGGACCAGGCGCATTGAATTTGAGCCCGCAGCCGCCGCGCGGTGGCTGGTGCAGCCCGTGGCGTTACCCGGTGACGCCTTGCCGTCACTGCCGGGCAGTGGACA
>JAYVSX010000170.1:0-2016 GCA_043774975.1 Rubrivivax sp.
TTGCATCCGAACAACGCGGTCGGGCCATGGCTGTCTCCATTCGTTGGCAACGGCTCATAGCATGCCACAGATAGGCTCAACTTGAACGCTCAGTGGAATGAGCAGCGCCCTCAATGTTTACTGCGACCGCGCGTCTGCCGACAACCCCGACCTGGCCACCGAGTACACCCCGTGTGCCACCACGGCCAAAGTCACCCGACCCTATTTGCGCAAGAGCGTAGAAGAGGGCAGGGACCTGAACGGTGCCTTGCTGCCCAAGATCACCACCGTCAACACTTTCAATGACTTTGGCGATCCGCTGACCATATCAGTCAGCAGCGAGGCCAATTTTCAAGGTGCCACCCGCACCTACACCAAGACCACCAGCAACGAGTTTTGCGCGCCGGGCAGCACCTTGCCCAGCGGCGGTGCCTGTCCCAACAACACAACGGGCGACGCCTGGATACTGGGCCGCCTGACTCGCGCCAGCGTCACCGCCACGGCGCCCAACCTGCTCAGCACCCTGGCCGCCAGTGCGGGCACGTCCGCCACCGCCACTGCCGTGCAAGGTGTGGTGCCGTCTGGCTCGGTGCAGCCCATCAACCCGGCTGTTCTGCAAGTCATCCTTCAACTGCTGCTGGAGGACTGACATGGACTTCATTCAGCAACTCTTGTCCCCGCGCCTGAACCACTTGGGCCTGGCCTTCAAGCGCAAGCTCTCTGGCGCAGGGGTTTGCGCCGGCTTGTTGGCGGGTTTGTTGGCCACGCCAGCTGCCTGGTCGCAAACCGTCATCACCCAGGTGCGCACCAGCAGCTTCAGCTACCTGCCCAGTGGCTTGCTGCAAAGCGAAACGGTCGAACCCGACACGCCCAACCTGTGCGTGGTTACCACCCACAGCTACGACGCTTACGGCAACAAAGCCGCTGCCAGCACCGCCAACTGCGCCGGTGCAGCGGGTCTGGCGCTGTTTGACACCCGCGCCAGCAGCGCGACCTTTGCCGCGCAAACCGCCGCGCTCACGATCAATGGCGCCACCGTCAACGCGGCCATCCCCGCCGGCACCTTTGCCACCAGCAGCCGCGTGGCGCTCACGGCCAACATTGCCGACGCCGCCAGCCACACTGAAACCCGTGAGTTCGACCGACGCTTTGGCCAGGTCACCAAGCTCATAGGCCCCAATGGCGCCACCTTGGCCACCACCTGGCAGCTGGACGAATTTGGCCGCAAGGTGCTGGAGACCAGAGCGGACGGCACCCGCAGCAAGGCCGTGTTCTGCCTCATCAGCGGCAAGGTCAGCGACATCACCAGCAACAGCCCGGAATGCACCAGCCTGCTTTTTGCCCCCAACGAAGTCCCGGCCACGGCAGTGCGCTTTGAGCACAGCGAGCCCCAAGACAGCGCGGGCAACAAGTCTGGCCCCTATGCCCGCGTCTACTTTGACGCCGCAGGCCGCAAGCTGCGCACCGCCACGCAAGCCTTCGATGGCCCCAGCCAACCCGCAGGCCCCGGCAGCGTCATCGTGCAAGACGCCCAGTACAACGCCCACGGCGCGGTGGTGGTGGCCACGCAACCCTACTTCCTGGCTACCGTTTCATCCACCACCAGCACCAGCCAGGACGTGGGCCTGAGCCGCACCGACTTTGACGCCCTGGGCCGCAGCACGGTGGTCTACACCACAGACCCCAGCACCGTGCAGCAGTCCGGCGGCAGCCTTCCCAGCGTGGCCTTTGGCAGCTGGGGCAGCCGCCGCGCCGGCCAGACCACCATGGTCTACAACGGCTTGCAAAGCACCGTCATCGACGACAAAGGCCGCAGCCGCAGCGAAGAGAAAAACCCCGACGGCAAAGTCGTGCGCAGCACCGACGCCTTTGGTGCCCAAGTGGTGCACCAGCACGACGCCCTGGGCAACCTCATCGGTACCAAAGACCCGCTGGGCAACACCATCGTGGTCACCTATGACGTGCGTGGCCGCAAGGTGCGCATGCAAGACCCCGACGCAGGCAACACCGACTACTGCTACGACGCACTGGGCCAGC
>JAYVSX010000171.1:0-5683 GCA_043774975.1 Rubrivivax sp.
CACCCAGGGCGTCGCCTGGGCCTGAGATCCTGCACCCTTGGCTGTTGGCTGACATCGGTGGTACCAATGCCCGGTTTGGCTGGTTGGCCCCAGACTCACCACACGTCCAACAGGTGCAAACGTTGCCGACGGCGGGCCATGCCGGGCTGGCGCAGGCTGCCCAGGTGTATCTGGACCGGCTCAGCGCCAGCTTGGGTTCTGCCTATCAACCCCCACGCGCAGCCGCCTTTGCGGTCGCCACCGCCGTGGGATCAGACCTGATCAGCTTCACCAACAGCGGCTGGAGCTTCTCCCGTGAAGCCGCGCGGCAAGCGCTGTCTTTGCACGAGTTGGTGATCTTGAACGACTTCGAGGCCATGGCCTTGTCCCTGCCGCACCTTCGACAGGACCAGGTGCGCGGCATTGGGCCTGTTTGCCAAGCCGACTTGACGGGTGCCATGGCGGTGATCGGGCCCGGTACGGGCCTGGGTGTTGCAGGCATCGTTGCTGCAAGGGGTGACTGGGTGGCTGTGCCTGGCGAGGGAGGGCATGCGAGCCTGTCTGCTGCCGATGATTTCGAACTGGCGCTGCTGCAGGCCGTTCGCCTGGACTTTGCACACGTGTCTGCCGAGCGTTTGTTGTCGGGTATCGGCTTGCCGGTGCTCCATCGGGCGGTTTGCCTGGTGCTGGGTCGGGGCCCGGCACCACTCCTGGCAGCCGAAGCCATCGTAGAGAACGGCTTGACGGGGAATGACGCCGATTGCAGTCGGACGTTAGATGCTTTTTGCGCGCTGTTGGGTGGTTTTGCCGGCAACGTTGCACTGCTGTTGGGAGCGCGCCGCGGCGTTTATATTGGCGGTGGAATTGTCCCGCGGCTGGGCGAGCGATTTTTTGCCTCTGAGTTTCGGGCTCGATTTGAAGCCAAAGGGCGCTTTGCCGACTACCTTCGGGCCATTCCCACCTGGTTGATCACCGACACGCTGGTGGCGCTGTCGGGCGCTCAGGTGGCGCTGGAACAGCGAGCCCGCCACCTGACTTGATTCAGCCTGGGCTGCTCAAAGCCGGGACGCGCTGAAGAGCGCGTTCCTTGCCACCTGCGTGATGGCCGCTACGCCTGGATGTGTGATGCGCCGCTCCACCGAGATGGCGTAAAAGTCGTCTACCAGTTCGTCGCTGCGTCCGATGACCTGGACTCCATATTGGGCCGCCGTTTCCTCTTCAACCACGCTGGGCGTCAGGAAGATGCCGTCGCCGTGGCGGCCGAAGGCCTGCATCAGGGCCCCATCCGAAAACTCACCCACCACACGAGGGTGCAACTGGTGACGCGTCAGCCAAGCGTCCAGTTGGGGTCGCACTGAAGAGCTGCCACCAGGCACCAGCATCGGGGCGTCGTTCAGGCATTGAGGAAAGGCCCCTTGCAGGCGCGCAGCCAACGGGAGCGCGGCGAAAAAACTCATGGGGGAACTGCCCAGCTTGTGGTTGAAAGCCTTGATGCTGAGGCGGTTTGTCAAAGGTTCGTCTGATATCACCATGTCCACACGGTGCAAGGCCAGTTGGGCCATCAAATCTGGGAACTGGCCTTCGGTGCAAATCAGGCGAACCGGTTCTGCCAGCGTGAGAGCGGGCTCGAGCAGTCTGTAGGCCACCGACTTGGCCACGGCGTCCTCGACCCCCACACGAAAGTCCTGCACTTGAAGTCCAGGGCCGCGACGCTCACGCAGCGCCGCCTCAAGTTCTCCGCCCAGGGCAAAGATTTCATCGGCATAGCGCATGGCCACGCGACCGTCGTCGGTGAGCTCAAGCTTGCGCCCGGCTTTGCGAAACAGGCTTCGACCCAGCCGGGACTCCAGCAGCTTGATCTGTGCAGACAGGGTTTGCGGCGTGGTGTGCAACTGCTCGCCGGCCTTCATCACCCCGCCAGCCCGTGCAGCGACCCAGAAGTAGTGCAGGTGCTTGAAGTTCATGATGCGTTTTATGCGAAGTTATTTTGATCAATTATCGAATTTACGCGAAGTGATGATGCCCCTACATTGAATCCTGTTTTCATCCTCACCTCACTCCTTGGAGAGCACCATGCGCATGAGCACCAAAGGCCGTTTTGCCGTCAATGCCTTGATCGATCTGGCTCTGCGCGAGTCGGCTGGTCCTGTGGCACTGGCATCCATCAGCCAGCGGCAACAGATTTCCTTGTCCTACCTCGAGCAGCTTTTCAGCCGTCTGCGCCAGCACGGCATGGTGGAAAGCACGCGTGGGCCCGGTGGTGGCTACACCCTGGGACGGCCCGCGGAGGACATTTCGGTGGCCCAGATCGTCTCTGCTGTGGACGAGACCCCGCATGAGAGCAGCGACGAGGTGCGCAACCTGGGTCTATCCAAGCCACTGTGGCACCGGCTCAATGCCGTGATGATGGAGCACATGGCCACCATCAGCTTGCACAGTTTGGTGCAGGAGCAACTGGCGGCAGGCGTGGATGTTGAGCCACGACCGTCCCGGCGCTCGCTGGTGCCCCCGGTCGCCGTCAAGCCGCTTCGAACCTTGGCACCGAACTCGGTGTTTGCGTTCGGGCGTTCGTTCGCCTGATCAGCGTGGGTTGCCGCCGTTCTGAAATACAGCCGGCGGCAAACCCACCCCGCAGAACGGGGCCTGTTCTCTACTTGTAGAGCACCTGCGGCAGCCACATTCCAATGGCCGGAAAAATGTACAGCAGCGCCAGCGCCAGCACCTGGATGCCCATGAACGGCATCATCCCGGCGAAGATCTGGTTCAGCGTGACATGCTTCGGTGAGACCCCCTTCAGGTAGAAGGCAGCCATCGCCACCGGCGGGCTGAGAAAGGCCGTTTGCAGGTTCAGCGCCACCAGCAAGCCAAAGAACAGCGGGTCAACGCCAAACTTGGGCAGCAGCGGAATGAAGATGGGCATGAAGATCACGATGATCTCGGTCCACTCCAATGGCCAGCCCAGGATGAAAATGATGAACTGGCTCAGCAGCAAGAACTGCAGCGTGGTCAGGCCCAGCGACAACACCCAGGCTTCAATCAACTCCTGACCACCCAGCAGCGCAAAGGCGGCCGAGAAGATCGACGACCCGACAAACAACCAGCAGACCATGGCGCTGGTCTTGGCGGTGAGGAATGAAGACTCTTTCAGAATACCGCCCAGGTCAACCAGCGTCTTGGCCACCGGGTTGGCCCTGTGGGTGCTGAGCGCCGATGCGTAGCGATAAGCGCCGGCCAGCAACAAGCCGCCAAAGGCACCGATGGCGGCCGCTTCGGTGGGCGTGGCCAGGCCAAAAACGATCGAGCCCAGCACAGCCATGATCATCACCGCCAGCGGGAAAAACGACGACAGCAGCATCTTGAACACTTCAAGTCGCTGCCAGCTCATCAACCAGCTGATCAGGCCCAGGCTGCTCAAGCCCAGACCGAGGACCACCCAGTACCAGGTGGGCACGGGCAGACGCGGTGCTGGCGCAGCTTCAGTGGGCGCGGCGGTGGCTGCTGTCGTGGTTGCTGCGGTGGCCACGGTGGCCGCCGGCGCGGAAGCCGTTGCCGGGCCTGCGGCCGAGGCTGCGGCAGCGTTTTGCCCCAGTTCAGCCGGCGGTTCTTTCAGGTCACCGCCCGCTGCGGGCGGTTCTTGCAGCCCACCCGATTCCTTGGGCGGCTCTTGCAATCCTGAAGACGCCATCGGCTTGCTCTCTTCTGCACCGATGGCGCCGCCGGCCTGTTCCAGGCCCGTGGTGTCGACCACCGCAGCAGGCGCGGTGGCGCTCAGGTACAGCGAGGCCAACACGGCTGCGATGGCCAAGGCTGGTAGCAGGGCTACCGTCAGCTGTGAAGCCACTTTGCCGCGCGCCAGGGTGGGCAGCCGCAGGCCCGCAAAAAGGCCCGCCAGGGCGTTGTCGCTGCGCGCGCTGAGTGTTTGCGACAGGGCCGGCAGCGGCACCACGCGGTCGGCCTCCGACAGCGGCGGCGCCAAATGCGGCTTCCACTTGGCGACGATGATCACGTAGCCGACGTACAGCGCCGCCAGCATGATCCCCGGAAAAAGTGCGCCCGCGTACAGCTTGACCACCGAGACACCCGCCGTCGCGCCATAGACGATGAGCATCACCGATGGTGGAATCAAGATGCCCAGGCACCCACCCGCGGTGATGGCACCCGCAGCGAGTTTGATGTCGTAACCCGCGCGCAGCATGGCCGGCAAGGCCAGCAGGCCCATCAGCGTGACCACCGCCCCAACGATGCCGGTGGCTGTGGCAAAGATGGCGCAGGTCACGATGGTGGCCACCGCCAAGGCGCCGGGCACACGCGCCAGCGACAGGTGCAGGCTCTTGAACAGCTTTTCGATCAGGTTGGCCCGCTCCACCAGGTAGCCCATGAATACAAACAGGGGAATGGCGATCAACACGTCGTTGGACATCACGGCATAGGCGCGCAGGACCATCAGGTCCAGCACCTGGCGCGTCGCCAATTCGGGGTTGCTGTTGCGGTAGGCCAACCAGGCGAAGAACATGCCCATGCCCATCAGCGTGAAGGCGGTTGGAAAGCCCAGCATGATGGCCACCACGATCAACGCCAACATCAGCAGGCCGAGGTAGCCCATGTCCTGACGGGTCAATTGGCCGTCAAAAAAGTGGCTCCACGGCATGAACGTCACCACCGTCGCGCCGATGATGGCCATCAGCGAGAAGCCAAACCAAAGCTCTTTTTTGATCTTCACTTGCTGCTTCCTTGCTGCACTACCAGGCGGTCCAGCGCTTCGATGTCGCCGTCCTTGACGTGAACCATTTCTTTGAGCTTGCCAACATCAACTTCCTCGACGTCGTGCTCGCGGGGCGGCCATGCGCCTTTTTGGATGCAGATCACACAGCGGATGATTTCGACCAAGCCTTGCACAAACAGAATGGCGCCCGCCAGGGGCAGTATGGACTTGAAGTGGTATAGCGGCGGGCCGTCGGACGTGATGCTGGAGTGTTCATTCATGGCCCAGGACTCAGCTGCAAAAAAGTAGCCGGCGTAGGTCAAGGCGAAGACGCCTGGCAGGAAGAACACGACGTACAGGATCAGGTCGATGGTGGCCTGGGTGCGGGGCTCGAAAAAACCGTACAGCACATCACCGCGCACATGCCCGCATTTGGACAATGTGTAGGCGCCCGCCATCATGAACAGGCTTCCGTACATGATGATCATCACGTCGAAGGCCCAGGCGTGCGGGTTGTCCAGCGCATAGCGCGAGAACACCTCCCAGCTGATCAGCAGTGTCAACAAGACGATCAGCCAGGAAAACGCCTGGCCTGCGAAGGTGCTGATCTTGTCAACGGTCAAAAGCAGTTTTTGCATGACGCGGCCCACTTAAAAGAAAACAGCCACCCGGAAGACCTGGATGGCTGGTCGCTGCCGTCAAAAGGCTCTTCAGCCCTTTTCAGGTTCAGCTCTTGGCGCCAAAGAAGTGGTTCACCGCCATGCGACGGCTGACATAGGTGTCTTGGTCCCACTTCACGGCGCGCTCGGCAAACGCTTTCTGGGACTCCAGGACCTCTTTGAAGATGGGGTTCTCAGCCGATTTCTTGACCAGAATTTCGCTCCACAGCTTGAGCTGGGTCTGCAGCACGGCATCAGGCGTTTTGTAGAACTTGACCTTGTCCTTGGTCTGCAGCTCGATGTAGTCCTTGGAGTAGCGGTCGATGGCCTTCCAGGACATGTC
>JAYVSX010000172.1:0-26059 GCA_043774975.1 Rubrivivax sp.
TGTTCACCTTCTCGATGCTGATGCTCGTCATGAGCAACAACATGCTGCAGCTGTTTTTCGGTTGGGAAGCCGTGGGGCTTGTGTCCTACCTGTTGATCGGCTTCTGGTTCAACAAGCCCACGGCAATCTTCGCCAACATGAAGGCCTTCCTGGTCAACCGGGTGGGTGACTTCGGTTTCATCCTGGGCATCGGCCTGATCGTGGCCTATGGCGGCACGCTGAACTACGGCGAGGCTTTTGCGAAAGCGCCTGAGCTTGCCAAGCTGACCTTCCCCAGTCCTTTTGGCGGAAGCGATTGGATGTTGATCACGGTGGCCTGCATCTGCCTGTTCATCGGCGCCATGGGCAAGAGCGCCCAGTTTCCGCTGCATGTCTGGTTGCCCGACTCGATGGAAGGCCCCACGCCCATCTCGGCGCTGATCCACGCGGCCACCATGGTCACGGCTGGCATATTCATGGTGGCGCGCATGTCGCCGCTGTTCGAGCTGAGCGACACGGCGTTGAACTTCGTGCTCGTCATCGGCGCAATCACGGCGCTGTTCATGGGCTTCCTGGGCATCATTCAAAACGACATCAAGCGCGTGGTGGCTTATTCCACCTTGTCGCAACTGGGCTACATGACGGTGGCACTGGGCCTGTCGGTTTACAGCGTGGCGGTGTTCCACCTGATGACGCACGCCTTCTTCAAGGCGCTGCTGTTCCTGGGCGCGGGCAGCGTGATCATCGGTATGCACCACGACCAGGACATCCGCAACATGGGCGGCTTGCGCAAGTACATGCCCATCACCTGGATCACGTCGCTGCTGGGTTCGCTGGCACTCATCGGCACGCCGCTGTTTGCCGGGTTCTACAGCAAGGACAGCATCTTGATCGCGTCGCACCACAGCAGCTTGCCGGGTGCCACCTTTGCGATGTTTGCGGTTTACGCGGGCGTCTTCGTCACGGCGTTTTATTCGTTCCGCATGTACTTTCTGGTTTTCCACGGCGAGGAGCGTTTTCACCACAAGCCGTTCCCGCCTGAGCACGACCCTGCACATGACGAGCACGCCCATGATGATGGTCACGGCCAGCATGCCCACACCCCGCATGAGTCGCCCTGGGTGGTGACTGCGCCGCTCATTTTGCTGGCCATACCGTCGGTGCTGATCGGCTTCCTGACCATTCAGCCCATGTTGTTTGGCGACTTCTTCAAAGACGCCATCTTTGTGGACGGCAGCAAGCACCCGGCCCTGGCCGCGCTGGCCAAAGACTTCCACGGTGCCGCAGCCATGGCTCTGCACGGCTTGCAGACCCTGCCGTTCTGGCTGGCCCTGGCGGGCGTGGTCACAGCCTGGTGGTTCTATCTGAAGCAGCCGTCCATCCCGGTGGCCATCGGCAAGGCCCTGAGTCCCTTGGTCAAGGTGCTGGAGAACAAGTACTACATGGACTGGTTCAACGAGCACGTGCTGGCGGCCGGTGCGCGCTGGCTGGGCATGGGCCTGTGGAAAGGCGGCGACCAGGCGGTGATCGACGGCGCCATCAACGGCTCGGCGCGCGCCATGGGTGGTTTGGCCGGCGTGCTGCGCCAGGCCCAGACCGGGCGCCTGTACACCTATGCGCTGGTCATGCTGCTGGGCATCTTTGGTCTGATGACCTGGCAACTCTGGCCTTACTTCAGCGGCTTCCTGCGCTGACCGTCGCGGCCTGCGAACAACAAGACAAAAGAGAGAACATCAGATGGGTCTGCTGAGCATCGCGATCTGGCTGCCGGTGGCGTTTGGCACGCTGCTGCTGGCCGTGGGCCGCGACCACAACGCCGGTACGGCGCGCGCCTTGGCGTTGGTGGGGGCGGTGGTGTCCTTTGTCGTCACCTTGCCGCTGGTCACGTCTTTCAACACCACCACGGCGGCCATGCAGTTTGTTGAAAAGACGTCCTGGATCGAACGCTTCAACGTCAACTACCACCTGGGCGTGGACGGCCTGTCGATGTGGTTTGTGCCGCTGACGGCTTTCATCACCGTCATCGTGGTCATCGCCGCCTGGCAGGTCATCGAGCAGCGCGTGGCGCAATACCTGGGCGCCTTCTTGATCCTCAGCGGCTTGATGGTGGGGGCTTTCAGCGCGCTGGACGGCCTGCTGTTCTACGTGTTCTTCGAAGCCACCCTGATTCCGATGTACATCATCATCGGTGTCTGGGGCGGCCCCAACCGCGTCTACGCCGCGTTCAAGTTTTTCCTCTACACGCTGATGGGCTCGCTGCTGATGCTCATCGCGCTGGTCTACCTGTACTTCAAGAGCGGCGGCAGTTTCGACATCCTGGCCTGGCACAAGCTGCCACTGCAGCTGAACGCGCAGACGCTGCTGTTTTTTGCCTTCTTCGCGGCCTTCAGCGTCAAGGTGCCGATGTGGCCGGTTCACACCTGGCTGCCCGACGCCCACGTCGAAGCGCCCACCGGTGGCTCGGTGGTGCTGGCGGCCATCATGCTCAAGCTGGGGGCTTACGGCTTCTTGCGCTTCAGCATGCCGATTGCACCCGATGCAGCACGCAGCTTTGACTGGCTCATCATCGCCCTGAGCCTGATTGCGGTGCTCTACATCGGCCTGGTGGCGCTGGTGCAGCAGGACATGAAAAAGCTGGTGGCCTACAGCTCGATCGCCCACATGGGTTTTGTGACCCTGGGCTTTTTCATCTTCAACGAACTGGGTGTGGCTGGCGCCATCGTGCAGATGATCAGCCACGGCTTTGTCTCCGGTGCCATGTTCCTGTGCATCGGCGTGCTCTACGACCGTGTGCACAGCCGTGAAATTTCCAGCTACGGCGGCGTGGCCAACACCATGCCCAAGTTCGCCGCCTTCGCGGTGCTGTTTGCGATGGCCAATTGCGGCCTGCCGGGCACCGCCGGGTTTGTCGGCGAATGGATGGTGATCCTGGGCGCCGTGCAATACAACTTCTGGATCGGTGCGCTGGCTTCCACCACGCTGATCTTCGGTGCGGCCTACACGCTGTGGATGGTCAAGCGGGTCTACTTCGGCGACGTGGCCAATCACAACGTCAAGACCCTGACCGACATCAACGGGCGCGAGTTCTTGATGCTGGGCCTGCTGGCAGCGGCCGTCTTGTGGATGGGCCTGTACCCCAAGCCCTTCACCGACGTGATGCACGTCTCGGTGGTTGAACTGCTCAAGCACGTGGCCTTGAGCAAGATCCCCAACTGAACCTTCACACGATGGACCCGCGCTTGTACTTCTTCGCGCCCGGCACTCAAAAAGAGAACACCCCATGAGCCCGATGAACTGGCCCGTCATCTACCCTGAAATCTGGCTGTTGCTGCTGGCTTGCGGTGTCTTGCTGCTGGACCTCTTCAGCACCGACGAAGAACGCCGCCCCACCTTCTGGCTGACGCAGGCCGGCATTGCGGTGTTCGCCGCCATGCACCTGTGGTTTTACGAGCAAGGTGGCACCGCCTACGGCATGAACGGCATGGTGGTGGTCGACCCCATGGGCCACCTGCTGGTGGTCTTTGCGGCCATCAGCGTGATGGTGACCTTGGCCTACGCACGGCCCACCCTGAAGAGCCGCGACATGCTCAAGGGCGAGTTCTTCACGCTCGCGCTGTTTGTGCTGCTCGGCATTTCGGTGATGTGCTCGGCCAACAACTTCCTGGTCGTCTACCTGGGCCTGGAATTGATGAGCCTGAGCCTGTATGCGCTGACGGCCCTGCGCCGCGACCATGCGCTCAGCACCGAAGCCGCGATGAAGTACTTTGTGCTGGGCGCCTTGGCCAGCGGCTTCTTGCTCTACGGCCTGAGCATGATGTATGGCGCTACCGGCAGCCTGGACATCCCGCGTGTGTTTTCTGAAATCGCCAAGGGCACCATCAACAAGGAAGTGCTGACCTTTGGTGTGGTGTTTGTGGTGGCTGGCTTGGCCTTCAAGCTGGGTGCTGCCCCCTTCCACATGTGGGTGCCCGACGTTTATCAAGGCGCGCCGACCTCGGTGACCTTGTTGATTGGTGGCGCGCCCAAGTTTGCGGCCTTTGCCATCACCATCCGCTTGCTGGTCGAAGGCATGCTGGGCCTGGCGGTGGACTGGCAGCAGATGTTCATCGTGCTGGGGGTGTCGTCCATCGTGCTGGGCAACGTGGTGGCCATCGCGCAGACCAACCTCAAGCGCATGCTGGCCTACAGCACCATCGCGCAGATGGGCTTCATCGTGCTGGGTTTGTCGGCGGGCGTGGTCAGCGGCAACACCTTGAGCGCCGGCAACGCCTACAGCTCGGCCATGTTCTACCTGGTGGCCTACGTGCTGACCACGCTGGGCACCTTCGGCTTGATCATGTACCTGTCGCACCAGGGCTTTGAGTCCGAGGACATCTCCGACCTGGCCGGCCTGTCACAGCGCAGCCCCTGGGTCGCCGGTGTGATGACGGTCTTCATGTTCTCGCTGGCCGGTGTGCCGCCGATGGTGGGTTTCTTTGCCAAGCTGGCCGTCATCCAGGC
This sequence comes from Rubrivivax sp., assembly GCA_043774975.1. Lineage (GTDB taxonomy): Bacteria > Pseudomonadota > Gammaproteobacteria > Burkholderiales > Burkholderiaceae_C > Rubrivivax. The sequence continues at coordinate 4,480 of JAYVSX010000172.1, forward strand.
CCTGGTCACCACCAACGTCACGCTCTACATCGTGCTGGCGGTGGTGGCGGTGTTGGCCTCGCTGGTGGGTGCGTTTTATTACCTGCGCGTGGTCAAGGTGATGTGGTTTGACGCGCCCCAGCTCACCGCGTCCACCGACCGTGGCCAAGGCGTCACCGCGCTGTTGGCGCTGAACGGCGCGGCCGTGCTGTTGTTTGGCCCCTTCTCCGGCGGCTTGATGGCCATGTGCCGCGACGCCATCGTCAAGGCCTTGGCCAGTTGAGTGACGACGCTCACCTGGTCGAGCACCAGGTCAGCAGCCAAACCCTGTTGTCAGGGGGCTTCTTGGACGTGCGCCGTGACACGGTGCGCTTGCCTGATGGGCGCACCGCCACGCGTGAATTCATCCAGCACCCAGGTGCGGTGGCCGTGATTCCGATGCTCGACGACGGGCGGCTGGTGTTGGTTCGTCAACACCGCTACCCGGTGGGCAAGGTGCTGCTGGAGTGGCCCGCAGGCAAGCTGGACCCGCACGAGAGCACCTGGGCCTGCGCCCAGCGCGAGCTGCAGGAAGAAACGGGTTACACCGCCTCCGAGTGGGCGTTTGCCGGTGAGATGCACAACGCCGCTGCGTACTCCACCGAGAGCATCTGGCTGTGGTTTGCGCGGGGCCTGAAAAGCGGCCCGACGCGGCTGGACGACGGCGAGTTTGTCGAGACCGTGGCGCTCAGCCTGCCCGAGCTGTTGGCGCTGGACGCCCAAGGTGCGCTGCCCGACGTGAAAACCCTGGTGGGTCTGCACTGGTTGCAGCAATGCCTGGCCGGACAACGGGCCTGGGTTTGGCAAAGCGCAGAGAGCGCCGAAAGCGCAGCCCCACTATGATCAGCTCACGATGAAAGTACTGAACCTGCGCTGCGCCAACGGCCACGGCTTCGAAGGCTGGTTTGCCAGCGACGATGAATTCATGGACCAAAACGGCCGTGGCTTGATTGAATGCCCGCTGTGCGCCGACAAGGTGATCGGCCGCTTGCCCTCAGCCCCTCGCCTGAACCTTTCGGGTTCGCGCGAGCCGGTGGCGTTGCCCCAGCCGGCTGACCTGCAAGCGGCGTGGTTGGAAACCGTGCGCCGCGTGGTCGCCAACACCGAAGACGTGGGTGAACGGTTTGCCGAAGAGGCGCGCCGCATTCACTACGGGGAACAAGCGGCGCGTGGCATCCGCGGCCAGGCCTCCGCCGAAGAGCGCGCGGCGCTGAGCGAGGAAGGCATCGAAACCATGTCCATCCCACTGCCGGCGGCGCTGAAGGGCCCGGTGCAATAGTCGCACCGCCGCAGTTGTCGCGCCGCCGCAGCAGCAGCCGCACCGCCAGCGGTCAGCTGGCCGCGGCAGTCAGCCCGGTTTGCAGCCCTGCGGTTGGGGCCGGTCAAAGTACCCGGCCCGGGTTCATCAAGCCTTGTGGGTCCAGTGCGTTCTTGATGGCTCGCATCATCTGCAGCGCCACCGGCGATTTGCGCAGCGCCAGCTCTTCGCGCTTGAGCAGACCAATGCCGTGCTCTGCGGAAAACGAGCCCCCCACCGCGGCCACCGCGTCAAAGACCAGGCTGTTGATGCGCTGCTCTTGCTCGGCCAGGAAGCGCTGGCCGTCCGTGCCTTTTGGGGCCTGCACGTTGTAGTGCAGGTTGCCGTCACCCAGGTGACCGAAGTTGACCAACTGCACGCCCGGGAACTGCTGCTGCAAGGCCGCGTCGGTGCGCTCGACAAAGCCGGGTATGGCCGAGACCGGCAGCGAAATGTCGTGCTTGATGTTCAGCCCCGCTTCGGCCTGGGCCAAAGGAATGGACTCACGCACCTGCCACAGCGCCTGGCTCTGGCTCAGGCTTTCTGCCACCACAGCGTCGGTCACGCAGCCGCTCTCCAAGGCGGCGCCCAGCAGCGATTCAAAGCGGGCGCGGGCCTGGGCAACGCCTTCGACGTCGCTTTGCTCCAGCAACACCGTCCACGGCGCTGTGGGCAAGGGTTGGGGCAGGGCGGGGAAATGGCGCGCAACCAAGTCCAGTGCACAGCGCCCCATGGCCTCAAAGCCGGTCAGGCCCGCCCCCAGGCGCTGGCGCGCCAGCTTGAGCAAGCTCACGCAATCGGCCAAGCTGGCGCAGGCGGCCAGGGCGGTGGTGGTGGCCGCCGGCGCCGGCGCCAGCTTCATGGTGGCTGCAGTGATGATGCCCAGCGTGCCCTCGCTGCCAATGAACAGGTTGCGCAGGTCATAGCCGGTGTTGTCCTTGCGCAGGCCGCTCAGGCCGTCCCAGACCTCACCTTGTGCGGTCACCAGCTCCAGACCCAGGCAGAGTTCGCGGGTATTGCCCCAGCGCAGCACCTGCGTGCCACCGGCGTTGGTGGCCAGGTTGCCACCCAGCGTGCAGCTGCCCTGCGCCGCCAGGCTCAAGGGAAACAGCAAGCCTTGCTCGGCCGCGGCCTGCTGCACGTTTTGCAACACGCAGCCGGCTTCAGCGGTCAGGGTGAGGTTGGCCGAGTCCAGGGCCCGCACCTTGTTCATGCGCTGCAGGCTCAGCAAAATCTGCTGGCCGGTGTTGTCGGGCACGCCCCCGCCCACCAGGCCGGTGTTGCCACCTTGCGCAACGATGCTGACACCGTGCGCCGCGCAGGCGCGCACCACCGCGGCCACTTCGGGTGTGCTGCCCGGGCGCACCACCGCCAGCGCCTTGCCGCGCCAGCGGCGTCGCCAATCCAGCTCATAAGCCGTCAGGTCGCCGCTGTTCAGCACGTGGGCGCTGCCCACAGCCGCGCGCAGCGTTTCGATCAAGCTCATGCGGCCTCCTGCGCAGCAACTTCAGGCAAGGGGTGGCGCAAACGCCAGCGGATGTAGAAGGTGCTAACCACAAACAGCCCCAGGCTGAGCACGATCTCGCCCACCGCCAGCAGTTGCGACAAGCCTTGCTCGGTGGTGGCGCGCACCACGCCTTCCATGAAGTACAGCCACAGCAACAGGCTGAGCCAACGGAAGGTGTACATGCGGTGGCGCAGCAACCCGGCCACGCAGGGCAGCAGCGGCAGCACCTTCAGTGCCAGGGTGCCGCTGCCGGTGGGCGCCCACCACAGCTCCCAGCCCACACACAGCACGATCAGGGCCAACAGGCCGGCCAAGGCCACAGCGCGGGTGCTTCGCACCACGGCGTCGGGTTGGCGGGGTCCATTTGCAAGCTCAGGTTCCAAGGTCATGCTGGCATCATAGCCAGCATGAAAGACATGAGTCCGGGCGCTGACGGCGCCATGCAGGAGCGTTTGGCGCAGGCGCGAGCGGTGGTCCAGGATTTGCCCCACACCCTGCGTGCCTGGCCCTGGTTTGACACCTTGCGCACCTTGCGCCAGCGCTTTCGCGAAGACCGCTTGGGGCTGACCGCCAGCAGCCTGACCTTCACGACACTGATTGCTTTGGTGCCCTTGATCACCGTGATGCTGGCCGTGTTCACCGCGTTCCCGCTGTTCGCGGGCTTTGAGGCGGCGCTGGAAAAGTACTTCCTGCAAAACCTGGTGCCCGACAGCATCGCCAAGCCAGTGCTCAAGTCCTTGACCCAGTTTGTCGGCAAGGCGCGTGGCATGGGCACGGCAGGCTTGCTGCTGTTGGTGGCCATCGCCTTGGCGCTGGTGCTGACCATCGACCGCACGCTCAACGCCATCTGGCGGGTGCGCCAACCCCGGCCTCTGGGACAACGCATTTTGGTCTACTGGGCGGCGCTGACGCTGGGGCCGCTGGCGCTGGGCATCAGCTTGACGGGCACGTCCTATGCGGTGTCGGCGTCGCGCGGTTGGGTCGCCGTCATGCCAGGCGGGGTGGCGTTGCTGCTCGAGGTGATTCAGTTTCTGATCCTGGCTGGGGCCGCCGCCGGCTTGTTCCACTACGTGCCGCACACCGTGGTGCGCTGGCGCCATGCCTTGGCCGGTGGCGTCTTTGTGGCGTTGGCTTTTGAAGTGGTGAAGAAATTGTTGGCCTGGTACCTGGACTCGGTGCCCATCTACAAAACGGTGTACGGCGCCTTTGCGGTGGTGCCCATCATGCTGCTGTGGGTCTACCTGGTGTGGGTGATCGTGCTGCTGGGCGCCGTGATCGCGGCCTACGCGCCAAGCTTGCAGATGCGGGTCAGTGCACGGCCTGAACGGCCGGGCTGGCGCTTCGAGTTGTCGCTGGCCGTGCTCAATCAGTTGCAGCAGGCCCGCCTGGGCAGCGAGCAGGGCTTGTCTTTGGCCGCCATTGCCGAACGCCTGCGGGTGGACCCGTTGCAGTTGGAAGCCACGCTGGAGGTGTTGGCGGGCATCGCGTGGGTTTCACGTCTGGACGAATCCCCCAGCCCGCGTTACGTCCTCTTGTGTCAACCGCAAACCACGGCCCTGGCGCCCTTGGTGCAACACACGCTGCTCAGGCCCGGACCTTTCAGTGAAGGGGCGCTGGCCGCCAGCGGCTTGCTCGGCATGAGCTTGGAAAAGGCGCTGGCAGCCGCTTGACGACGATGCGAACTTCAGCCGGGTGGCCAGACCTCAGCAATCCACCAAACCCGCTGCTTTCTGGAACGCGGGCCTGCCTGGTGCGGACCGTCAGAACTTGACCTTGCCCAGCCACATGTCCTTGTACATCACCCAGTCGCCCATGAAGCTGTAGAGCGGCCGCTTGAAGCTGGCCGGCTTGTTGTTCTCGAACACGAAGTGGCCGATCCAGGCGCAGCCATAGCCCGCGAGCAGGCCGTACAGCAGGTACTGTGGCTTGCCCGTGGCCACCAGCAGGGCCAGGCAAATCAGGGCCAGGGTGCTGCCCAAGAAATGCAAGCGGCGGCAGGTTCGGTTGCCGTGTTCGCTTAAGTAGTAGGGGTAGAACTGCGCAAAGCTGGTGAAGGACTTGGGGTCGACCGCAGACGTCGCGGTGGTGGCGGTGGTGGTGGAACTGTCCATGGTCGGGGTCTCCAAGCGTCAGCGCAAAAAAGGCCAGCGCAAAAGGTCAGCGCAAAAGGTCGCGCATCGCATTGAGCACCGGATCGGGGCTTTCCTGCATCAGGAAATGCCCGGCCGGCACGCTGTGGACGGTGGCTTTCAGGCGCTGTGCCACTTCGGTGGCGGCTTTGGGTGCGGTCATCTGGTCGTGTTGGCCCAGCACCAGCGCGGCTGGGCAGCGCACCTGCAGGGCTGCGTCCAGGCCGTGGGTGTAACTGTTGCAGGCGTTGAAGTCGGTGTGAAAGAGAAGGCTGTCTTGCTGATCGGCCGTGTGATCGGCCATGTGATGGGCCGAAACCTGGTGCATCAGCGACCGCGCGGCGCCGCGCAGCCAGACACCCGGGCCGGGGTAGGAAGGTTTGGCGGCCAGGGTGCTGAATGAAAAGGTCACGACGCGGTCGATCGCCGCCGGCACGTTGCTTTTTGAGAGGTCCAGCAGGGCCTGCGGCACCGGCATCGGTACGCAGGTGCCCAGCAGTGCCAGGTGGGAAGCGCGCTCGGGCGCGCGAGCCGCGGCTTCCAGCGCAATCAGCGAACCCAGGCTGTGCCCGGCCAAGGCCGCGCGTGAAACGCCCGCCGCCGTCATCAGCGCCAACACCCAGTCGGCCATGTCTTCCACCCGGGTCAGGGCCGGCCCGGCGCTGCGCATGTGGCCTGGCAGGTCCAGCGCCAGCACACTGTGGCCGTGGTGCGCAAACCAGCGTGCCAACAGCGTCCACACGCTGTGGTCGTTGAGTGCGCCGTGAATGAAGACCACGCAGGGCAGGCTGGGGTCGAAGGGTTTGCCGCCAGTGTAGGCGTAGGCCTCGCGGCCGTTGACGTGGAGCTTCATGCAGAGTCCTGTTGTGGGGCGGGGGCGGGGGCGGGAGTGGCGTCACGTGCCCAGGCAAAAAGTGCAGTGTCGCGCGGTGTGCTGGCCTGGCCCGAACCATGATGTGTGGCGGTGAAGTTGGGCCTGATGGTGGCCTTGCGCATCACGCCTTCGCACACCAAGCCCGCCTTGAGTAAGACCGCTGCGCTGCGTGTGTTGTCAGCGTCGGCCGTGGCCCAGATGCGCCAGATGCTGGCTTGGCGTTGCAGCCAGCCCACCAGCAATTGCGCCGCTTCAGTGCCCAGGCCCTGGCCCCAGTGGGCCCGCGCCAAAAAGTAGCCGAAGTCGACCGCATGGCCCTTGGGGCGAAAGGCCATGGTGCCGATGGCCTGGCCCTGCGGTTTGGCTTCGATCACCCAGTGGAATTCGGTGCCGGCGTCCCAGCGCGCGGCGCAGCCATCCAGGTAGGCCCGGGCTTCGGCCTCGGCGCGCAGCGCAGGCCAGTCCATGTAACGCATGACTTCGCGGTCGTTGGCGGCAGCAAAGGTCCAGGGGGCGTCCGCAACGGTGGACCGACGCAGCCGCAGCCGCACGCCTTCAATCAACACCGGCACCTTCAGCATGGTGATGGTTGGGCTCAAGCGGCTCAAGCTCGGCGACTCATTTCAGCGGGTCATCTCGTTGACCCATCTCAGCGACTCTTTTCCGCGACCTTGAAAGCCCGCTTCAAGTCGTCGATCAGGTCGTCGGCGTCTTCCAGCCCGATGCTCAAGCGGATGGTGCCGGCCGTGATGCCGGCGGCTGCAAGTGCAAGGTCGTCCATCCGGAAATGGGTGGTGCTGGCGGGGTGGATGACCAGTGAACGGCAGTCACCCACGTTGGCCAGGTGGCTGAAGATCTTCAGCGCTTCGATGAAGGCCTGGCCCTGCTGGCGGCTGCCCTGCAGGTCAAAGCTGAACACCGCTCCGCAGCCGCGTGGCAGCAGCCGCTTGGCCAAGGCATGGCTGGGGTGGCCGTCCAACTCGGGGTAGCCCACCTTGGCCACCATCGGGTGCGCTACCAAAAAGGCCACCACCTTGCGCGTGTTGTCGATGTGGCGCGCCATGCGCAGCGGCAGGGTCTCGATGCCCTGCAGCAGCAACCATGCGGTGTGCGGGCTCATGCAGGCGCCAAAGTCGCGCAAGCCTTCGCGGCGGGCGCGCAGCAAAAAAGCGCCGTCGGTGCTTTCTTCGCTGAACACCATGCCGTGAAAGCCGGCATAGGGCTGGTTCAATTCGGGGAAGCGCGGTGCGCGGCTCCAGTCGAAGCGGCCGCTTTCCAGCAGCACGCCGCCAATCACGGTGCCGTGGCCGCCCAGGAACTTGGTGGCGCTGTGGAAGATCAGGTCGGCACCAAACTCAAAGGGCTTCATCAGCCAGGGCGTGGTGAAGGTGCTGTCCACCAACAAGGGAACGCCGGCTTCGTGGGCGATGGCGCTGACGGTGGGAATGTCCAGCACGTCCAGCCCGGGGTTGCCCAGGGTTTCGCCAAACAGCAGCTTGGTCTCGGGGCGGATGGCGGCCTTCCAGCCGTCGATGTCAGCGGGCTTGACAAAGGTGGTCTCAATGCCAAAGCGCGCCAGCGTGTAGTGCAGCAGGTTGTGGCTGCCACCATAGAGTGCGCTGCTGGCCACCACATGGCTGCCGGCGCCGGCCAGCGTGGTGATGGCCAGGTGCAGCGCCGCCTGACCGCTGGCGGTGGCCACCGCGCCGCTGCCGCCTTCCAGTGCCGCCATGCGCTCTTCGAGCACCGCGTTGGTCGGGTTGCTGATGCGGCTGTAGACGTGGCCCGAGCGTTCCAGGTTGAACAGGCTGGCCGCGTGTTCGCTGCTTTGGAAGACGAAGCTGGTGCTCAGGTGGATGGGCACCGCGCGCGCGCCGGTGGCCGGGTCTGGCGCGGCGCCGGCGTGCAGCGCCAGGGTGTCGAAGCCGGGGTCGGAAGCGCCTGCCATGGGGGTCTCAAGGCTGTGGGGACGGTTTCATTGTGGGCTATATTGAATGCAGGTTTGCCTGCGCCTGCACGGCCTTGCAGACCGCGACGCGCAAGGCCAGGCGTCGATCGAAGTGCCATCAGGAGTGCCATCGGAAGTGCAACCTGAAGTGCCAGCAACCGCGTCGACAGAAGGACCGCCATGAAAGTCACCGACATCCTGCGCGTCAAGGGCAACACGCTCTTCACGGTGCCGCCCGATCAGCTCCTGATACAGGCCGTCAACACCATGGCTGAGCTCGACATCGGCTCGCTGCCGGTCATGGAGCACGGTGACTTGGTGGGCATGCTGACCTTTCGCGAGGTGATTGCTGCCGTGGTGGCCAACGGCGGCACCATTGGCGCGCGCACGGTGCGTTCGGTGATGGACGACGCGCCCCTGACCTGCACCCCCGAGACCGAAATCGACGAAGTGCGGCGCATGATGCTGATGCGCCACGCGCGCTACATGCCGGTGCTGGACAAGCGCACGTTGATGGGCGTGATCTCGTTTTACGACGTGGCCAAGTCCGTGGTCGACGCGCAAGACTTCGAGAACCGCATGCTCAAGGCCTACATCCGTGACTGGCCGGCCGAGGGAACGCCGTTGCCGGGTAGCTGAAGTCGCACAGCGCGTGCGCCGCGGTGCCCGCCGTCCACCACCAGGCCGCCGAATAGAATCGCGTCATGGCAGGCAGCACCTTCGGCGAACTCTTTTGCGTCACCAACTTTGGCGAAAGCCACGGCCCCGCCATTGGCTGCGTGATCGACGGCTGCCCACCGGGCCTGGCGCTGTGCGAGGCCGACATCCAGGGCGACCTCGACCGCCGCCGCCCTGGCACCAGCCGCCACGTGACGCAGCGCAACGAGCCCGATGCGGTGGAAATCCTGTCGGGTGTGTATGAAGGCCTGACCACCGGCACGCCGATCTGCCTGCTGATCAAGAACACCGATCAGCGCAGCAAAGACTACGGCAACATCCTGGACACCTTTCGCCCGGGCCACGCCGACTACACCTATTGGCGCAAGTACGGCCTGCGCGACCCGCGCGGTGGCGGCCGGTCTTCGGCCCGGCTCACCGCGCCCATGGTGGCGGCGGGTGCGGTGGCCAAGAAGTGGCTGCTGCAGCAGCACGGCACCACCTTCGTTGGCTGGATGAGCGCGCTGGGCGACATCGCGATCCCGTTTGTGGACGAAACGCAGATTCCGTTGAACCCGTTTTTTTCGCCCAACGCGGCGCTCGTGCCGCAACTCGAAGCGCACATGGACGCGCTGCGCAAGGCGGGCGACAGTTGTGGCGCCCGCATCGAGGTGCGCGCCCGCGGTGTGCCGGTGGGCCTGGGCGAGCCGCTGTTTGACAAGCTCGACGCCGACATCGCCTACGCCATGATGGGCATCAACGCCGTCAAGGGCGTTGAAATCGGCAGCGGCTTTGGCGTGGTGGCGCAGCGCGGCAGCGAACACGGTGACGAGCTGACGCCGGGCGGTTTTGCCAGCAACCACAGCGGCGGTGTGCTGGGCGGCATCAGCACTGGGCAGGATCTGCTGGTCAGCATCGCCATCAAGCCCACCAGCAGCATCCGCACGCCCAGGGCCAGCATCGACCGCCAGGGCCAGCCCACCGTGGTTGAAACCCTGGGCCGACACGACCCCTGCGTGGGCATCCGCGCCACGCCCATCGCCGAGGCCATGCTGGCGCTGGTGGTGATGGACCACGCCTTGCGGCATCGCGCGCAGTGCGGTGACGTGCGGCTGGCCCTGCCGGCGCTGGCCGCCAGCAACGGGGCCGAATGACGGGTGTGACGGGTGTGACGGGTGTGACGGCTGTGCCAGCCGCGCCGCCGGCGCCGCACCCACCGTCTTCGTCGCCCCCACCGCTGGGCCGCTTTGGTGCGCTGACCTTCACCTACTTTGCTGCGGTAGGCCTGTTCAATCCCTACGCGCCGCTGTGGTTTCAAAGCCTGGGCTTTTCAACCCTGGCCATTGGCGTGATTGCGTCGCTGCAGAGTTGGACCCGGGTGGTGGCACCCTATGCCTGGAGCTGGGGCGGCGACCACAGCGGCCGGCGGGTCGAGCTGATTCGACTGGCGGCGCTGGGCGCGTTGCTGGCCGCGCTGGCGCTGCTGGCGCTGCCTTACCTGCCGCCGCTGGGCAGCGGCCAGCTGCTGCTGCTGGTGTCGCTGATCACGGTGCTGCTTTTTGTGGCCAACAGCGGTGTCGTGCCGCTGTACGAGGCCTTGCTGGCTCACCTGCTGCAAACACCCGAAGGCGGCATGGACGCCAAACGTTACGGCCGGGTTCGGGTCTGGGGCTCGGTCGGCTTCATGGCCGCGGTCACGGTGTTTGGGGCCCTGCTGGAACGCTTTGGCATTGGCGTCTTCCCGGCCTTTGTTGCGGCCATGAACCTGTTGCTGCTGGCGGCGGCCTTCAGGCTGCCCGCCACCCGAGAAGACGCCGTGCACGACGAAGCCGCGCCGGCCGCGTTGCCGGTGCTCAAGCGGCCCGCGGTGGCCTGGTTTTTTGCCTCGATTTTTTTCACCGTTCTGGCCCACACCAGCCTGTACGCCTTCTTTTCGCTGTACCTGGTGTCGCTGGGCTACGGCAAGGCGGCGGTGGGGGCGCTGTGGGCGGTGAGCGTGGTGGTCGAGATCGTCTTTTTCTGGACCCAAGGCCGCTGGTTTCCGCGTTTGACACCGCACCGCTGGCTGCAGGTGGTGGCGCTGGTGACCGCCGCTCGCTTTGTGGCCACGGCTTGGGGCGGGGCCTGGACCCCGGTGCTGTTGCTGGCGCAGTTGACCCATGCCGTGACCTTTGCCGCCCACCATGCGGCTTGCATCAGTCTGATCCAGCGTTACTTCCCTGACCGGCTGCGCGGCCGCGGGCAGGCGCTGTACACCACGCTGGGCTATGGCCTGTCGGGTGTGCTGGGTGGTGTGGGCGGCGGCTGGATCATTTCCCACTGGGGCTTCGCGGCCGTGTTCTGGGCTGCTGCGCTGTGCGGCGTGCTGGCCTGGTGCTGCGTTTGGAAATCGGCTCGCACCCACGCGACGGGTTGAAGCGGGCGCCCGGCGCGTTGACCTGAGCCGGCCTGCGGCGGGTGCTGGGTCCACCCGGCCTTCAGGCCGAACGGCAGCGGCCGATAACGAGGCCAGACCGAGCCTGTTGTGCTCGGCCACCTGCTGCCCGTAACCGATCGATGGCCACGCCACCCGCCGCAACGTCCGAAGTCCTGCAGCCCTGGGCTGGTGTGACTGCGCGCCTGGCCGATGCACAGGCGGTCAAGCGGCTTCGTCTGGGCATGTACCTGGCGTTTTTGGCAGTCGCCCTGGCGGTCGTGGTGCAAGGCACCTTGATCTTGCGGCTGGAATCGGTGCGCTCGGTTGATGCCGAGCTGCTGGACCGCGCGGGCGCACAGCGACAGTGGGTCCAGGAGCTGGGGCTTCACGCCGCGCAGCTGGCGGCTGAGGCCGGATGGCAGAACGACACCGGGCCCGCATGGCAGCAGCGCCATGCGGGCTTGGCCAACACGCTGGCCCGTTTTCACACCCTGTCGCTGGAGCTTGAAGACCTGCTGATCCGTCAGGACCGGCGCTCGGGCATGGCCGCCGAACCGGTGGAGGCGGCGCTGCAAGCCTGGCAGGCAGCGCGCGAGCGCCTCTGGTACCGAGCTGAATCGATGCTGAATCTGGACCGCGTGGCCGAGCCCACCGTCGCCGAGGTGCAGGCCGCCGCGCGGGCGGTGTTGGCAGAAACTGGCCCAACGGCCGCGCAGGCCGAGCAACTGGTGAAGGGCCTTCGGCAGGCGGCCGAGCAGCGCGCGGCGCAGCTCAACGAGCGCTTGCTGTGGGGCACGGTTGCTTTGTTGGTCTTGCTGGGTGTGCTGGCCTTGACGGTGGTTGAGCCGGCTGCACAGGCCTTGCGCCAACACATTGCCCGGCGCGAGCAGGAATCCAGCGTGGTGCAACGCCTGGCGCTGGTGGCTGAACACACCAAGGCTGTCGTTCTGATCACCGACGCCGAAGATCGCATCGAGTGGGCCAACGACGCCTTCAGCCTGTTGATGGGCTGGCCGCTGGCCGAGGTCTTGGGGCAGCGCCCGGCCGACTTCATGGCGCCACGCGACGTTGACGCTTTGGCAACCTTGCGTTTGCGCGATGCCGTGACGCGTGGGGTGGGCCTGCGTTGCGAGCTGCTGCGCTGCACACGAGACGGCCGCGCCGTCTGGCTCGACGTCGACCTGCGCCCGCTGCACAACGAGCACGGCGTGCTGACGGGATTTGTCAGCGTCTCCAACGACATCACCGAGCGCCGCCAGTTGCAGGACCAGCTCAGTTTGAGTGCCCACACCGACCCGTTGACCCAGCTGCCCAACCGCGTGGCGGTGATGCAGCGGCTGCAAAAGGCCATAGCGCACGCCAACCGACACGCCGGCTACGGCTTTGCGGTGCTGTTCATGGACCTGGACCGCTTCAAGCAGGTCAACGACACCCTGGGCCACGCCGCCGGTGATGAGCTCTTGCGTCAGGTTTCCCAGCGCCTGGTCAACGCCTTGCGCCCCGGCGATGCGCTGGCCCGCCTGGAGCCCCAGGAAGACAGCGGTTCCGAAGTTGCAGCGCGCATGGGGGGCGACGAGTTTGTGGTCGTGCTCGAAGGCGTCAACCACAGCGAAACCGTGACCGTGATTGCGCAGCGCGTGCTGCAGGAGCTGGGTGAGCCTTACGTCATCGGCAGCACACCGGTGCAAACCAGCGCCAGCATCGGGGTGGTCTTGCACCTGGCGCAGCCGGGCGTGGATCGCCCGTCGCCCAGCGCCGAAGACGTGCTGCGCAATGCCGACACCGCCATGTACGAAGCCAAGCGGGCCGGGCGCGGGCGTTGGGTGGTGTTTGACGACTCCATGCACGAACGTGTGGTGCGCACGCTGAGCATTGAAAAAGACCTGCGCCGCGCGTTGAAGAACGACGAGTTGTTTGTGGTCTACCAACCGGTGCTCAATCTGAACGACCGCAGCCTGGCGGGCGTGGAGGCGCTGGTTCGCTGGCGCCACCCCGAGCGGGGCCTGGTCGCGCCGGTGGACTTCATTGGCGTGGCGGAAGAGTCGGGTCTGATCGACGCCATCGGCGCAGTCGTGCTGTCCAAAGCCTGCAGCCAGTTCGTTCAGTGGAAACAGACTCTGGGCGAGCATGCCCCGGCCCTGCTGGCGGTCAACTTGTCACGGGCCCAGCTCAAGCGCGCCGACGTGGTTGATGAACTGAGACAGATGTTGCAGGCCTGCGAAATGCAGCCGGGCTGGCTGCAACTGGAAATCACCGAAAGCCTGGCGGGCCAGGATGAACAGGTGCAGGCTGTCCTGCGCCAGCTCAAGAGCCTGGGCGTGAAGTTGGCGCTGGACGACTTTGGCACCGGCTACTCTTCGTTGGCCTGCCTGCACCAACTGCCGGTGGACACGGTCAAGGTGGACCGAAGTTTTGTCTTGCATGCACAGACGGTGGAGTACCACCGGGTTTTGATCGAGGCCACCATCAGTGTGGCCCGCACCCTGGGCATGACCACGGTGGCCGAGGGCATTGAAACCGAAGGCCAGGCAGGCTTGATGCTGGAACTGGACTGTGATCGCGGGCAGGGTTACCTGTTCAGCCGGCCGCTCGAGGCCGCCGCGCTGGAGGCCTGGGTGCGCGCTGAACAGATGTCACACGCCTGACATCCTTCACGCGAACGCGGCACGGACGCGACACCGAGTCCGACAGCCGCGGGCCGTTGCTGTGCCGAGTTCGGGCGGTCCGGGGCGCCTGCAGTTCGTCACGCGGTTTCCGCGCTTCATCGCAACCCTGTCTACCGGGCACCGCCGTTGCCTACACTGCCGCCCGGCGCTTGCTTCAGGTGGGGCAGGCTGAAGCAGGAGGGCTTCCTTCATGAACAAAAAATGGATCGCTGGCGTTGCGGCGCTGGTCGTGGTGGGTGCAGGTGCAGGTCTGGCGGTGTCCACCGGCTGGGTGCAACTGCCAGGCGCGGTGGCCAAGACCGACTCAAGCCCGAAAAAGTCCGAAGCCAAGAAAGACGGCAAGGGTGACAAAAAGCCCGATGTGCCGCTGGAGTTTGTGGCCCGTGAGGTGGTGCAACCCACGCTGGCGCGTCTGCCCGGTGTGGTGGAGTTTTCCGGGCCCTTGGTGGCGCCGCAGACGGCGCTGGTTCGGGCCAAGGCCGGCGGCACCCTGCTGGCGTTGACGGTGGCCGAAGGCAGCCGTGTGCAGGCCGGCCAAACCCTGGGTCGCATCGAATTGGCCGAGCTCAACACCCGCGTGGCTGAGCGCAGCGCCAACCTGGAGTCGATTCGAGCCGCGCTGATTCAGGCCGAGCGCACCCACGCCAGCAACGAGCGCCTGGCGCAGCAGCAGTTCATCTCGTCCATCGCGCTGGAGAATTCGCGCGCCACCATGGACACCGCGCGCGCCAACCTGGGCGCCGCCCAGGCTTCATTGGAAACCGCCCGTGTCGGCCTGCGTGAAGCTTCGCTGCAAGCGCCGATCTCGGGCATCGTGGCCAAGCGCCATGTGCTGCCGGGTGAAAAGGTCAGCGTCGAACAGCAGATTCTGACCATCGTCGACCTGGCCAAGCTGGAATTGGCCGGCACCATCGGCACCCACGAAGTGGCCCGGCTCAGCCCGGGCATGGCGGTGCAGGTTCAGGTTGAAGGGGTCGACAAGCCGGTGGCCGGCCGGGTGGCCCGCATTGCACCGGCCGCCGAGCCGGGCACGCGCAGCATTGGCGTGACGATCGAGTTGGCCAACCCCTTTGAGGCGCTGCGTGCCGGGCAGTACGCGCTGGCCCGTGCCACCTTGTTGGACGACACCGACCGCCTGACGCTGCCAGCCGCGGCGGTGGGCAAGACCAGCGGACAAGACCACGTCTGGGTGATTGAAAACGGCGCGCTGGCGCGGCGCGCCGTCACCTTGGGCCGCCGCGACGACCGCCAAGGCCGGGTCGAGGTGCTGCAAGGTGTCACGCCGGCCAGCCAGGTGCTGGCGGCGCGCTTCGAGAACCTGCGCGAAGGCGCCAAAGCCAGCGTGGTGGCGGCCAAGTCGGCGCCGGTGGCTTCTGCCGCGGCGTCCACGCCGGTGCTGAAGTGAGCGGCGCCATCGCCAGAGCCGTGGCCAGCACCATCGACAACGCCAACGCCAGGAGGCCAAGATGTGGATGACCCGCGTTTCAATCAACAACCCGGTTTTTGCCGCCATGGTCATGGTGGCCTTGTGTGTGCTGGGCATCTTCAGCTACAGCAAGCTGGGCGTGGAGCAGATGCCCGACATCAGCTTTCCCGGTGCCTGGATGGAAGTGCGTTACCCCGGCGCCAGCCCCGAGGCGGTGGAGCGCCAGGTCATCAAGCCGATCGAAGAGGCGGTCAACAGCATCGCCGGGGTCAAGCGCATCACCTCGCGCAGTAGCGAAGGCCAAGGCACCATGAGCGTGGAGTTTGCGCTGGACGCCGACATGGGCAAGGCCATGCAAGAGGTTCGCGACCGCGTGGCGGCGGTGCAGGCGGGCTTTCCGCGGGATGTCAAGCAACCCACCATCGCACGCTGGAACAACGACAACAACCAGCCGGTGGTGAACATGGCGCTGCTGTCCAAAACTCGCAGCGCGCGCGAGTTGTCCATCCTGGGCGACCAGGCGGTGGGCAAGCGGCTGCAGCGCGTGGAGGGGGTGGCCCGGGTCGAGATTCAGGGCTTGACCGTGCGCGAGGTGCGCGTCGATCTGGACCCGGCGCGCTTGCGCGCCTACGGTGTCACGCCGGCCGAGATTGCCAGCGCGCTGGCCGCCGCCAACGCCGACCAGCCGGTGGGCGTGATCTCCAACCACACCCAAGACGCGCTGCTGCGCATTGAAGGCCGGGTGCGCGACCCGCGCCAATTTGAAGCCCTGGTGGTGGCCAAGCGCGGCAACCTGTCGCTGACCCTGGCCGACATGGGCACGCTGGTGGAACGTGAACGCGAACCCGATTCGCACGCCCGGCTGAATGGCCAGAAGGCCATCAACTTCAACATCTTCAAGCAGCAGGACGCCAACATCGTGGCCGTGGGCGATGGCGTCAAGAAGGCCATGGACGAGATTCGCAAGACCCTGCCGCCCGACGTGGAACTGCGCCTGATCAACGCCAACAGCGACTACGTGAAGGACTCGCTGACGGGCCTGCGCTACACCCTGATCGAAGGCGCCTTGCTCACGGTGGCCATCGTCTTCATGTTCTTGCACAGCTGGCGCAGCACCATCATCACCGGCCTGACGCTGCCCATCGCGGTGATCAGCAGCTTCATCGCCGTCTATGCCTTTGGCTTCACGCTGAACTTCATGACCATGATGGCGCTCAGCCTGTGCATCGGGCTCTTGATCGACGACGCCATCGTGGTGCGAGAAAACATCGTGCGCCACGTGGCCATGGGCAAGGACCACTTCACGGCCGCCCGTGAAGGCACTGATGAAATCGGCCTGGCGGTGATGGCCACCACCTTTGCCATCTGCGCGGTGTTTGTGCCGGTGGCCTTCATGGGCGGCATCATCGGCAAGTTTTTCTACCCCTTTGGCATCACCGTGGTGGTGGCGGTGCTGGTGAGCCTGTTTGTCAGCTTCACGCTCGACCCCATGCTCAGCGCCATCTGGGCCGACCCGCCCAGCTCGCGGCTGAAAAAGGTGTGGGGCCTGCGGCACCTGATCAACGGCACCGACCGGGCCATGGATGAGCTGCACCGCGCCTACGAGCGCTCCATCCACTGGATCTTTTCAAACCGCCGCTGGCGCGTCTGGCTGCCAACCTATGGCCGCGGCTTCATGGCCGACACCCAGCGCGACAGCAGCAGCAAACGGCGCTTTCGCAGCGCCACCATCACGCCGCGTGGGGTGGTGGTGGGCGCGGGCTTCTTGAGTTTTGTGCTGGCCCTGGGCTTGACGCCGCTGGTGGGCAGTGAGTTCGTGCCAGAAACCGACCAGGGCTTCACCCAACTGGCGCTGCGCATGCCGGCGGGCAGCAGCCTGGAGCGCACCGACGCCAAGGTGCGCCAGATTGAAGAGATCGTCAGCGCCATGCCCGAGATCGAGAACCTGGCCACCTGGGTGGGTGGCGCGGGGCAGCGCAACCAGGCTTGGCTGAACATCTCGCTCAAGCCCAAGAAGGACCGCAAGCGCAGCCAAAAGCAGGTTGAAGAGGCGATGCGCGAATTGATTGCCAAGGTGCCCGGCACCGACGCCAGCGTGGGCTTCAACCGGCCCATCTACGTGGCCATCCTGGGCAACGACGCCGAGGGCCTGGCCAAGGTGGCCGACGAATTTGCCGAGAAGGTCAAGCAGATTCCCGGCGCGGTGGACGTGGAAAGCAGCGTCAAGCCCGGCCTGCCGGCCTACGCGGTGCGCCTCAAGCCCGGCGCGGTGCGTGAACTGGGCTTGACCGCGCCGCAATTGGCCAGCAGCCTGCGGGCTTACGTCAACGGCGAAACCGCCACCTTCTGGACCACGCCAGACGGTGACCAGGTGGACGTGGTGCTGCGCCTGAACGAGTCAGAACGCCAGCGCATCGATCAACTCAAGGGCCTGCCGGTGGCCTTTGCCAAGGACGGCACACCGATCAGCCTGGACAGCGTGGCGACCATCGAAACCGTGTTTAACCCCGAGATCATTCGCCGCCAAAACCTGCAGCGGCGCGAAGCCGTCTTTGCCGGCGTGCAGGGCCGCAGCCGCGGCGAAGTGGGCGACGACGTGCAAAAGCTGATCAAGGAGACCAACCTGCCGCCCGGCTACAGCTTTGACGTGGGCGGCCAGATGCAGCAACAGGCCGAAGCCTTCAACGGTTTGCTGGCGGCCATGGCCTTGGCGGTGATCTTCATCTACATCGTGCTGGCCAGCCAGTTTGGCAGCTTCCTGCAGCCCTTGGCCATCATGGCCAGCCTGCCGCTGGCCCTGATTGGCGTGATGCTGGCGCTGCTGCTGTGGCGCAGCACGCTCAACATCTTCAGCATGATCGGCTTGGTGATGCTGATGGGGCTGGTGACCAAGAACGCCATCCTCCTGGTGGACTTTGCCAACCACGCGCGCAAGGCCGGCGCCACCATGGCCGACGCGCTGTTGCAGGCCGGCTTGATTCGCATGCGGCCCATCATCATGACCACCATGGCCATGGTCTTTGGCATGCTGCCGCTGGCGCTGGCCTTCAATGAAGGCGGTGAGATTCAGGCCCCGATGGGCCGCGCCATCATTGGCGGCATCATCACCAGCACCCTGCTGACGCTGGTGGTGGTGCCGGTGCTGTACAGCTACGTGGCGCGCGGGCGCAAGGTCAAGCCGCAGGCGGCGGCGCTGGTCATCGGTGGCAGCGCTGCGGGGCCGCTGCCGATGCCCGCCGACCGGGACTGAAGGCCGGAACTGAAGGCCGGGCGCTGCGGCGCGGTCGCCGCCCGCTGCGGGTCAGGGCTGCGGGGGCAGCGTGTCGGAGTAGGCGGCGGACGAGCGTGAGGGGCCTTGGCGCAACTGCCACATCAGGCGGCTGGCGGCGTTGGGGGTACGCTCGGCGTCGGTGGCCCGGCGGCCCTGACCCAGGCGAACACCGTCCAGCGCTGCGGGCGGCAGGGGCGTGGGCACGGTGCCTGAGCGCCATCTCAGCAGCGCCGCTGTTGCCAGCACAAGCAGACCCGCTGCCACCGCGCCCAGCCAGGCGCGCGCGGCCAACCAACCGGTCAGGCGTTCGTCCAAGGACTGGCTGTGGGCCTGGATCTGGTCTTGCAGCCGCGCCAGGGCCAGGGCTTGCGCCCGCTGGCTGTTGCGCTCGCCGTGGGTTGATGCGTGCGCAGCCGTGTTCGCAGCCGAGTTGACGGTGCTGGGCGCGGCCTGGGTGGCGGCCTGGTGCAGGGCCAGCAGCTGTTGTGCGCCGCTGGCCGGCGCGGCAGCCGTCACCAGGTCCATCACCTGCAGGGTCTGTTCGATCAGCAAGCGGTGGTCGGCTTGGCTGGTCTTGAGGTCCACCGTGCGAGCCTGGATGCGGTGGGTCAAACCCCGCCAGTCCAGGCCCAGTTGACCGGCCTCTCCGAGCGCGGTGACCCACAGACCGGCCGCCAGGGTGTCCTTCAAGTCCCACAGCGCGGTGTCGACCACGGCCTGGCGCAGTTTGCGCTCGGGCTCCAACGCCACGCGGCCGGCCAGCAGGCGCTGGCACAGTTCGCTGTGGCTCAGCAGGCCCCTTTGCACGACCACGGCCTGTGACAGCGGGTCGAGCAGGGCCCGCTCGGCGCTCAGCAGCTGGAATTCCTGGTTCTGGTGGCGCATCACTTCACCCAGTGGCAGCAGCACCATCAAGCCACCCACGACACCCAAGGCGGCGGTTCGCCAGCCGGGGCGGGGCGCAGGGCTGTGGTCAGGCATTGGCTGGGCGTGGTGGCTTCGCCAGCGGGATGCCGGCACCCCTGTTCAATCGGCAAAGGGGGCAGGAACTTGAGAGATGTCTGGGCGCCGCCCTCAGCACTCGACGATGTTCACCGCCAATCCGCCACGGGCCGTTTCCTTGTACTTGCTCATCATGTCGGCGCCGGTCTCGCGCATGGTCTTGATGACCTGGTCCAGGCTGACAATGTGGGTGCCGTCGCCCCGCAGCGCCATGCGCGCGGCGTTGATGGCCTTGACGCTGGCGATGGCGTTGCGTTCGATGCACGGAATTTGCACCAAGCCGCCCACCGGGTCGCAGGTCAGGCCCAGGTGGTGTTCCATGCCGATCTCGGCGGCGTTTTCCACTTGCTCGGGCGTGCCGCCCATCACCGCGCACAGCGCGCCGGCGGCCATGCTGCAGGCCACGCCCACTTCGCCCTGGCAGCCCACCTCGGCGCCGCTGATGCTGGCGTTTTCCTTGTACAGCAAGCCGATCGCGGCGGCGGTGAGCAGGTAGTCGATAACGCCCTGGTCGCTGCTGTGGTGCACAAAGCGGCTGTAGTAGTGCAGCACCGCCGGCACGATGCCGGCGGCGCCGTTGGTGGGCGCGGTGACCACGCGGCCGCCGGCAGCGTTTTCTTCGTTGATGGCCAGCGCGTAGAGGTTGACCCAGTCCATCACCTGCAGCGGGTCACGCAGCGCGGCCTCGGGGTTGGCGGTGAGGTCGCGGTAGAGCTGCGCGGCGCGGCGCTTGACCTTGAAGCCGCCGGGCAAGATGCCGTCGGTGGCGCAGCCACGGCTGACGCAGGCCTGCATCACGCGCCAGATGTGCAGCAGGCCGGCGTCGATTTCAGCGTCGGTGCGCCAGTGGCGTTCATTGCGGCGCATGACTTCGGCGATGGTGCCGGGCTTGCCGCCCGGCTTGACGTCACCCACTTCGCGCGCGCGCAGCAGCAGCTCTTCGCCGCTGTGAAAGGGGCAGGGCAGCACCGTGGTGTCGGGTGCCAAGACCTTTTGTTTGGCGCCGTCGGCAGCCACCTCTTCACTGACCACAAAACCACCACCCACCGAGTACCAGGTGCGGTTGGCCAGCTCCAGCCCGCCAGCGTCAAAGGCGATGAAGCGCATGCCGTTGGCGTGAAAAGGCAGCGTCTCACGGCGGTAGAACTTCAGGTCGTCCTTTTCCGAGAAGGCCACGGCGTGTTCGCCCAGCAGCAGCAGACGCTGAGACTTGCGCATGGCCGCCAACAGTTCAGGCACCGCGTCCACGTCCACCGTGTCGGGCTCGTGGCCGGTCAAGCCCAGCAGCACCGCCTTGTCGGTGCCGTGGCCCTTGCCGGTGGCGCCCAGCGAACCGTAAAGCTGGCTTTGTACCCGCACCGTTTGTGCCAGCAGGCCGCTGTGTTGCAGGTGCCGCGCAAACAGGCGCGCCGCACGCATGGGGCCCACCGTGTGGCTGCTGCTGGGGCCGATGCCGATCTTGAAGAGGTCGAAGACGGAGACGGCCATGTCAGCTCGCGTAGTCCGACAAGGGCACGCAACTGCAGAACAGGTTGCGGTCGCCGTAGACGTTGTCGACACGGCCCACCGGCGACCAGTATTTTTGCCGGCGCAAACTGGCCACCGGGAAGGCGGCCTCCTCGCGCGAGTAGGGGTGGGGCCAGTCGTTCTTGAGCAGTGACGCGGCCGTGTGCGGGGCGTTTTTCAAGGGGTTGTCTTCAAGGGCCCAGCTGCCGTCTTGCACTTTGGCGATCTCGTGGCGGATGGCGATCATGGCGTCGCAGAATCGGTCCAGCTCCGCCAGCGGTTCGCTTTCGGTCGGCTCGATCATCAAGGTGCCAGCCACAGGAAAGCTCAGCGTGGGTGCGTGAAAGCCGTAGTCGATGAGCCGCTTGGCCACGTCTTCGGCACCGATGCCGCAGCTCTTGGCCAAGGGGCGGATGTCGATGATGCATTCATGCGCCACGCCGCCGCCCTTGAGGCTGGCATTGCCGCCGCTGTAGAGCACCGGGTAGTGGTCGACCAACCGCGCAGCGATGTAGTTGGCGCTGAGGATGGCCACTTCGGTGGCTTCGCGCAGGCCATCGGCGCCCATCATGCGGCAATACATCCAGCTGATCGGCAGCACCGAGGCGTTGCCCAGTGGCGCAGCACTCACGGCGCCGACGCTGTGTTCGCCACCCAAACCCGCCGTGCGATGCGCCGGCAAGAAGGGCACCAGGTCCGCCACCACCGCCACCGGCCCGACACCCGGCCCGCCGCCGCCGTGCGGGATGCAGAAGGTCTTGTGCAGGTTGAGGTGGCTGACGTCACCCCCAAACTCGCCCGGTGCGGCCACGCCCACCAGCGCGTTCATGTTGGCGCCGTCCACATACACCCGGCCACCGTGC
>JAYVSX010000173.1:0-22009 GCA_043774975.1 Rubrivivax sp.
TGAAGTCGATGGTGGCTTCGCGCTGGGCGTGATGTACGGTGACTTTGACCTTGATTTGCGCGCCGTTGTCCAGCGCCAGCTGAAATTCACCATCTTTCAGCGCCGTGATGACCCTGCGCACCGATTCTTCGGCGTTGTCCTGCACGTGCACCATGTAGGCCGACACGGTCTGGCGGCCAAACTGGGCCACCATGGCGATCAGCTCTTCCACGCCCTTTTGGTTGGCCGCGATCTGGGCCCGCAGGTCGGCGATGGTCTGCTGCGGGTTGCGCGCCGGATAGGGGCCTGAGCGCAACGCCGCCAGCAATTCGGCTTCGCGCATCGCGCCGCCGCGCACCAGCAAGAAGTTGTCAAACAGCACGCCCTCTTCGTCGATGGTCTTGCTGAAGGGCGGCATCGAGCCGGGCGTGCTGCCACCAATGTCGGCGTGGTGGCCGCGCGAGGCGACATAAAACGACGGCCGCTCGTCGGTGGTGTCCAGGTAGACCGGTGTCACCACCGTCACGTCGGGCAAGTGTGTTCCCCCGTGATAGGGGTCGTTGAGCACATACACATCACCCAGCTGCATCACCGGGTTGCGCTCGATCACGGTCTTGATGCTTTCGCTCATCGAGCCCAGGTGCACTGGCATGTGCGGCGCATTGGCGATCAGCTCGCCTGCGGCGTTGAACAAAGCGCAGCTGAAGTCCAGGCGCTCCTTGATGTTGACCGAGTAGGCGGTGTTCTGCAGCCGCAGGCCCATCTGTTCGGCGATGTTCATGAACAGGTTGTTGAAGACCTCGAGCATCACCGGGTCGGCGTGGGTGCCAATGGCATGCTGGGTAGCGCGCGGGACGGTGCGGCGCAGCTCAAAAGGGCCCGCCGCGGTGAGGGTGGCCTGCCAGCCGGGCTCGACCACCGTGGTGGCGTTTTTCTCGGCGATGATGGCCGGGCCGGCCAGCGTGGCGCCAGCGCGCAGGTTCTCGCGCACGAACAGCGCCGCGTCCAACCAAGTGCCGCTGTGCATGCGTACCTGGGCGTCTGCGGTGGGCACATAGGCCGGTGGCTCTTGGCCCGACGTGGCGACGTCAAAACGTTCACCCGCACCGACGGCTTCTGCCGACACGGCTTCGATGACCAAACTGCGGTCGGGCATCAAGAACGCAAAGCGCTGTTGATAGCCGGCTTCGAAGTCGCGCTGAATCTGTGCCAGGTCGCTGCACAAGACCACCAGCGCGGTGTCGGTGCCTTGATAGCGCACATGCACGTTTTGCCGCACCTCGATGCGCTCAGGCGCCACACCCTGGCTGGCCACCTCGTCACGGGCCGCGCTGCCCAGCTGAGCCAGGCGCGCTTGCGCAGCGGCCAAACCGGCGCTGTCCAGCGGCAGCTCCACGCTGGCTTCACGCATCGCGATCTGGTCGGCCAGGCCCATGCCGTAGGCGCTGAGCACACCGGCCAAAGGATGCACAAAGACGCGGCTCATGCCCAGTGCGTCGGCCACCAGGCAGGCGTGCTGGCCGCCGGCACCGCCAAAACACTGCAGCGTGTACTGCGTGACGTCATAACCACGCGCCACGCTGATGCGCTTGATGGCGTTGGCCATGTTCTGCACCGCGATCTGCAAGAAGCCTTCGGCCAGCGACTCGGCCGTGGCCTGGCGCCCCGTGCCGGCCTGCACCTGGGCGGCCAGGGCTTCAAACTGAGTGACCACACCGCTGCGGTCCAGCGCCTCGTCGGCCCCGGGTCCAAACACTTTGGGGAAGTAAGCGGGCTGGATCTTGCCCAACAGCACATTGGCGTCGGTGGTGGCCAGCGGCCCGCCGCGGCGGTAGCTGGCCGGGCCGGGGTTGGCACCGGCACTCTCGGGCCCGACCCGCAGCCGGGCACCGTCAAAAGCCAACACCGAGCCGCCGCCCGCGGCCACGGTGTGGATGCTCATCATCGGCGCGCGCATGCGCACGCCGGCCACCTGGGTCTCAAAGGCGCGCTCGAATTCGCCGGCGTAGTGGCTGACGTCGGTGCTGGTGCCGCCCATGTCGAAGCCGATGACCTTGTGGTGGCCGCCAGCCACCGCCGTGCGCACCATGCCCACAATGCCGCCAGCCGGGCCCGACAGAATGGCGTCCTTGCCCTGAAAGTGGTGGGCCTCGGTCAGGCCGCCGCTGCTCTGCATGAAAAACAGTGGCACGCCGGGCATCTGCGCCGCCACCTGCTCGACATAGCGGCGCAGGATGGGCGACAGGTAGGCGTCCACCACCGTGGTGTCACCGCGCGACACCAGCTTCATCAGCGGGCTGACCTCATGGCTGGCGCTGACCTGGGTGAAACCAAGCTCGCGCGCCAAGGCGGCGGCGGCCTGTTCGTGGGCCGTGTAGCGGTAGCCGTGCATGAAGACGATGGCGCAGCTGCGGATGCCGGCGTCGAAAGCCGCCCACAGCCGCTCGCGCAGGTGAGCCAGGTCCAGCGGCACCAGCACGTCACCGTGCGCTGCCACCCGTTCCTGGGCTTCGATCACGCGTTCGTACAACAGCTCGGGCAACACGATCTGGCGGTCAAAAAGCCGTGGCCGGGCCTGGTAGGCGATGCGCAGCGCGTCGCGAAAGCCCTGCGTGGTGACCAGCAAGGTGCGGTCGCCCTTGCGCTCCAGCAGCGCGTTGGTGGCCACGGTGGTGCCCATCTTCACGCACTCCACCTGCTCGGGCGTGATGGCCTGGCCCACGGCCAGGCCGAGCAGGCGGCGAATGCCCTCAACCGCTGCGTCGGGGTACTGCTCGGGGTTTTCGCTGAGCAGCTTGAGGGTGTGCAACTCGCCACCCGGCGCGCGGCCCACCACGTCGGTGAAGGTGCCGCCACGGTCGATCCAGAATTGCCAGCGCTTGAAGGGTTTCATAACTGACTCCATCGCTCGTTCACAAGCGTCAAGAGGTGGTGGACCTGCAAACCTGTGGCCTGAGCCAGGGCTTGTGCAAAGGGGGGCAGATTGGTGCACTCCAGCACCAGGTGCCGAAGCTGCGCCTGCAGCCTGGCCTGGTACTGCACCAGGAAGCCGCAGCTGGTGGTGATGGCGGCTGCGCCCTGGGCTGCCAACGAGCGCGCGGCATCGACAAAAGGCTGCAGCAGGTGCGGGTCACCATCGCGCACCACCCGCTGAGGCGTCGCCCCAGGCACCACGACGGCCCGAACCGGCATCGGATAGCTGTCAGGCCGACCCGCATCACCCGGCAGACGCGGAAAACGCGTGTCCAGCAGCAGCAGGCCCAGGAAGCGGCTCATCGGACCTTCACAGCGACGTGGCGGCGCGAGCGGCCTGGTCGTACATGCCGCTCATCAAGCGAAGCAAGCGGGCCAGTTCGCCGATTTCGGCATTGAGCTCGGTGTCCAGGCTCTGCACCAGGCACTGCTCGCGGATGCTTCGGTACTGGGCCACAAAGGCTTCGCCATGTTCGGTGGGGCTGTAGAAGACCTCCTTGCCCTGCTTGTCGGCGCGCACCAGGTCTGCCGCCACCAGCTTCTTCAGCGAATAGACCACCACGTGGGTGTCCTCGTAGTTCAGCACGAAGCAGATGTCGGCCAGCTTCTTGTTGCGCGCGCGGTGGCTCACGTGGTGCATCAGCAGCACGTCGGTGATGGTCAAGTCGCTGCAACCGGCGGCCGTCATGCAGCGCACGGCCCAGCGCGAGAAGGCGTTCCAGGCCACGATCAGGCCAAACTCAAATTCCGACAGCTCCACGCTCCTGGGCGACACCAGATGCGAAGACGAAACAATGCCGCCGGCCCGCGGCACGGCTGCGGCTGCGGCTGCGGCTGCGGACGGGGTGGCTCTTGCACGAACCGGCAGCTGTGCAGCAGGGCGGGAGGCGGGGGCTTTGCGCGGCATCGGTGTTTTCACCATAACGTCGAAGAAACATTGACACTTTATCGATAACCTCTCTAGACTTCAATCCACCTGATGCAAACCCCGAGACCCAGCAGCTTCACAGGGCCACGGGAGCACGTCATGCTTGCCGCCTTCACCTCAGTCCACAGGAGTCTCGATGAAACCACTGTCAACGCTCATGGCCGCTGCCGCCCTGCTGGCTTGCGCAGCCGCGCAGGCCCAGGTCAAATGGGACCTGCCGGCAGCGTACGCAGCCAGCAACTTTCACAGCGTCACGCTCAACGAGTTTGCGGCCGACGTGGACAAGGCCACGGCCGGCAAGCTGAAGATCACGGTGCATGCGGGCGCATCGCTGTTCAAGGCCAATGAGATCAAGCGCGCCGTCCAAGGCGGGCAGGCCCAGATCGGCGAAGTGCTGTTGGCCAACCTGGCCAACGAGTGGCCCATCTATGCTGCTGACGGCCTGCCCTTTCTGGCCGACAGCTACGACGAAGCCATGAAGCTGTACAAAGCGCAAAAGCCGCTGATGGAAAAGAAGTTGGCCGAGCAGGGCATGATGCTGCTGTACAGCGTGCCCTGGCCGCCCCAAGGCATCTACGCCAAGAAGGCTGTCAATTCGGCCGCTGACCTCAAAGGCGTGAAGTGGCGCGCCTACAGCCCTGCCACCGCCCGCATTGCCGAACTGGTGGGGGCGCAGCCGGTCACGGTGCAGGCCGCCGAAGTCTCGCAAGCGCTGGCCACGGGCGTGATTGAAAGCTACATGTCCAGCGGCTCCACCGGCGTCGACAGCAAGACCTATGAACACCTGAAGTTCTGGTACGACACCCAAGCATGGCTGCCCAAAAACGCCGTGTTGGTCAACAAGGCCGCTTTCGACGCGCTCGACACCCCCACCAAGTCCGCGCTGCTGAAGGCTGCAGCCGACGCTGAAGTGCGCGGTATCGCGGCCAGCAAGCGCACCAACACCGAGTCGCTTGAAAAACTCAAGGCCGGTGGCATGCAGATCCTGCCGCCCAGCGCCACGCTGAAGTCCGACATGAAAAAGGTCGGCGACACCATGCTGAAGGAATGGCTCGACCGGGCCGGCCCTGAAGGCAAGCAACTGATCGACGCCTTCACCAAGTAGAGCCTGTTGCCCGTGCGCCGCGCGCTCGACACCTTGTTTGGCGCTGCGGCGGCCCTGGCCGCGCTGACCGTGCTGAGCATCTTCGTGCTGATGATCGGCGCGTCGGTGGGCCGGCAGCTTGACTGGCGGGTGGGCTGGGTCAACGACGTGGTGTCCTGGTTGTGTGCGGCAGCTGCCTTTCTGGGCATGGCACACGCCTTCAAGCACGGCGACTTTGTGCGCGTGACGCTGTTGCTGGATTACCTGTCATCTGCTTGGCGGCGCCGCTTGGAGGTGGTCTCGCTGCTGGTTGCGGCGCTGGGCATTGGCTACCTGGCCTGGTGGGCGGCGCGCTACACCTGGGAAAGCTACACCTTCAACGACATTGCCAACAACATGGTGGCCATCCCGATGTGGATCCCGCAGATGAGCTTTGTCATCGGTGCGGGGCTGTTTTTGCTGGCGGTGCTGGACGAACTCTGGCTGGTGCTCCGTGGCGGCAAACCCACCTACGTGCGGCTGGTTGAAGAACGCCACGCGCGTGGTGACTTTTCCGAAGATCTCTAGTGCAAGGTTCCACGCCATGAGTGTTGTAGCCATCGGTGGCTTGCTGCTGCTGGTCTTGTTGTTGTTGCTGAGCGGCGGTGTGTGGATCGCCATGTCGCTGGCCATCGTGGGCTGGGTCGGGCAGGCCTTTTTCACGACCACGCCGCCAGGGAAGAACCTGTTCACGGCGTTTTGGGAAACCACGGCCAGCTGGGAACTGGCGGCGCTGCCGCTCTTCATCTGGATGGGCGAAATCTTGTTTCGCACCCGGCTGTCAGAGCAGATGTTCAGTGGCCTGGCACCTTGGCTCAACCGCGTGCCGGGGCGGCTGATGCACACCACCATTCTGGGTTGCGGCATCTTTGGCTCGGTGTCGGGGTCGTCAGCCGCCACCTGCGCCACCATTGCCAAGGTGGCATTGCCGGAATTAAAACGCCGCGGCTACGACGAAAACCTGGCCATTGGCGCGCTGGCCACCGCGGGCGGGCTGGGCATCCTGATTCCGCCTTCGATCACCATGGTGGTCTACGCCGTGGCAGCCGACGCGTCGGTGATCCGCTTGTTCCTGGCTGGCTTCATTCCGGCGGCGGTGCTGATGGGGCTGTTTTCGCTGTACATCGGCTGGTGGAGCCTGCGCAATCCGAGCAAAGTGCCGCCGCCCGACGCGCCCACCTCGTTGATGGAAAAATTGCGCCTGTCGGCCAGCCTCATACCGTGCGCGCTGCTGATCCTGTTCATCGTCTGGGTGCTGGTCGCGGGTTGGGCCACGGCCACCGAGTGCGCGGCCTGGGGCGTGCTGGGCTCGCTGGCCATCGCGGCGGCCGGTGGCAGTTTGAATCGGCGCAACTTCTGGGACGGCCTGATGGGCGCAACCCGCATGAGTTGCATGATCATGTTCATCCTGGCTGGCGCAGCCTTCTTGGCCAAGACCATGGCCTTCACCGGCGTGCCGCGCGAGCTGGCGGAGTGGGTGGCGGCCATGAACCTGAGCCCCTACACCTTGATCGCCGTGCTCGTGGTGGTGTACCTGGTGCTGGGCACCGCGCTGGACGGCATCAGCATGATCGTTCTGACCAGCGCCGTGGTGCTGCCCATGGTTCAGAAGGCCGGTTTCGATCTGATCTGGTTTGGCATCTTCATCGTGTTGCTGGTCGAAATCGCCGAGGTCACGCCGCCGGTGGGTTTCAACCTGTTTGTGATGCAAAACATGACCGGCAAGGACAGCAACCTGATCGCCAAGGCCGCCCTGCCTTTCTTCGGCTGCCTGGTGCTGGCCATTGTGGTCATCACCGTGTTCCCAGGGCTGGTGACGTGGCTTCCCGACGTTTTGATGGGCGTGCAGAAGTAACAGCCCGCGGCAGAACAAAGGCCACATCTGGCTCGCTTCTGCCCCCCTGATCAAGGTTTCGGGCCTGACCCGTGTCTTTAGCATCAACTGAGCCCCGGGTAAGCCGGTTGTGGTTTTTGTGCGCACCATCCCACCAAACATCAATGTCTGACCTGTCCTTGCCACCGCTGGAATTGATGCCCGCCGAGCCGGTGGGGTGGGCCTGGCCGACGCCCAGCCTGAGCAACTACCCGGCGCCGTCGGTGCCGCCACAAGCCCACCCTTGTGCGGTGGAAGGGCTCAACGGCCACGCCATGCGCGGTCGGCTCAGCATGTTTGCGCCACAGGCCGGTCAACTGCACCTGCTGCTGCCCAACCAGTCCAAGCCCTTGGTGCTGCGCACAGCACAGTTCCGCCGCCTGTGTTTGACTGAACCCTTGAAGTGCTCGGTGCCTACTCAACAGGTCGGAGATCTGATCCCCACCACGGCCGGCCTGCCCTTCTCGGTGCACTTCACCGATGGACAGGTCTGGCAAGGCCAGACCATGGGTCACTTCGAAGAAGCCTGGGGCTTGTTTCTCTTTGAGCCACTGGACGAACAGGGCTCCTTGCGGCGCTGGTATGTGCCGCGCACCGCCTACAGCGAAGCCGAGGTGGGTTTGCGCCTGGGCGAGGCGCTGGTCGAGCAGCGCTCGGCTTCGCCTGAACAGATCCGCCTGGCGTTGACCGAACAGCAGGAAATGCGCCATCGCAAGATTGGCGACATCCTGGTGGTGCGCCAGATCATCACGCCCGACGAATTGATTCTGGCGATCGAGAAGCAAAGCAAGATGCCCATGGTGCGCATCGGTGAAGCGCTGACCGCGATGGGTTTCATCAACGAAGCGCAGCTGGAAGACGCCTTGGTTCAGCAGCGGCTGGACCGCAGCGTGCCGTTGGGCGAATTGCTGGTGCGCAACGGCGTGGTCTCGCGCGTCGACCTGCAAACCGCACTGGCCCGCAAGATGGGCTACCCCTTGGTGGACGTGGCGGCTTTTCCATCCGACGTCGAAGCGCTGTCGCGCCTGCCCTACGCCGTGGCGGCGCGTTTGCCGGCTCTGCCCTTGATGATGAGCGGTGGCCGCCTGGTGGCCGCCGTTGAAGACCCCTCCAACCGCAGCAGCCTGGACGAGCTGGAATTTGCAGCCCAGTGCAAGGTGGTTCCTGTACTCGTGCGCACGGGCGTGCTGGCAGCGGCGATTGACCGCGCCTATGAAAAGTTGGGCGCCGGCCATCCCAGCGCCCGCCCAACCGACGACCCCGGTCGAGTGTTGGACTACGAACCCGGCGACGCCAGCAAGCTGCTGGCAACGATGGAGCGTGTGGAAGCCCGCATCGACGACGACGATGCCACGCCAATCGAGCAGAGCGACAATTCGCTGGTGCGCCTGATCAACTCGATGATCCTGGAAGCCCACGCCCAAGGCGTTTCCGACGTACACGTGGAATGTCCCGCTGGCAAAGAAAAGGTTCGCATCCGCTTTCGCAAAGACGGGCAGATGCGGCCCTATCTGGAACTGCCCATCAGCTACCGCAGCGCCCTGATTGCCCGCATCAAGATCATGTGCGAGCTGGACATCAGCGAACGCCGCAAACCGCAAGACGGCAAGATCAACTTCAGCAAATTTGTTCAAGGCGTGAAGCTGGAGCTGCGGGTGGCCACCATTCCCACCGCGGCGGGCATGGAAGACGCCGTGCTGCGCCTGTTGCAATCCAGCAAGCCCATTCCGCTGGACAACCTGGGGCTGAGCACCGCAAACCTCGAGCGCCTGAAAGCCGCCGCGGCCCGCCCGTACGGCATGCTGCTGTGTGTGGGGCCCACCGGCAGCGGCAAGACCACCACCTTGCACTCGTTGATGGGTTCGATTAACACGCCTGAGCGCAAGATCTGGACCGCCGAAGACCCGGTTGAGATCACCCAGGCCGGCCTGCGGCAGGTGCAGGTCAACCCCCGCATCGAATGGACCTTTGCCAAAGCACTGCGGGCCTTCTTGCGTGCCGACCCGGACGTGATCATGGTCGGTGAAATCCGTGACCAGGAAACCGCCCAGGTGGCCATCGAGGCCAGCCTGACCGGCCACCTCTTGCTCAGCACGCTGCACACCAACAGTGCGCCCGAAACCATCACGCGCTTGCTCGACATGGGCATGGACCCGTTCAACTTTGCCGACGCCTTGCTGGGCGTTCTGGCTCAGCGCCTGGTGCGCCGCCTGTGCACCAGCTGCCGGGTGGCCAACACCGCCACCGCCGAGGAAGAAGAAGAACTGCTGCACGACTACATGCACGCCATGGCCGGGGCCAACAACACGCCCGAGCCCGACGCCGTGCTGGCCGACTGGCGCCGCCGAT
Organism: Rubrivivax sp.; assembly: GCA_043774975.1. Classification (GTDB taxonomy): domain Bacteria; phylum Pseudomonadota; class Gammaproteobacteria; order Burkholderiales; family Burkholderiaceae_C; genus Rubrivivax. The sequence continues at coordinate 9,226 of JAYVSX010000173.1, forward strand.
TTGGCACGTCCGCCAGCGACGGCCAGAGTAGTGGCCAGAGTAGTAGCCAGAGTAGTAGCCAGAGTAGCGGCCAGCCCAGCGGCCACATCACGCTGTACAAAGGCGTGGGTTGCCAACACTGCTCGGGCACGGGGTTTCGGGGGCGGGCCGGCATCCACGAACTGATGATGGTGACGCGCGGCCTGCGCCATCTGATTCAAACCGGCCAACGCGCCGACGAACTGCAGCGCCACGCTTTGGGAGACGGCATGCGCACCCTGCGCCAGGACGGTATTGAAAAGGTGCTGGCCGGGGTAACCACCATCGAGGAAGTGCGGGCCAACTCCTGAACCTGAACCTGAACCTGAACCTGCGCCTGAGCCTGAGCCTCAGGGCCCCAGGTTCAGCGCCGGTGGCAGTTCTCCGCGCAAGGCTCGCCACAATGAAGGCGCGGTCAAAGGCATTTGAATGTGCTCCGCACGCCGCCCCAACCCCCCGCCATCCAGGCCATGGGCCAACGCGTCCACCACCGCGTTGACAACCGCCGGCGTGGCGCCAATGGTGCCCAGCTCCCCAACACCCTTGGCCCCCAGCCCATTGGTCAGACAGGGCACCGTTTCGTCAAAGGTGGTCTTGAAGGCCCGAAAGCCATCGACCCGCGGCAAGGCGTAATCCATCAGGCTGGCCGACAGGATCTGAGCCGTTTGCGGGTCGTAGACGACTTGCTCCATCAGGGCTTGGCCGATGCCTTGCACCGCGCCGCCTTCAACCTGGCCTTTGACGATGGCCGGGCTGACCACCCGACCGATGTCGTTGACGCTGGCATAGGCCACCACTTCGACCTGCCCAGTCTCGGGGTCGACTTCGACCTCTGCCACGTGGCAGGCATTGGGCCAACTGGCCGCGCTGGCCTGGGCTGCGGCACTGACCACCAGACTGTGGCCGGGTTGGCGGGCTGCCAGTTCGAACAGGCTCACGCCCAGGTCGGTGCCCTTGACTTGAAAGCGACCGGCGCGGTACTCGATGTCGGTGGCCGGAGCTTCCAAGGCTGATGCCGCCAGGTCGCGCGCCGTGTCCACCGTGCGCTGGGCCGCCACCCGAACCGCGGCACCGCCCGTGAACAACGAGCGACTGGCGGCACTGCCAAAGCCATTGGCGCGGTCGGTGTCACCTTGCAAAACGCGGATGCGGTCCAGCGGCACGCCAAAGACATCGTGCGCCAACTGCACATAGCTGGTGGCAATGCCTTGGCCCATGGCCATGGTGGCGCTGGTCAGTTCAATGAAACCATCGGCCGTGACCGCCACGCGGACGGTCTCGTCCAAGGCGTAACCGCCGGTCCATTCCAGGAAGGTGGCCAAGCCGCGGCCCCGCAGGCGGCCGCGCGCGCGCGACTGGGCCCGGCGGGTCTCAAACCCGGCCCAGTCCGACAGCGCCAGCCCCTGGTCCAGCAAGCGCTCAAACTGGCCACTGTCGTAGACCTGCCCCATCGCGTTGGTGTAGGGCATTTGTTCGGGCCGCACCATGTTGCGTCGGCGAAGTTCGGCACCGTCCAGGCCCATCTGCCGGGCGGCGGCGTCCATCAACCGCTCGATGAGGTAGATGGCTTCGGGCCGGCCAGCACCGCGATAAGCGCCCGTGGGCGCGTTGTTGGTGAAGACAGCCGACAGGCACAAGCTGATGCAGGGCACGTCGTAGATGCTGGTGCAGACCAGCGGCCCAATGTGCAACGGTATGGCCAGCGACGTGTTGCTGGGATAGGCGCCCACATTGGCCAGCGTGCGCACCCGCAGCGCCTGGATGCGGCCCTGCGCGTCCAGGGCCAGCTCGGCGTGGCTGTGCTGTCCGCGGCCCTGCACCGCCGACAGAAAGTCTTCCATCCGCTCGGCTTGCCACTTGACCGGGCGCTTGAGCTGCAAGGCTGCCCAGGCCACCACGATGTCCTCTGGGTAGATGCCGGTTTTCATGCCGAAGCCGCCACCCACGTCGCCCACCAGCACACGCACGTTGTCGGTGCTGCGGCCGGGCAACAGCTCGGCCAGCGAATTGCGCACACCCGTGGGCATCTGGCTGCTCATGCGCAGCGTCAGCTTGGGCCCATCCATGAAGGCCAGCACACTGCGTGGCTCCATGCAGGTGGGTGCCAGGCGTTGGTTGACAAGGTCCAGCGCCACCGTGTGGGCAGCGCTTGCAAAGGCTGCTTGCGCCGCTGCGGCGTCACCGTGGTGAACTTCAGCGGCCACGTTGTCGTGGGCCTCGCTCCACACACGCGGCGCGTCGGGTGCGATGGCCTGCAACACGTCGGCCACCGCTGCATGTTCTTCGTAATCAACCCAAATGCGGCTGGCGGCAGCGCGGGCAGTGTCTTGCGAATCGGCCACCACGGCGACCACCGCTTCGCCCACAAAGCGCACCCACTCCGTCGCCAAGGCCCGTTTGGGTGGCGCTGTGAACGGCCGTCCACCGGGCGGTTTGAAAGTGGCCGCCACGGCAATGGGCTTGACACCTGCTGACAGCAGGTCGGCGCCGGTGTAGACGGCGACAACGCCCGCCAAGTCCAAAGCCTGCTGCACATCGATGGCCACGATGCGCGCATGGGCCCGGTCAGAGCGCACAAATGCCACCCAACACTGCCCGGGCAGCTGCACGTCGTCGGTAAAGCAGCCCAGGCCCCGCACCAAGGCCGGGTCTTCGACGCGGCGCACCTGGGCGCCACTGCCAAATCGGGCAACCGGCCCGTTCATTTGACCGCCCTGCACGCTGCGCGCTTCGGGATGAGCGCTTGGGAGCGGCCCGGCCCGTTCATGCACCCTCCTTGGCCAGCCGCTGCGCCGCGTCTTGAACGGCAGCAACGATGTTGACGTAGCCGGTGCACCGGCACAGATTGCCTTCCAGCGCGTTTTCAATCTGTGCGGTGCTGGGCTGAGGCGTGGTTTGCAGCAGGCAGACGGTGGTCATCAACATGCCCGGGGTGCAAAAGCCGCACTGCAGGCCATGGCAGGCGACGAAGGCCTCTTGCACCGGGTGAAGACCGCTGTCGGCCGACGCCAGCCCTTCCACCGTGGTGACGCTGCAACCCTGCGCCTGAACGGCCAACACGCTGCAGCTCTTGACGCTGCGCCCGTCCATCAGCACCGTGCAGGCGCCGCACTGCGTGGTGTCGCAGCCCTGGTGGGTACCGGTCAGCCCCAGGTCCCTGCGCAGGAAGTCAACCAGGAGGGTGTGCGTCGCGACGTTTAAGTCAACGCTGCGGCCATTGACGGTGAGTGAGATTGACTGCATCTTGACGCTGTGGTTGAAGTGAGGGAAGGCCTGGGCCGTCAGTCGGAGCCCGCAGTGTCAGCCAACCCGGAAGCTGATTTTGAGGCCGACCTTGGGGTTCAAAAAGCGCAGCTGCGAAAGCCGCAGAACATCGTATCGCTGTCTTGGCCTGCAAACCGCCTGGCCTTGGGATGGCGCCAACGCGCCCGGGTGGCAAAGGAGCCCCCGCGCAAAACGCCTTGGCCGGGGATCGGCGCTGCATCCAGTGACCCCGCAGGCGCCGAGCCCGCACCCGGCCACAGCCGGGCACTGCCTGCCGTCCACTCCAGCACATCGCCCCAGACAAAACCGCGACTGGACGCGGTGCAGGCAGCCACTTCCCACTCGGCTTCGGTGGCCAGACGACGCCCGGCCCAACGGCACCAGGCCTGGGCTTCGTGCCGCGACACGTGCATCACCGCTTGCCCTGGCGGCGCCCGCTGCAGACTGTTGGCGCCCCCCTGCCCGCGCTGCACCACCACCGCGCCGCGCAGCTGTGCCACGTGTGCCGGGCTGCGCCGGCCCAGGGCCTGCACCCAAGCCCAGCCCGCTTCGGTCCAGAGCTCGGGCCGGTCGTAGCCCTGGTCCTGCACAAACTCCACAAATTGAGCCCAGTTGACCGGCTGGGCGTCAATCTCGAATTCCGGCAACGCCACGTCCAGCATCCCTCTTTCAGCAAAAGGCAGCCAGCCGGTCGGTGCTGATTCAGTGCATCCCAGGTGCCAGGCTTGAGCCGGCATCCACAAGGGCTCGCGCATCACCCGGGCCGGCGGCGAACCCAGTCGCTGCACTTCATCAACAGATTCGCACAAGCGGTCTTCGTGCATCAGGCTCTGGCGGTAGAAGTAGAGCGCGGCGTCTTCGTCGGCCGTGCCCGCCAGCAACTCCAGCGTCACGTCCAGAGTCTGGGCCAGGTAGCGGCGCACCTGGTCCAGCGTGGGCAGGCGCCGTGGCGCCGCGGGTGGCCCTTGCAGCCACTGCATGACTGCCGGCTCCAGCCCCGCAAGCCGCACGCCGCCGCGGTCACAGGCTTCGCCACGGCCGCGCTGCACATGGCAAGCGATCCAGTGTTCCTGGTACCAACCGGCCAGGATCGCTGAACGCAGCACTTCTGCGCCAGGGTCGTGGGCCAAACGAACCAGCAGGTGGTTGCGTGAATCCAGCAAAGCCAGCGACAGCAACTCCCGCCCAGCGCAGCGAATGCCCAGCGGGTCTTCCAGTGGACTGACCATCCTGGGCACAGAGCGGGCGCCCGGTCAGCGTGGCAGCGCGCTCACTGCCCCACCAAGCCGTTGCGGATGGCGTAGACGGTGAGCTCGGAGTTGTTGCTCAGCCGCAGCTTTTCCAGCACCCGGCCGCGGTAGACCGACACGGTCTTGGCGCTGAGGGTGAGCTCCTGGGCAATGTCGCTGAGTCGTTTGCCTGAGGCGATCATGACCAGGGTCTGCAGTTCGCGGTCACTGAGCTTGTTGTGCGCCAGTTCGGTGCTGGGCGTGGTCAGGCTGTCGACCAGCATCTGCGCGATCTCCGGCGTCACGTACTTGCGACCCTGCGCCACCGTGCGAACGGCCTGCACCAGCAGTTGCGGGTCGCCCCCTTTGTTGACGTAGCCGAAGGCCCCGGCCTTGAGGGCGCGGATGGCGTACTGATCTTCTGGGTACATGCTGACCACCAACACCTTGACCGCGGAGCCCTCGTCTTTCATGGCATGCAGCACGTCCAGGCCACTGCGGCCAGGCAGGTTGATGTCCAGCACCAGCACGTCACACGGCGTGTTCTTGCCAGTTTCCAGGCCGACGCGGCTGCGGAACAGGGAGCGCAATTCACCGTAGTCGCCCACCTCGCCCACGACCTGGATGTCAGGCGCGTCAGACAGGGTGTCGCGAATGCCGCGGCGGATGAGTGCGTGGTCGTCGCACAGGATGACGTCAATCAAGGTGTTGCTCTTCAATGCGTGGTCCATTCTGCCGCTTCGGGGTCGTCGTGTGGCGCCGACTCGGATCCATCGATCTGGCGGGCCAGGGTGTCGGTCAAGGGGACCGACAGAATCAACGAAGTGCCCGCGGCACCGCTGCTCAACTCCACCCAGCCACCCACCGTGGACGCCCGTTCGTGCAGCCCGCGGATGCCAAAGCTGCGCGCCTTGGCCAGGTCGGCCGGGTCCAGGCCGCGGCCGTTGTCACTGACTTCCAGCGACAGCACGCCGCCGCCCAAGGAAAGGTCCACCACCACGCGGCTGGCTTGGGCGTGTTTGCTCACGTTGGTCAGAGCCTCTTGCACCGTTCGGTAGGCCACCAAAGGTACGCCCACAGGAAACATCAGGGCCTGCCCCGGCAGACCTTCGGGGGCTCGCAACTCGCAAACGATGCCGGTGCGCTTCTCGAACCGGCTTGTCATCCATTGCAGAGCGGCCAACAAGCCCTGCTCCAGGATGGCCGGGCGCAGGTTTTGCATGATGCGCTGGCTGGCTTCAATGGCGTGGGTCACGGTTTCCAGCGCCAACACCGCGCGCTGCTGCACCTCGTTCGTTCCAGCATGACGGCGAATCCAGTCCAGCTCAAACTTCAACGCGGTGAGCGAGCCCCCCACGTCGTCGTGGATCTCGCGTGCGATGGACTGGCGCTCAGCTTCCACGCTGGTCTGCAGGTGCTGTGCCAATTCGGACAGACGCAAACGGGAAGCCTGCAGCTCCTGGTCAGCCTGGATGCGGGCCCGGTGGGTTTGGTTGGCGCGAATGGCATGCTCGGCCGCCACCGCCAGGCGCGACAGGTTGTTCTTGAGCAGGTAGTCGGCCGCACCGTTTCGCATGGCTTCGACCGCCGTTTCTTCGCCAATCTGGCCCGAGACCAGGATGAAGGGCAGCGGTGCCGCGCCGGCGTGTTCACGCTGACGCAACACCTGCAGGGCCTCCAGGCCGGAAAAGCCTGGCAAGTGGTGGTCAGAGATGACCAGGTCCCAGGCCTCTGACAAGGCGGCCTCAAATTCAGCGCGGGTCTCGATGCGGCGCTCCAGCACCTGCAGCGCGCCGCGGCGCAGATGCGCCACCACCAGCGCATGGTCCAACTCGGAGTCTTCCAGGTGCAGCAAACGAATGGCGCGCGCGGCGGGTTGATCGGTCCCAGTCATGGTGGGCAGTATCGCAAAGCAACTTGGCCTGCACGGGGGCGAGCCAACACGGGGCGTGCGAAATGGGATGTCTTTGGCTCGAACTTTCCCTCAATGTTTGCAGGTGTGTTGCCGAAAATGCCTCTGAAGCCAGTCCCGTCGGACCCGCAGCGGCACCGGCAAACCACCGGGACACTGGACCACCCCTGCCCATTGCAAGACGCACCCCTGGAGACTGGATGCTCGCTCAGGAAGACACTTCACCGCCCGACGGAGCTGCGTTCTCGTTGCTGGCGGCCGCTGACCTGCAGGACGACCTGATGGTGGCCAGCAACGACCTCGAACGCTTGCAGCGGCTGCTCAGCGACGCCTGCGATTCCCTCATGGGGCACTTTTATGGCGCCAACGGCGAGTTGCGGACGCTTCTGCATCAAGCTGCGGTCCAGCCAGAAGACCAGGCTCCGCAATTGCACAAGGCCATGCAGCACATGGCCGGCGCCATCACCGCCATGCAGTTTCAGGACATGGCGTCTCAGTTGGTCAGCCACACCTCACGCCGCCTGCGCAACTGCGCCGACCGCCTGGCCAGCCAGACCATGGGTGACGACGAAGACGGCCAGGCCGTCATCGAACAGGCGCCGCTGCGCCCCAACCCCGTGACCCAAGACGAAATGGACGCCGGCAGCGTCGAGCTGTTCTGAACAGCACCCACCGCTGCCCCTTGCGCCACCTATCACCCGTTGCCCCCCGGAGAGACCCCCATGTACTCGATCCTTGCCGTTGACGACAGCGCCTCCATGCGCCAAATGGTCACCTTCACCCTCAAGAACGCCGGCTTCAACGTCGTGGAAGCCGTCGACGGGCAAGACGCCTATGAAAAGGCCAACAGTCGCGATTTCAACCTGGTGCTCACCGACCAAAACATGCCGCGCATGGACGGCATCAACCTGACCAAGAAGCTGCGCGAGAACCCCAGGTTCAAGAACACCCCGATCCTGATCTTGACCACGGAAAGCAGCGACCAAATGAAGCAAGCGGGGCGCGCCGCCGGCGCCACGGGTTGGCTGGTCAAGCCGTTTGACCCTGCCAAGTTGGTAGAAGTCATCGGCAAGGTCATTCGCTGACCACCAGCGACCAGCGCCAATCACCGGGAGACCCACATGGGTGAAATGACCAACGAAGGCAGCAGCCTGTCAGCAGGCATCGACCTGAGCCAGTTCTATCAGGTGTATTTTGAAGAGGCCGGCGAGAACCTGGAAAAGTTGGAGCAAATGCTGCTCAACCTGGACCTGGAAACCGCCGACGACGAAGAGCTCAATGCCGTCTTTCGTTGCGCCCACTCGGTCAAGGGAGGTGCCGCCACGTTCGGCTTTTCAGATGTGGCCGAGCTCACCCACCAGATGGAGACCCTGCTCGACAAGCTGCGCCGGCGAGAGTTGATCCCGACGGCGGCGATGGTGGATGTGCTGTTGACATCGGGCGACGCGCTGAAAGCTCAGCTGGCTCGCCATCAAGGCAACGGTGGGGCAGAGGTCGACACCACCGAGTTGCTGTCTTCCATTCGCAACCTGGTCAATGGCCAGGCTCCCGTGGTTGCGCCTGCCAAAAGCGCCGCCCCCACATCGGCAGCAATTGCTGCGCCCGCCGTACCCGCAGCGTCCACCGCCCCCCCCACAAAGCCCATTTCCAACACCCGCAGCCTCGAGCTGACGGTGGGCCCGCTGTCTGAGCCGGCACTGGCTGAGTGCCTGGTGGATCTGTTCAAGGAAATCACCAACCTGGGCACCATCGAACCGCTCGACGCCGGACGCGAAGCCGACGGCATGCGCCGGTTCAAGGTCATCACCATCTCGTCGGACAACGACCTCTACGATCTCTTCAGCTTTCACGTTGCGCGTGAAAGCGTGCAGCTGGCGCCCTTGGGCGACGGCTACGGCTTTCATGCAGGCGCGCCCGGCGCCCCGGCGGCTGAAGCAGCGCCGGCTGAGCTGGGTTACGGCTTCTTTGACAACGCACCGGGGGCCCCGACAGAGGGTTCCATCGCAGAGCTACCGGCCAGCGCTGGCGCCAGCGTCGTCAGCGTCCCCAGCGTCGCCAACGTCACCAGGGCGCCCAAGCCCGCAGCGGCGGCCAAACCGGAGAAGGCTGCAGCGGCGGCCGAGTCCAGCACCCTGCGTGTGTCCGTCGACAAGGTGGACCAACTCATCAACCTGGTCGGTGAACTGGTCATCACGCAGGCCATGCTGGCGCAAAACAGCAAGGGCGTGGACGCCAGTCAGCACCAACAGCTTGCCAGCGGTCTGGCCGATCTGGAGCGCAACACGCGCGACCTGCAGGAAGCCGTGATGGGCATCCGCATGATCCCCATGTCGCTGGTCTTCAACCGCTTCCCGCGCATGCTGCGCGACCTGGCCAGCAAGCTGGGCAAGAAGGTTGAACTGGTGCAGGTGGGCGATGCCACCGAACTGGACAAGGGCCTGGTCGAGAAGATCACCGACCCGCTGACCCACCTGGTGCGCAACAGCTGCGACCACGGCATTGAAATGCCGGCCGAGCGGGTTGCCAAGGGCAAACCCGAAACCGGCACCATCACGTTGATCGCCAGCCACCAGGGCGGCAGCATCGTGATCGAGGTGCGCGACGACGGCAAGGGCCTGAACCGCAACAAGCTGCTCAGCAAGGCCCGTGAGCGCGGCCTAGCCGTGTCCGACGCCATGACCGACTCCGAGGTCTACAGCCTCATTTTTGCGGCAGGCTTTTCCACCGCCGACCAGGTCACCGACGTGTCCGGCCGCGGCGTGGGCATGGACGTGGTCAAGAAAAACATCACCGCGCTCGGCGGCACGGTGGAAATTGACTCGGCCGAAGGCTACGGCATGACGGTGCGCGTGCGCCTGCCCTTGACGCTGGCCATCATGGACGGCATGAGCGTGGGCGTGGGCGAAGAGTGCTACATCCTGCCGCTGAACAGCGTGGTGGAGTCCTTCCAGGTCAAACCGGGGTTGATCAAAACCATTGGCGGCAGCGGCCGCGTGGTGGAAGTGCGTGACGAGTACATGCCGGTGCTGGACCTGGAGCGGGTCTTCAACGTACCCCGTTTCGACTTTGACAAAACCAGCAGCATCATGGTTGTGGTTGAAGCCGAGGGCGGCCGTGTGGCGCTGCTGGTCGATGAACTGCTGGGTCAGCAGCAGGTGGTGGTGAAGAACCTGGAAAGCAACTACCGCCGGGTGGACGACGTGTCTGGCGCCACCATCATGGGCGACGGCCGCGTGGCCCTGATCCTGGATGTGGGCTCGTTGATCCGGCGCTCGCGCCATTGAGGCCTGTATCCCAGCGCCGTGAGAGACAAGGAAACAACATGAACGCCACGCTTGAACTCATGCGCCGATTTTCCATTCGCACCCGGATGCAAGGCGCCATTGCCATGGTCTTGCTCATGTTTGCCCTGGTGGGCCTGGTGGGCGTTATCGGCGGCTCCTACATCCGCAGCCTGAACCATGACTTCATGGCCCACTCGGTCCATGAGGTCGAAGGCGTGGCCACCCTGCGCCAGCACATGGCCCAGGTGCGGCTGCTGGAAAAAAGCATGGTCATCGACTACGAAGACGGTGTCGCGGTGCTCAAGCACCGCGAGGCATGGCTGAAGGAAATCGAGTTCACCAAGAAGGCCTTCAGTGCACTGCTGGAGGGAAAAGACGACGCCGACAACCCGATCGCTCGCGACTCGATGACGCGCCTGGACGGATACGTCCAACGCAGCGCCCCGATCTTGAACAACATTCAAAACGGCGGCTACGACAACGCCCGCCTGGCCGACAAAATGTTGACCAAGGCCAAGGAAGAAGTGGCCGCGGTTGAAGTCAACATCGACAAGATCGCCCAGATCGTCAGTGACGAAGCCCGCCGCACCCAGGCTGAATTCGAGACCGCCGTTTTCTACACGCTGCTGGCATTTGCCGCCACCGTGGGTTTGGTCATCGTGGTGGTGATACCCCTGACGCTTCTGAACTCGCGCTCCATCACACAACCCATTGCCTACGCGGCCGAGCTGGCCCAGTCCATCGCCAGCGGCGACCTGACACAACAGATCCATGTCCAAGGCCAGGACGAGGCCGCCACGCTGCTGCGCGGCCTGGCGCACATGCAGGCCAGTCTGCGCTCCTTGGTGGGGCAGGTGCACGAGTCGTCGATCAGCATCCAGTCCTCCAGCGCCGAAGTGGCCAGTGGCAACACCGACCTCAGCCACCGCACCGAGCAGGCCGCCAGTTCCTTGCAGGAGACGGCCAGTTCCATGGAGCAGCTGACAGGCACCGTGCGCCACAGCGCCGAGTCTGCGCGTGAAGCCAGCCAACTGGCCCACACCGCCGCCGCAGTGGCCCAGCGCGGCGGCAGCGTGGTGGCCCAGGTGGTCATCACCATGAACGAGATCAACCACAGCGCCCGAAAAATAGCCGAGATCATTGGCACCATCGATGGCATCGCCTTCCAGACCAACATCCTGGCCCTGAACGCGGCCGTGGAAGCGGCCCGCGCCGGCGAACAAGGCCGCGGCTTTGCCGTGGTGGCCGCCGAAGTTCGCCTGCTGGCCCAGCGCAGCGCGACGGCTGCACGGGAGATCAAGTCCTTGATCGGCGTCAGCGTGGACCGCGTGGATGCGGGCTCCAAGCTGGTGGCCAACGCCGGCAGCACCATGACGGAACTGGTCGCCAGCGTGCAGCGCGTCAGTCACATCATCGGTGAGATCAGTTCGGCTGCAGGCGAGCAGAGCCACGGCATCGGTCAGATCAACACGGCCGTGGCACGGCTGGATGGCATGACCCAGCAAAACGCTTCGCTGGTTGAACAAAGCGCTGCCGCCGCAGAGAGCCTGAAAGACCAAGCGCAACGACTGAGCAGCGTGGTGGGCGCGTTCCGGCTGGAACGGCACGCCACTTGAAGCTGAGCACGTCGTCATCCTCACCCCGTCAACCGATCACCCCGCAGGAAACCCTCATGTCATCCGTACTCACCAATGGCCAGCGCACCACGGTGGTCTCTACACTCCTGGCGGCCGGGCAAGGCAGCGTGATTGCCGGGATCAGCGCCAGTTGGCCTGCCGCTGTCGTCATCGGGGCCAGCGTCAGCTGCACAGTGCTGGCCGTGGGCCTGCTGCTGATTGGCATGCGAGCGCAGCGCCAAGACATGCAGCAAGCCGAAGCACACGCCCAAAAGATGGCCGAAGGCGACTTGAGCGTGGACATCCAGGTTGACGGCCCGTCAGACGCGGCGGCCGTCTTGCGCTCGCTGTCGGCGCTGCAGTCTTCGTTGCGCCAAACGCTGGGTTCCATCCGCGGCGGAGCCGACGGCGTTTCCTTGGCTGCCGAAGAGATCGCCGCAGGCAACGCCGACCTCAGCGCGCGCACCGAGCAAACGACAGCCAACCTGCAGCAAGCTGCCAGCTCCATGGCTCAGCTGACCGGCACCGTCAACCAGACTGCAGACTCGGCACGCACCGCCAACCAGCTGGCCAGTTCGGCCAGCGAGGTGGCGGCCCGGGGTGGCTCGGTGGTGGCCCAAGTGGTCAGCACGATGGACGAAATCAACGCCAGCTCCAAGAAGATTGCAGACATCATCAGCACCATCGACGGCATTGCCTTTCAGACCAACATCCTGGCCCTGAACGCAGCCGTGGAGGCGGCTCGTGCCGGTGAACAGGGCCGCGGCTTTGCCGTGGTGGCCAGCGAAGTCCGCAGCCTGGCGCAACGCAGCGCCGAGGCCGCACGCGAAATCAAGTCGCTCATTGGTGCCAGCGTGGAGCGGGTCGAGTCGGGCTCGCGGCTGGTGCAAGACGCCGGCAACACCATGGGCGAAATCGTGGCCAGTGTGCAACGCGTGACCGACATCATTGGCGAGATCAGCGCCGCCGCGGCCGAGCAAAGCTCTGGCATCGGCCAGGTCAACAGCGCCGTCGCCGTGCTGGACCAGATGACCCAGCAAAACGCGGCCTTGGTGGAGCAGAGCGCTGCAGCCGCCGAGTCGCTGAAGTCGCAGTCACAGCAACTGGCCGGCGCGGTGGCAGCCTTCCAGCTGGGCGCGGGCACGCCGTCGTCTGCGCTGGGCCGGCATTCAGCGCCGAGCTACGGCTCGTCCAAACCCGCCGCTGCAGCCCGCGTCGCCATCGGCCGCGCTCAAAGCTCGCCGCGCGCGGCCCCGGTCAACCCGGTGAGCAAACCCTCATCAGCCCCGGCCAACGCGGCGGCAGCCGCTGCGGCCGGCGCTGGCGCCGACGCCGACTGGGAAACGTTTTGATCTGCTGGGCGACTACAGACCGCGTCGCAAGAGTCGATAACCCGTCAAACCCTTTTTCACTTGCCCCCATTCACGCACCAAGGAATCGTCATGGAAATGATTGCCGAAG
>JAYVSX010000174.1:0-3021 GCA_043774975.1 Rubrivivax sp.
AGCATTTGCAACGACGAGCGGGGCCCTTTGGGCGTGTCGAGCGGGCATGGCTGAAAGACTCTCACACTCTCAGCACCGGCTGGCGGCGGTTTGGCTGGAGGGCCTGCGTGATACGGGGTCGAGCGGGTCTTGCCGATGGGAAGGCCGCTGAGTCAACAGCCTGGCGACGCGGATCAACCGTCCTGAACCCATGTCACTGCCCCGTTTGCCCGGCATCTGCCGCCCGCGGCCCCGACCTTAGCCGATGCCCAAGGGTTCGCACAAGGGTGCGGACAGGCGCGAAACGGTGCGCCCCCACATTCGACACCGGTGTCTGACGCCGGCAGCTGCGGACAAAGCGGCGCACGAGGAGTTGGCGCGTCGCGGCAGGCGGTGCCCGGCGGAGGCGCAGGCTGTGGCGGCCGGCGCTGCGCACCGGCTGCCTTGCGCTGCTCGTCTGCAGGGCGTGCCGCAGAACTCGCTTCGTTCGCTTCGCTCTCTGCGCTCAAACAGGCTGCGGCAAGTCAGTTGACGAAGCGCGCTGCGCGCGCCGCCCTGCCGCCTGCGCTGCTCAGCGCCACAGACAGCGCCCCCACCGGGCACCGCCTGCCGCTCAGCCACCCGCGGTGGCGTTCGTCGAATCGCCACAGGTGCGCGATGCAAAGGGCTGTCTGGCCGGGGTGCGGCGTGCGTGTGAAGCGCCGAGGAACGCAGGGTTCAGGGCCCGCGCGCGCAGCGCGCTTCGTCAACACTTTTGGCGCAGGCTGTTTGAGCGAAGTGAGCGCAGCGAACGCAGCGAGTTCTGCGCCAGGGCCCTGGACCCGAGTACCGCAGGGCAGTCGGTGCGCAGCACCGACCGCTTCAGTCGCGCGCCGTGCCCCGGCCAGACAGCCCTTTGCCGCCACAACGCTCGACACGAGGAATTTGACGACCAAGGACCGATGTGGGTCGATAGAACCCCATCACCAGCACGGTTGGGTTGCCGCAAAGCTGTCGTCGCCAGCCCGCACCCCAGCAAGCTGAGCAGGTAATCCGAGCTTTCACCGCAGGTTGGCGTCGCACTTTGTCTTAGCCCCGAGCTCCAACCCTTTTGGAACGTGCTGGCCAGGCCAGTCGCAGCTACTTGCGCCCGCCAGTCGCAGAACTGTGGCGCGAGTCGCTGTTAACTCGGCGCCCCACGAGGGCGCGGAGCCTTCAACTCACCAAAATCGCCCGAAAGTCATTCACGTTGGTGAAGGTCGGCCCCGGCGTCACCAGGTCGCCCAAGGGCTTGAAAAAGTTGTAGGCGTCGTTGCGGTCCAGGAAGTCGGCCGCCTTCAGGCCCAGGGCCTGGGCGCGGGCCAGTGTGCTGGGGGTGACGATGGCGCCGGCGTTGTCTTCTATGCCGTCAATGCCGTCGGTGTCGGCGGCCAGCACATGCACACCCGGTTCGCCTTGCAGCGCGATGGCGCAGCCCAACAGGAATTCGGTGGCCCGGCCGCCCCGGCCGGGCGACTGCCCGGCCACGCCCTCACTCGCGACGTCACCCACGCCCTTGCTCTTGACGGTGACGGTGGTTTCGCCGCCCGACAAGATGACGCACGGCCGCTCAAAGGGCTGGCCGCGCCGGGCCACCGCGCGGGCCAGTGCGGCTTGCACCTTGCCCACCTCGCGGCTTTCGCCTTCCATCTCGTCGCTCAGGATGAAGGCCTGCACACCCGCCGCGCGGGCCACGGCGGCGGCGGCTTCCAGGCTTTGCTGCGGCGTGGCAATCAGGTGCACCTGGTGGCCGTTGAACAGCGCGTCGCCGGGTTTGGGGGTTTCAAAGGCACCGCTTTCCAGGCCTTGCAGCGCGGCCGGGGGCAGGTCAATGCCGTAGCGGCGGCAGATCGCCAGCGCGTCGGCACAGGTGCTGCTGTCGGCCACCGTGGGGCCGCTGGCAATGACTTCGGGGGCGTCGCCGGGCACGTCGCTGATCAGCAGCGTGACCACGCGTGCCGGTGCGCACAGCGCGGCCAGCCGGCCACCCTTGATGGCGCTGAGGTGCTTGCGCACGCAGTTCATTTCGCCGATGGCGGCGCCGCTTTTCAGCAGCGCCTGGTTGATGGCCTGTTTGTCGGCCAGCGTCAGGCCCGGCGCGGGCAGCGACAGCAGCGCCGAGCCACCGCCCGAGATCAGGCACAGCACCAGGTCGTGAGCCGTCAAGCCCTGGGCCAGGGCGGCGATGCGCAGCGCGGCTTGCTGGCCGGCCTGGTCGGGCACCGGGTGGCGGGCTTGCACCACTTCAATGCGGCCAGGCCTGGCCAGATAGGCCGGTGGCACGTGGTCGTAGCGAGTCACCACCAGGCCGCTCAGCGGCGCGTGTGCAGGCCACAAGGCGTCCACGGCCGCGGCCATGGCACCACCGGCCTTGCCCGCGCCCAGCACCAGCGTGCGGCCTCTTTGGGGGTCGGGCGGGGGCGGCAGGTAGGCGGCCGTGTTGTGGGCCGGCAAGGCGCGCTGCACGGCGGCGTCGTACAGGGCGCGCAGCAGTTGGCGCGGGTCGTTGATGGAAGGCATGCGTTGAAGCCTGGCCGGGATCAAGCCGAAGGTGCAGGGTGGGTGGGATCGACCCAGGCCACCTGCTCGGGCTTTTCAACCGGCTCGATGTCCAGGTTGACGGCCACGGCCTCGCCGTCGCTGCGGCACAGCACACATTCCAGCGTTTCGGTGGCGCTGGCGTTGATCTCCTGGTGCGGCACAAAGGGCGGCACGTAAATGAAGTCGCCCGGGCCGGCTTCGGCGGTGAATTCCAGCGCTTCGCCCCAGCGCATGCGGGCCCGGCCCTTGACGATGTAGATCACGCTTTCCAGCGGCCCGTGGTGGTGCGCACCGGTCTTGGCGTTGGCGTGGATGTGCACCGTGCCGGCCCACAGTTTTTGCGCGCCCACGCGGGCAAAGTTGATGGCCGCCTTGCGGTCCATGCCGGGGGTTTGCGCGGTGTTGGCGTCCAGCTGGTTGGCGGGCACACCGCTCACGCCGTCGTGTTTCCAGGGGGGGTCGGGGTGGGTGTGGGCCATGGTG
>JAYVSX010000175.1:0-23331 GCA_043774975.1 Rubrivivax sp.
GGTGTCCGCGACAACGGCCCGGGCATCCAGGCGCAGGACCAGCTGCGGCTGTTTCAACCCTTTGAGCGCCTTGCCGCAGCAGGCTCAGGTGTCGAAGGGACTGGCATCGGGCTGGCCTTGTCCCAGCGGCTGGTGCAGGCCATGGGTGGCAGCATTGGCGTGGACAGCGAGTCGGGCGCAGGCAGCCTGTTCTGGTTTCGGCTGCCGCGCGCCGCGGCCGCTGTCGCGGCCCCTTGGGTGTTGCCACCCGTGAATGCGAGGCCTGTCACTCTGGGGTCAGCCCAGGTCCATCGGGTGCTCTACATCGAAGACAACCTGGTCAACATCTGCTTGATGCAGGCGATGCTCTCGTGCCTGCCCGATGTTGAACTGGAGTGCACCGAATCGCCGCTGGAAGGTCTGCGCCTGGCGCAAGATCTGCAGCCCTCGCTGATCC
The DNA here is from genome assembly GCA_043774975.1 of Rubrivivax sp. GTDB lineage: Bacteria > Pseudomonadota > Gammaproteobacteria > Burkholderiales > Burkholderiaceae_C > Rubrivivax. Next base: position 437 of record JAYVSX010000175.1, read on the forward strand.
TCACCGACATCCAATTGCCGGGCATGGACGGTTTTCAGGTGCTTGCCAAGCTGCGTGCGAATGAATTGACACGGTCCATACCGGTGGTGGCGGTCAGCGCCAACGCGACTCGGTCTGACTTGGACGCCGCATTGGCGGCCGGCTTTCAGTCCTATCTGACCAAGCCGCTGGATTTGGACCTGCTGTTGGACACCGTCCGGCTTCACCTGGCGCAGTTGAGCTGACGTGACGGCGGCTGTGCACCTGACAATCCACGCCCCAACCGGAGCAGCCATGATCAGTGACACCCCCGAACTCCAAGTCCTGCCACGCGACCTGTCGGCTTACCGCTTGGGCAATGTCGGCATCGACTACGTGCACCGCTTCGAGTCGGGCCAGCCCGGCCCGCATCTGCTGATCAACGCGCTGACCCATGGCAATGAGATCTGCGGCATGAGCGCCGTCACCCACCTGCTCGACAGTGGCGCGCGGCCCTTGGCGGGCACGCTGACCCTGAGCTTTGCCAACGTGGCGGCTTATGAAAGCTTTGACCCGAGCCAGCCCTTTGAGAGCCGGCAGCTGGTGCACAACATGAACCGCATCTGGTCCAGCGCCTGGCTGGACGGCAGCCAGGACAGCCCCGAGCTGGCACGGGCGCGGGTCCTGCGGCCGGTGGTGGCTGCGGCCGATCACATCCTGGACATCCACTCCACCAGCCAGGCGGTGCAGCCGTTCTGGGTGTACCCGCAGTTTGAGCGCAATGGGCGAGCGGCTTTGGCCATTGGCCAGCCTTCGGTGCACTTGGTCATGCCTGAAGGCTTGGGGTCTGGAACCCCGCTGATCCAGCACGGCGTGCACGGCACGCCCCAGGGCCAGGGTGTGGCGCTGGTGGTGGAATGTGGCCAACACTTCCTGCGCGCCAGCAGCCAGTTGGCGGTGCAGGTGGCGCTGGATTTCTGCGCGCACTTTGGCGTTTTGGCGCCCACGCTGCGCAGCCAGCCTGCAGCGCCGGCGCAGCGTTTTGGTTTGCTGAAAACCCATCTGATCAAGACGGCCGATTTCCGCTTTGTGCGCCCCCTGGCCGGGTTCGAAACGTTTGCCCATGGCGAGCTCATTGCCACCGATGGCGGCGAAGAAATCCGCGCCCTCTGCGACGACTGCACCGTGCTGATGCCGGCGCACAAGGCGATCGTGGGGCGCGAAGGGGTTTACCTGGCGCAGCCGCTGGTCTAAGCCAGTCGAATGTCGCTGTCCGTTGAACGGGCTTCCGCAGCGGCGTCGGCCTAAACTGGCCCGATGACTTCAAAACCGGTTCGTTCCAGCGCTGCAAGCATGCACCCAAGGACCACTGCAGACGTGCGCGGTGCGGCCCGTTTGGCTGTTGACGCCACGCTGGGCCTGACTGCGCTGGTCGAGGCCATGCATGCGCGCATTGCCAGCGTTCCCGGCTTGAAGGGCCCCGAACAGACCCGGGGCATCACCGGCCTGGTGTACCGCAGCGTTCGTGGTGTCACGCGGCTGGTCGGTGGCAGCGTGGACGCGCTCTTGGCGGCGCTGACACCGCTGCTGGCGCCTGCCAACACCGGCATGACCACGACCGACAGGCCCACCACCGACAGGCCCAGTACCGACAGACCCACCACCGACGCCCCCGCCAGCAGCCGCGAACGCGAAGCGGTGGTGGCCGCGCTCAACGGTGTCCTGGGCGACCACCTGCACGCCAGTGGCAACCCTTTGGCCACGGTCATGGGCTTTTGTTCTAACGGTCAAGCCTTGACCTTGCAACCTGCGACTTTGCGGGCCGCCTTGCCAGCCGCCACCGGCCGTGTGCTGGTGCTGATGCACGGCCTGTGCATGAACGATCTGCAGTGGACCCGTGACGGCCACGACCACGGCGCTGCACTGGCCCTTGAAGCCGGCTACACGCCGGTCTACCTGCGCTACAACACGGGCCGCCCGGTGCATGCCAATGGCGCTGAGTTTGCGGACCGGGTGGATCAACTGCTGGCCGCCTGGCCGGTTCCATTGGAACGGGTGGTTTTGCTCTGTCACAGCATGGGTGGTTTGGTGGCCCGCAGCGCGCTGCACCAGGCAAAGCTGGCCGGGCAGGCCTGGGTGGGCCAGGTGGACGACGCCGTCTTTCTGGGCACGCCGCACCACGGCGCCCCGCTGGAACGTGCGGGCCATGGGCTGGACATCGTCCTGGGTGCAGCCCCCTACGCCGCGCCCTTGGCGCGTTTGGGCAAGCTGCGCAGCGCGGGCATCACCGACCTGCGCCACGGTCAACTGTTGCCTACGCCGCGCGGTCAAGGGCAGGTGCATGTGCCCTTGCCAGCGCAGCCGCGCTGCCATGCAGTGGCCGCCAGCACCGACACCCAAGCCGGCGGCCTGAAGGGCCGGCTGCTGGGTGACGGCCTGGTGCGCGTGGACAGTGCGCTGGGCCGCCACAAAGACCCTGTGCGAACACTGCAATTCGATGCAGACCGTCAGCTGCAAGTGCAAGGCGTGAACCACCTGCAATTGCTCAGTGACGCCGCTGTTGACCAGGCGCTGCTGCGCTGGTTGCGCTGATCCTTGCGCTGCTCTCCATGCTTCACAACCCCCTTCGTGTGCTGTCCGTCATCCCGCCGATGACCCAGCTCAACACGCCCTATCCGTCGACCGCCTACCTGACCGGCTTTTTGCGCTCGCGTGGCGTGCAAGCGGTGCAGGAAGATCTGGCGCTGGCACTCATCCTGCGGCTGCTGTCTGCGCCTGGCCTGACGGCCATTCACGAGCAGGTGAACCGCCAGCCAGCGCAGCAGCGCAGCGCCCGGGTAGACCGATTTGTGCAATCCTTTGAGGCCTACCGCAGCACCATCGACCCGACCATCACTTTTCTGCAAGGCCGCGACAGCACCCTGGCCCACCGCATCGCCAGCCGCAGCTACTTGCCTGAAGGCCCGCGCTTTCAGTCGCTGGACGTGTTTGAAGCCGACGCCGAAGGGGGCGACCCGATGGCCTGGGCCTTTGGCACGCTGGGTGTGCAAGACCGCGCACGGCATCTGGCCACGCTGTACCTGAACGACCTGGCCGATGTCATCAAGGACGGCGTCGACCCGCGCTTTGAGTTTGTTCGCTATGGCGAAAAGCTGGCCGCCAGCCAAGCCACCTTTGAGCCGCTGGCAGCAGCCCTGGCCGCTGCGCCCAACCTGGTCGATCAGCTGCTGCAACAGCTGACGCTGGCCGCTGTTGACCAGCATCAGCCCACCGTGGTGCTGATCAGCGTGCCTTTTCCGGGCGCGGTTTACGGCGCCTTTCGAATCGCCCAGGCCATCAAGGCCGCGTTTCCGCAGATCACCACCGTCTTGGGTGGTGGTTTTGTCAACACCGAACTGCGCGAGCTGAACGAGCCGCAGGTCTTCGACTTCTTCGACTTCATCACGCTCGACGCCGGTGAGCGCCCTTTGCTGGCGCTGCTGGAGCACCTGCAAGGCCAGCGCTCGGCACAGCGCCTGGTGCGCACCTTCAGGCGCGACCAGGGTGCGGTGCGCTATGTCAACTTGCCGGAGCCCGACGTGCCTTTTGAAGACGTGGGCACGCCGACCTGGGACGGCCTGCCACTGCAGCGTTATCTGTCGCTGCTGGACATGCTCAACCCGATGCACCGCCTGTGGAGCGACGGCCGCTGGAACAAGCTGACCGTGGCCCACGGCTGCTACTGGAAAAAGTGCAGCTTTTGCGATGTCAGCCTGGACTACATCAGCCGCTATGACGCCGCCAGCGCCACCACCCTGGTCAACCGCGTGCAGGCCATCGTGGCCGAGACCGGCCAAACGGGTTTTCACCTGGTCGACGAAGCCGCGCCGCCCAAGTCGCTGAAGGCTTTTGCGGCCGAGCTGCAGCGCCGCCATGTCGGCATCAGCTGGTGGGGCAACATCCGCTTCGAGAAGACCTTCACGCCGCAGCTGTGCCAACAGCTGGCCGACAGTGGCTGCATCGCCATCAGTGGTGGCCTGGAAGTGGCGTCAGACCGCTTGCTGACGCTGATGAAAAAGGGCGTTTCGGTCGACCAGGTGGCACGTGTGACCAAGGGTTTTGCCGACGCCGGCGTGCTGGTCCACGCCTACCTGATGTACGGCTTTCCGACCCAGACCGTGCAAGACACCGTGGACGCGCTGGAGCTGGTGCGCCAACTGTTTGTCAACGGCTGCATCCACAGTGGCTTTTGGCATCGTTTTGCCTGCACCGTGCATTCTCCGGTGGGCCAGGCGCCGCAAGACTTTGGCGTCACCCTGGTGCCGCTGCCGCCGGTGACGTTTGCCAAGAACGACATCGGCTTCATCGACCCCACGGGTGTGGACCACGACGCACTGGGCCTGGGCTTGAAGAAGGGCATCTACAACTTCATGCACGGCGTGGGCCTGCAAGAAGACGTGCGCATGTGGTGGGACATTCCGGTGCCCAAGACGCAGGTGGCGCGTCGGCGCATCGAACGGGCCTTGATGGCGACGGCTTGACCGTGGCAACGCGCCAAGTCCGACAGGCTCCTTGGGTTTGCGCGGCGCTGATGCGCGAAGGCCAGGTCAGTGCGCAACAGCAGGGACGCGCCCGCAAGGTGCTGGCTGACGAGCCCACCGGCAACCTCGACACCGCTTCCAGCGACGAAGTCTTTGCGCTGATGCGGCGCATGCACGCCGAACTGGGTACCAGCTTTCTGGTCGTCACCCACTCCCCGCGCCTGGCCGAGCGCTGCGACCGCGTGATTGAACTGGTCGACGGCCTCATAAAGCGCGACCAGGTCACGGCGGTGGCCCGTTCAGCGCGCTAAAGTCCAAGTCATGATCGAACACCACCTAGACATCCCCACCGCCGACGGCCCGATGAACAGCTTCATCGTGCACCCCGAAGAGAACGGCCCGTTTCCCGTGGTCCTGTTCTACATGGACGCACCTGGCAAACGCGAAGAGCTGCACGACATGGCGCGGCGCCTTGCCGCGGTGGGCTACTGCGTGGTGCTGCCCAACCTTTACCACCGCCGCAGCCGCGACTTCTGGCTGCAAGAACGCACCGAAGCCGCGCTGGCCCAGATGTTCGGTTTGATGGCCACGCTGGACCGCGCCTCGACGCTTTGCGACACCCGGGCCTTGCTCGACTTCGTGGACGGTTTTCAAGCAGCCGACGCCAGCCGGGTGGGCGCGGTGGGCTACTGCATGAGCGGGCCCTTTGTGGTCTGGGCGGCCACGGCCTTTGCACAACGGCTGAAGTGCATCGCCAGCATCCATGGCGCCAACATGGCCACCGATGCGCCCGACTCACCCCACCGCGAAGCCGCACGCCTGCAGTGCGAGAGCTACTTTGCCTGCGCACAATTTGACAAGTGGGCGCCGCCGGCCGACATCGCGCAATTGCAGCTGGGCTTGCAAGCCGCCCCGGCGCCGCACCGCGTGGAGTGGTACCCCGGTGTGGAACACGGCTTTGTCTTTCCGCTGCGCGGTGGCATCTATGACCGAGCTGCTGCTGAAAGGCACTGGGAGCGTTTGTTCAGCCTGTTCGATCGCACGTTGCGGTCTGCTGCCTGAGCGCCCGTCAGGGTTAGCGGGTGCGATGGCGCACAGACCCCAGTGCCGCGCACTGGCACTCTGCGCCATGCACCCAACTCCTGCCCTTGACTCCTATCCGCAGCGCCGCACTCGTGGGGCGGGCCGCTGGCAACCCGTCTGTCCATGCTGCGGCGGTGACATCGAACGCATCTCGCGCCGCTGGAGCGACCGCCTGCTCAGTCTGTGGATGCCCTTGCGGCGCTTTCGTTGCGACGACCCACGCTGTGGCTGGCTGGGCAATCTGCGCCGCAGCTGAACCGGGTTGCGCTGGGGCAGGGCGCCGCTTCAGGGCGTCGCTTCAGGCGCTGCCAGGGCGCCGTCATGGCAACGCGCGTCGCCAGTTTTCTTGATCCCGTGGAACCATGGGCAGCAGCATGGCAACGCGCAAAAGCGCCCGCCAAGGCCAGGGTTTGCAGTTTGAATGGACGTTGCAGGGAAAGTCTCAGGTTGTGCCCATGTGAGTGAGACGACAGTGGGCGCACCGCGTCTCAGGCGGGCGGCGAGCACCAACCTTGGGGCGTGCCCCTGCGGTCGACGACGATGGTGGACTCGGGCATGCTGCGTGTCTGAATGTGGTGCTGGCGGCCGCGAAAGGAGTAGGTCACTTCCCAGTCATCCGAACCGCGCACCTGCGGCACGCCGTTGCAGCGCGGCAAGTCGCGCACGGCCACGGGGCCACCTTCGCGGAACCGGTTCTGGTCATCAATCCAGCCTTTGTTCCGTGGGTTGTCGCCGTCGTTGGGCCCCTGGTTGTTCAAACCCATGGCCTTCAACGACGGGTAGTTGCCAGGGCGCAGCACCACGCATTGACCGCCGCAGTGGGTGTTCTCGCAGACCTAATGGGATGTGCATGAGCGGCTCGCTGGGACGGCTGCGTTGAGAGGTCAACGCCTGTGCGCTGCAGCATGAATGGCCCGTGCGGCGTTGCCCAGCAGGCGAATTCGACAACGGCTGTAGCGACAGTCCTACGTGGCCATCGCGATCTGCGCCAGAGGCACCACCACCCTGCTGAGACAACGGTGGTTTTGACGGTCTCGCTGTAAGCGCTGTCCTACAGGTCTCGGCGCTGCCTACCGATGGCGTGCCAGCGGCAGGCAGGCACACTCGCCACCACCGCTCCCGTAACCCTGATGCGCCTGCTCCAGACCTTTCTTGTTGAAGACAGCCCGGTGATCCGGGAAAACCTGATCGCCACATTGGAAGAGCTGGCCCCCGTGCACGTGGTGGGTTTCGCCGCGGACGAAAGTACTGCTCTGGGTTGGTTGAGCGAGAGCCTGGCCGAATTGGTCATCGTGGATTTGTTCTTGCAGGGCGGCTCAGGGCTGGGCGTGCTGCGCAGCGGTTGTGCCAAGCGCAACGGGTCGCGGCAGGTGGTGCTGAGCAACTACGCCACCGCCGAAATGCGCCAGCGTTGCCTGCTGCTCGGCGCCGATGCGGTGTTTGACAAGTCCACTGAAATTGAGGCACTGGTGGCCTACTGCTGCCGCCTGGCGCTGGAGCGCCAACCGACCGATCCAGCCGCTTGACCCCCCGCTTGACGCTGCTTCAGATGCGCCCCATCAGAAACTGCACCAGCAGCACCACCAGCACCACGCCGAACAGCCCACTGGGCCCGTGACCCCACCTGCGGCTGTAGGGCCATGCCGGCACGGTGCCCATCACGACTAGCAGCAGCCCGAGCAGAAAAATGGCGGTCAGGCCCATGGCGTTGTCCTGGTTGACGTTCAAAAACTGAGGATGCGGCAGCTTCAGGGCCGGGTCTGTCCGCTGGCGAACATGGAACCATCGGCGCGCACTCAGCGCGCATTCAGCGCAGGTGCGGCCCGAGCATCTGGGTCGGGTCTGTCCAGGCGTCAAACTGGGCCGGTGTCACGGTGCCCAGGCTCAGTGCTGCGGCGCGCAGGCTGCTGCCATTCTTCTGCGCGAGCTGCGTCATGCTGGCAGCGGCCGCGTAGCCGATGTGTGGCGCCAGCGCGGTGCCCAGCATCAGGGACTGGTCCAGCATCGACTGCAGCCGGGCGCTCTGCGGCAGCAGACCGTTGATGCAGTGCCAGGTGAAGCTGCGCATGGCGTCGGACAAAAGCCGGATGCTGTCCAGCACGTCCAGTGCAATCAACGGCTTGTAGACGTTCAGTTCCAGCTGCCCCTGGCTGGCCGCAAAGCCAATCGCGGTGTCGTGGCCCATGACCTGCGCGCAAACCATGGTCAGCGCTTCCACCTGAGTGGGGTTGACCTTGCCGGGCATGATCGAACTGCCAGGCTCGTTGGCGGGCAGTTTCAGTTCGCCCAGGCCGGCCCGCGGGCCGCTGCCCAGCAGCCGAATGTCGCCGGCGATCTTGGTCAACGCGATGGCCAGCATGCGCAGCGCGGCGTGCAGGGCCACCAACGCCTCATGACCTGCCAAAGCGGCAAACAGGTTGGATGCCTGCAGCAGTGGCAGCTGCAGACGCTGCCCCAGGTGCTGCGCCACCAGCGCACCAAACCGAGGGTGGGTGTTGAGGCCGGTGCCAACGGCGGTGCCGCCGATCGCCAGCGTGTGCAACGCGGGCAGCGCATGGCGCAGGGCGGCTTCGCACAAGCCCACTTGGGCTTCATAGCCGCCAAATTCCTGACCCAGTGTGACGGGGGTGGCGTCTTGCAGGTGGGTGCGCCCCACCTTCACCTGGTCGGCCAGCGCAGCCGCCTGGATGGAAAGTGCCTGGCGAAGGTCGTGCAAGGCCGGCAGCAGCCTGGCTTTGAGCTGCAGGGCCACGGCCACGTGCATGGCACTGGGAAACACGTCGTTGGACGACTGGCCCAGGTTGACGTCGTCGTGAGCGTCCACGCCGCTTGAACCCGGCGCGGCGCGGCGCATGGTTTGGGTTGCGATGTCGGCGATCACTTCATTGACGTTCATGTGACTCTGGGTGCCCGACCCCGTCTGCCAGACCGACAGTGGAAACTGATCGTCAAACTCACCCTCGGCCACCCGCTGTGCCGCGCTGCAAATGGCGCTGGCTTGTTCGCCGTCGAGCAGGCCCAACTCCCGGTTGGTGGCGGCGGCCGCCCACTTGATCAACGCCATGGCGCGAATCAGTTCAATGGGCATGCGTTGCTCGCCAATCGCGAAGTAGCGAAGGCTGCGTGCGGTCTGGGCGCCCCAGCGCACGCCTGCAGGGATTTCAATGTCACCCATGCTGTCGCTGACTTGGCGCGTCAGGCGCGGCGCGCCGAGTCGAGGGTCTGGCTGGACGGTTTGTTTCATGCTTAACCTTGCTGCTTCAGGCTGTCGACGGCTCGAGGCACTTGCGCTGTTCACCCCAGCTTCTTTGACGTTTTCCCTGCGGTTTGGACCTGAATGTTGCGTGCTGGCCATGGGCGGGTCTGTGCGCCTGCCCACGCAGCCAGGCCGGGCTGCCAGCCTTTTTCTGCCAGCCTTTGTCTGCCAGCGCACAGACGCCCCGTGCCCACCGTTCATAACATCTCGTGATCGGGCTCCAAAGCTCAAGTTGAAGGCCTGACCCATGAGCAGACCCGTCCCTGCCGCGCATCCAGATGTTGGCCGCATGGCTGCCCTGCCAAGCCCTTTGGAAAGGGCCGCAGCGGCGAAGGCACTATTGGATCAAGCCGTTCTTCAATGCGTAGTAGGTCAGGTCGCTGTTGGATTGCAGGTTCATCTTTTCCATCACGCGGCCCCGGTAGGTGCTGACGGTCTTGACGCTCAGGCACAGGCTCTCGGCCAGGTGGCCGATGGTCTGACCTTGCGCCAGCCGCAGGAAGACCTGCAGTTCGCGCTCGGACAGCAGCTGGTGGGGTGCCAGCTCGCTGGCCGCCCCCAGGCCGTCGGCCAGCCTTTCGGCGACGGCCGGGGTGATGAATTTGCGCCCGCGCGCCACGGTCCTGATGGCCTGCACGATGTCGCTCGGGTCACAGTCCTTGTTCAGATAGCCGGCCGCACCCAGGCGCAGCATGGTGGTGGCGTAGTGCGTTTCGGCAAAGCCGCTCAGGATCAGCACCGGCAACTCGGGCTGGCGTGCCTTGATCGCGGCCAGCGTGTCGACACCGCTGATGTCGGGCATGTTGATGTCCAGCAGCACCACGTCCACTTCGCCCTGGCGCACGATGTCCATTGCCTCGCGGCCGGTGGCGGCTTCGGCGGTGACGCAGAAGTCGGGTTGCTCGGCCATGAACTGGCGCAAGCCTGCACGCACCAGGGCGTGGTCGTCAACGATGGCGATTCGAATCATGGGTTGCTCCAGGGCGCCAGGGCGCAGGGGTTGGTGTCGATGGGTGGGAAAACGGGGGCGGTGATCACGGCATGCGGGACGTTCGGGACGTTCCGGACGTTCCGGACGTTCGGGACTTGTGGGACTTGTGGGACTTGTGGGACATGCGAGACATGCGGAACGTTCGGAACGTTCGGGACATTCGATTCATTGCGTTCATTCGCGGCGCCCGGCCTGGCGCGGCCCCCGGCATGAAAGCGGGCCCACTCTTTGTGCACCGACCGCTGCTGATGCCGTTGGCCATCGCGGCCACGGTGGTCATGGTGACGATCAGCGAAACGGCCTACTGGCAGTCGGTGGCCACCGCGGCGGCCTGGGCCGCAGCGCCGGGCAGCGCAGGTGGGCCTGTGCTGGCGGCCCACCACCAGGCGCTGCTGCACACCTTGTTGCTGGCCCGCTGGGGCGTGGCCGGGCTCAGCCTGATCTGCCTGGTGGCCCTTTTCATCACGGTGCGTCAGGGGCTGGTCTTGCAGCAGCACCGCAGCGCGGTTCAAGCCGGTGAGCGCCGGGCGCACGAGCAGTTGGAAGCGGTGGTGGCCGAACGCACGGCGCAGCTGGTGGAGCTCACCCACCACCTGCAGACGGTGCGCGAAGACGAACGCAGCCGCTTGGCGCGTGACCTGCACGACGAGCTGGGCGCGCTGCTCACGTCGGCCAAGCTTGACGCGGCGCGCATCCGTTCGCGGCTGGCCGGCCCTGTGCTGCCGTCCAAGGAGCCCGAAGCGCTGGAGCGCCTGGCCCATCTGGTGCAGACGTTGGACAGCGTGATCGCGCTCAAACGGCGCATCACCGAAGACCTGCACCCGTCGTCGCTGGCACACCTGGGCCTGGTGGCCACGCTGGAGATCCTGGCCCGCGACCTGGCGCTGACCTTGGGCATACCTGTTCATTGCCAGTTGCAGTCGCTGCCCTTGTCTGCCAGTGCACAGCTGATGGTTTATCGGTTGGTGCAAGAAGCGTTTACCAACATCGGCAAACACGCGCAGGCCTCGCAGGTCTGGCTTGGCCTGCATATCAGCGAGGGCGCTGCACTGCTGCAGGTGCGCGACGACGGCGTGGGTTTTGACCCTGCCAACCAGCGGCCGTCCACCCACGGTCTGGTGGGCATGCGTTACCGGGTCCTGGCCGAGCACGGCACCCTGCAGCTGACCAGCGGTGCCGGCATCGGCACGCAGATTACCGTGCGGCTGCCCTTGGCGGCGCAGGTGGCGGTGCAGGTGGTGCAGGTGGTGCAGATTCCGGCAGCTGAGGTGGCTGCTTTGCCCGCTGCCGCTGTTGCGGCAGTTGGCGCTGTTGCAACGCAGGCCTGCCCTCCGGACTGACGCCCCCGGGACAGCACGCCGACCTGCCTGTCGGCTGCGTCCTACGCTGCAGCGGGCACTTGGCCGATTTACTGCTGCTGCGAGCTTGCGCACACTGAAGCCTTGAATGCAATTCACCTCAGGACTGCATCGCCACTCCAGGAGACCGCCATGCTTCACTACGCCGTTGTCTTTCTTGTCATCGCCCTCATTGCGGCCGTTTTTGGCTTTGGCGGTATTGCGGCGGGTGCCGCAGGCATTGCCAAGGTGCTGTTTGTCGTCTTCCTGGTGATGGCGGTGGCCAGCTTCCTGTTTGGCACCTTTCGCAAACGCTGAACGGCCCCGGTCTGCCAGCATCCTTTTTTCAACCCCCAAGGAAATCACATGTCCAACACTCCCCTCAGTGACTTCGGCTCCTCGACGCTGGGTCGCGCCGCGCAGTCGTCCGACAGCGCCATCAAGTCCACTCAGAACGCCGCCCACCAGGCCGTGGACAGCCTGTCGAATTCGGTTCATGGCCTGCAGGACGATGCCGTGGCCGCAACCCACCGAGGTGTGGACGCGCTGCGCGACAAGACCCTGCGTTTGCGCGAGCGCGCGGCGGTTGTGCGTGAAGACACCGTCAACTACATCAAGGTTGAACCCATCAAGGCCATGCTGATGGCCGCCGCCACGGGTGCCGTCGTGATGGCGCTGCTGGGCATGCGCACGCGCTCGCGCCACAGCCGCTGATCGGCTGGCAGTCAGCCCATGTTGCATCCTTTGCTTGCGTTGGCCGCGACGCGGCCCCAGCTGCTGGCCGACCACGCCAGCGCTTGGGCTGAACTGTTGTCCACCCAGGCCGGCCCGGCCTGGGCTCACTGGCAGCGCTGGCGTCTGCTGCAACTGCTGACGGTCTGCTTGTTGACCTTGGCCACGTTGCTGGCGGGCGTTGCCCTGATGTTGTGGGCGGTGATGCCCCCCGCACCTTGGCCGCTTTCCGATCGCGCCTGGGCACTGCTGTGCGTGCCCCTGCTGCCACTGGTTGGCGGGTTGGCGTGCGGCCTGGCTGCTCGCCAAAAGGCACGCACCACCTATTGGGGCGCGGACGGCACGCTGGGCAAACAACTTCAAGCCGACCTGGGCCTCTTGCGCCAGTTCGGGGGCCGCTGAACATGACTGCCACCCCTGCTGAAACTCTGCTGTTGCAGTCGCGCGAGCGACTGCACGCTGCGCTGCAAGCCGCAGCCACCGACTCCGCGCCGGGCCCCACTTCCAGCGGGGAACCGGCCACGGAGCCTGCGCTGGGCGCTGCTTTTCTGGCCAACGTGTTGCGCCGGTGGTGGAAAAAACACCCGGCCCATCACGCCGCCACGCTGGCCGCGCAAACGGCCCGCGAGCTGACGCTGCCTGCAGCGCAAAAGCACCCGGTCGCGCTGGTGGCGGGCGCCTTTGTCGTGGGCGTTGGTGTGGTGGCGCTGCGGCCCTGGCGGCTGCTGAGTGGCGGTGCGCTGTGGGGCCGTTTGGCACCCACCTTGCTGCGGCTGGCGCTTGAGCGCCCACGCCCTTAAGGCCCACGCCTCCAGCGCCCCGCTCAGCGATCGCTGCTGGCATCAAAGAAGGCATAGCCCAGTTGCTGTCGCTTGGCCCGGTACATGGCGCTGTCGGCATGGCGCAGCAGGGCCTCGCTGTCGTTGCCATCGGTGGGGCATACCGCAATGCCAATGCTGGGCCGCACGGTCAGCTCCAAGTCGCCAATCTTCAACGGGGCGGACACCGCGTCAAACAGCTTGCAGGCCAGGTGGCTGAGCTGGTCGCGGTTGAACACATTGCCCAGCAGGCATGCAAATTCGTCGCTGCCCAGGCGACAGACCATGTCTTGTGCGCGCACCGACCGCGCCAAACGCGCCGCCACGATGCGCAGCAGCTCGTCGCCGGTGGCGAGGCCATGACCGTCGTTGATGAATTTCAAGCCGTCCAGGTCCAGGAACAGCACCGCCAGGGAAGGGTTGGGCGTCTCCAGCGCTTGGTCCAGCCGCTGACGGAAGAAGTCGCGGTTGGGCAGCGCGGTCAGCCCGTCATGCAAGGAACGCGGGCTGGCCTGCAGAGTTGCGGCCTGGGCCTGGGCCTGAGCCTGAGCCTGAGCCATAGCCAGATCTCGCTGTGAGCGCGCCAGTGCCGACTGGGCCATCACCAAGGCTTGGTCCTGGCCGCCACGACCGCTGCCGTCAAAGCGGGGCAGCATCTGCTGCAGTTGATCCAGGGCCCGCACGCAGTCCTGCAGTTCGGTTTGCAGCGAAGGCCGAGGTGGGGTGCGCAAAACCACGCCATCGGGCCTGGCCAACCATTGGACCTCTTGGGTGGTGGGCGGCCCCGCCACAGCGGTGGCCATCAGGCGTGACTTGACGGCTTCAAAAAGTGCCATCCAGTCGTCCAGCCGCAAGGTGGTGTTGCGTGGGGGCAAACAATCGGGCGTTGAACGGTAACGGGCGTCGATGTTCATAACCAATACTCCCAAAGGCGGGCCAGCCCTTGCTTCAGCTTCAGGCCCGGTGATCGGTCTTCCCAAGGTTCCAGCAGCACCGCGCCGCGCGCCGCCAGGTCGCGCGCAAACATGGGCTGGATTGCAGGTTAGCGGGCAGCCCTTTTGCTGACGGTGCGCCAGCGCACACGGCTAGGAGCCTGTCGGACCACGGGCGGTGGGGCGGCCCCCCACAGCCGCTTTTCAGCCCATCTGGGTCTGGTAAGTCATCCGCTGCCCGGCGTAGCAGGTGCACGCAGCGGCTTCCAGGCCGGCGCGGTCCAGCACGCTCAGCTCGCCGCGGCGGTAGTGGATCAGGCCGCTGCGTTGCAGCTGGCTGGCCGCCACCGTGATGCCCACCCGGCGCACCCCCAACATCAGGGCCAAGAACTCGTGTGTGACCTTGAAGTCGCTGGCATGGGCACGGTCCTGGGTCATCAGCAACCAGCGCGCCAGGCGCGGCCCGATCATGTGGAAGCGCAAACACGCAGCCGAGCGGTTGGTTTGGGCCATCAGCACGTACAAATAACGCGCCAGCAACTGTTGCAAGGGGTGGCTGCGCGCCAATTCAGCCTTCAATGCCACAGCGCCAATGCGCCAGCTGGAGCCGCTGCCTTGCACCAGGCCTTGCAGTGGCGACGTCGTGATGCCCATGGCCACCCAGGCGCCCAACATGCCCTCGCGGCCGACCATGCCCACCTCCAGACTGGGGTGTTGGTCGATCTGGGTCAGCAACGAAATGACGCCGTCGACCGGGAAGTAAGCGTGCTGCAGTGACTGGCCGCTTTCGCACAGCACCTGTCCCATGCTCACTTGAACGGCTTCGCATTGCGCCAGAAAGCGTTTGCGGTCGGCTGCAGGCAAGAGCTCCAACAGGTGGTTTTGGGGCAGAGCCATGGTGGGCATCCGATGCAACAGGCTCCGTCGTCACCCCATCGGTGAGCGGCGGCTGGGCGACAGCGCCAAAGAATCCGGAGCCGATGAGAAGGTCCGCGCCAGTGTGGCCGCTTCGGCTGGACTGCACCGTTGTCCAGCGCACATAGCGCTCAGCCGTACTTTTTGGCCGGCGAAGCCGCGTTGCCTCAGGTCGACTTTTGGTCGGGCAGCAATCGGTCGTATTCCTTCTTCACCTTCGGCCGTATCCTCAAAGGCGGTGTGCTGCAACAGTTTCGGGTCAGTGGCGAACCCATGCTGAATTCGGAGTGCCGTTTTGTCGGCTACCGCAGCATTTGCGCCGAAGTTCAGCCGCCTTGGCCTGCGCCTGCGCTGAACAGCTGGGGAGGCAGCTCGCGGGCAACAGCCAAGGTCTGGCGCACCGCGCGTGGCATCACGCGGGTCCACAGCGGCGTCGTCGCCGCTGGTCGTTTCGCAGCCATGGCGGGGGTCGGTTCGGCGGCCTTTCGACCTGGTCAAGGCTTGTTCTGGGCCAGGTGTAGACCGGCTTGGCCGCGGTCCCTCTTGACCCATGATTGGCTGGCTTCGTCCCACTGGTGCGTGCGCGACAGTTGCGCCGATTCATAGCGCAACTGGTCACCCGTCATGGCGTCCACGTTGCGCGGTGCAACCTTGAAGGCTTGCCACCGGCTGCGGGAGTCGTCCCAGTGGTTGTGGCGCAAGAACTCGTCGCGTGCCAGCTTCATCTGAGATGGCGCTGTGTTGCCGCCTGGAAGCGGGTTGGCTGTGGCCTTCTGGGCCCAAAGTGGATCGGTTGCGAAGATGAGCGTTAGCGCCAAAGCTGAAAGGGGAGGGCAGCGCTGAAGCATGTGGGCACCTGGTGTTGTGTGGGCTGCCTTGGCGCCCCTTGGGCGAAGGGGCCTACCGCTGCGGCTTGGTTGGTGAGTCTGGGTGCGCGCAGCCCGGTGATCTGTGCGGCGGCGCACTCATGTGCAAGTTCGCCAGCGCACAGACCATGACAGAAGCCGCGACTACAAACGCTGTATCGGCGGGCTGCTTGCCGGCTTTCCCTTCAGCAACCTTTTTGCAACATCACGAAAGACACACCATGAACAACAAACTTCACCTTCAGGCCCGCGACGCGCGGCTGGCATCGCTGCGTGTGCTGGCTTGGGCCGCCATGGCTGCTGCCGGCACCCTGATGGCTGGCGCTGCGCAGGCCCAGGACAGCTACTGGCTGTTTGGCCTGGGCGGTGGCCAGACCCGCGGTGTCTTCAACGACCAGGCCTTGAGCAACGCCAACATCGGCCCGGCGCCGGTGGGTGGCTTCACCAACTACAGCATCACCGGCGACCGCCGCGACAAGGGCTACAAGGTGTTTTTCGGCCGCCAGTTCAACCGCTACCTGGGCATGGAAGTTGGTTACTTCAACCTGGGCGAGTACCGCTTTCTGAACAGCACCTTGCCGACCGGTTCACTGAACGGCGAGATTCGCGCCCAGGGAGCTAACGCTGATGTGGTGCTGACCCTGCCAGTCAGCCAGAACTTCGCGCTGCTGGGTCGCGCCGGTGTTGCCTACACCCGCACGCGGTCCAATTACACCGGTACCGG
This sequence comes from Rubrivivax sp., assembly GCA_043774975.1. Lineage (GTDB taxonomy): Bacteria > Pseudomonadota > Gammaproteobacteria > Burkholderiales > Burkholderiaceae_C > Rubrivivax. The sequence goes on from JAYVSX010000175.1 coordinate 16,569, forward strand.
CGCGGTGACGGCGCCCAACCCCAACCCCAGCGAGCGCAAGGCCACGCCCAAGGTGGGTCTGGGCATGCAATACGCCTTCAGTGACTCGTTCATGATGCGTGGCGAAGCCGAGGAATACCGGGTTGACGACGCTTCGGGCAGCCGCGGCAAGGTTCGCTTGTACTCTGTGAGCCTGGTTTTCCCATTTGGCCGCTCTGCCGCGCCGGCGCCACGCGCGGCTTATGTCGCGCCCGAACCCGTGTACACGCCAGCGCCAGCACCGGTGCCCGAGCCGGTGGTGGTTGCGGCGCCAGCGCCAGCGCCCGTGGTGGTGGCCGTGGCACCGCCGCCGCCTGCACCGATCGTGGTGCCGCTGCGCCGTGTCAGCTACTCGGCTGAGTCGATCTTTGGGTTTGACGCTTCGGCTGTGCAGCCTGCGGGCCGGGCCGCCCTGGACACCTTTGCCAGTGAGCTGGTGGGCACCAACTTTGACACGGTCACGATTGAAGGCCATACCGATCGCCTGGGCAGCACGGCCTACAACCAGAGGTTGTCGATGCAGCGTGCTGAAGCGGTGAAGCAGTACCTGGCGCAGAGCGGGCGTGTGGACGGCGCCAAGATCAAGACGGTGGGCGTGGGCGAAAGTTCACCCGTGACCAAGTCCGAAGATTGCAAGGGCAAGGCCGCCAATGCCGCGTTGATCGCTTGCCTGCAGCCGGACCGCCGGGTCGAGCTTGAAGTGTCAGGCACCCGTTGAAGTTGGGCACCATGAGCTTGAGCAGCAACTTCAGCGCGAACGCCCCCGTGGGCGCCAGCGCAGAGGTGGACCCCGCCTGCGGAGGTGGCCCGCGCTGGAGCACGTCGTCCTACGGCCACAGCGTTGACACCTCCCCCATGGAGTTGACGGCGCTGGGCGACCACCTGCAGCAGTGCTGCTCGGGCAGCCAGCGACTGCAGGCGTTGCAAGGTGGCGTGCAGGCCGTGCACGGCTGGGTGGCGCCGCGTTTTGTCAGCACGCTGGCCGTTTTGGTGGTGGGGCTCGGTGGTCTGCTGATGCTGTTCTAGGCCATGCCAATCTCGGCTTTGCAGCGCCTGGTGCCTGATGCGCCCCAGGCGCTGTTGTTCATGTTGGACCCGACTCAGGGTGCCGTGTTGCCGCCCATCCGCTCGGAGATCTTTGGTCCCGAGCGATTTGCGCAGCACGGCCGCAGCCTGGGCCTGACCCACGATGCGTCTTTGCTGCAGGCCAAACACACCAGCTTCTTCCCGCGCTTTCGCAGCAACGTGCTGATGCTGCGCCACGCCTATGCCTACATCGGTGCGCAAGCCGCCACCGGCTACGACATCAGCCCGGCGGCCGAGTGGCTGCTGGACAACTTCCACCTCATCGAGGCCCAGCTCAAGGCGGTGCATGAAGGCCTGCCGCGCAGCTATTTCCGGTCGTTGCCGGTGCTCTTGAGCGAGCCGCTGGCCGGTCTGCCCCGGGTCTATGGCGTGGCCTGGGCCTTTGTCGCCCACACCGACAGCGCCTTTGACGAAGACCTGCTGCTGCGCTACCTGATCGCCTACCAGGACAGCCGGGCCCTGAACCTTAGCGAAATGTGGGCCCTGCCCACCACGCTGCGGGTGGTGTTGGTGGAAAACCTGCGTCGGCTGGCCGAACGCCTGGCCAGCCACAAGGCGGCGCGTGAGTTGGCCAACCTGTGCTGTGACCGCGCCCCGCAGCTCACGGTGCCCATGCTGGAAGAGCTGGTGACCGAGTTGCAGGCAAGGGCGGTGGCACCCGTCTTTCTGGCCAAGATGGCACAGCGGCTGCAGGACCGCGTGGCGGTGCCTGCGGTGCGGGCTTCGGCCGAGGTTCTGGCCTGGCTGCAGACCGCGCTGCCCGATGCCCCGGCACTGCAGGCCCAGCACAGTGCCGACCAGACCGCCGACAACCTGAGCGTCAGCAACGCCGTCACATCGCTGCGCGCCATTGCCAGCGCCGACTGGCCCGACATCGTGGCCCACGGCAGCAACCTGATGCGCCAGCTGCTGGCGGCGCCGCTGTTTGCGGCCGAAGACAGCGCCACCCGCGACCAGACCTTGCACGGCATTGAGAGCCTGGCCCGGCGCAGCCAGCGCAGCGAACAGGACGTGGCGCGTGAACTGCTGAAGCTGATGGCGGGGGGGCAGGCGCAGGATCTGGCGCAGGAGAAAGCGCAGGACCAAGCGCAGGAGCATGCGCCAGCCCAGTCGGCGCCGCAGGACGCACGCGTGGCGATGCGGCACACCGCCCAGCATTGGCTGCAGGGCCCGGGTCGGCGTGAGCTGGCGCCGGCCCTGGGCCTGAGCGACCGCTGGTGGCGTGCGCGGGTCTGGGCTGCGCCGCGCACCGCGCTGCCGGTGTACTTGCTCAGCTTGGCCGGGCTCACCGCTGCGGTGCTGCTGGCGGTGGTGCCCGACCCGGTGGGTGCGGGCTGGGCCAGCTGGGCCAGTTGGGTCTTGGCACTTTTGCTGCTGGGGCCGGCGTCCGAGGCGGTGGTGGCGTTGGTCAACCGCTTGATCAGTGAATCGCTGCCGCCACAGCACCTGCCACGCCTGGCCCTGGCCGGCGGCATACCGCCGGAGCACCGGGTGCTGGTGGTGGTGCCCGCGCTGCTGGGCAGCGTGCAAGGGGCTGCGGCCTTGTGGCACCGTTTGCGTCTGCACCACCTGGCCAACCCGGAAGAAAACGCGCAATTTGCGCTGCTCAGCGATTGGCACGATGCGCCCACCGAGCACCTGGACAGCGACCCCGCTTTGTTGGCGGCCACGTTGGCGCAGCTGGCCAACCTGAACGCGCTGCACCCGCGACCCGGGCCCGGGCCCGGGCCAGCGCCACGTTTCATCTTGCTGCACCGGCACCGAACCTTCAGCGCCAGCGAGCAGGCCTGGATTGGCTGGGAACGCAAGCGCGGCAAGCTGGAACAGCTGGTGGCCGCCTTGGCCAGCGGCGACAGCAGCGCCTTCATCGACCTGGGCCAGGCTTCACAGCTGGAGGCCGGCACGCCCTACATCGTGACCCTGGACGCCGACACCCAGCTGCCGCCAGGCCGCCTGCGTGAACTGGTCGGCGTGGCCGCCCACCCCCACAACCAGCCCCGGGTGGACCCGCGGCTGCGCCGCGTGGTGGCGGGCCACGCCATCCTGCAGCCGCGCCTGGTGACGCCTTTGCCGGCGGCCGGGCAGGCGACCTTGTTCCACCGCCTGTTTGCAGGCCAGTGTGGTGTCGACCCCTACAGTGCCGCCAGCTCCGAGGTCTACCAAGACCTGTTTGGCGAAGGCAGCTTCAGCGGCAAGGGCCTGCTGCAGGTGGCTGCGCTGCACCAGGTGCTGAACGCGCGCTTGCCGCAGGAGCAGGTCCTGAGCCACGACCTGCTGGAAGGCTCGCTGGCGCGCTGCGCGGTGGTCACCGACATCACGTTGGTGGAAGACGCGCCCAACCATGCCGACGTGGCCGCGGCGCGCCTGCACCGCTGGACCCGGGGCGACTGGCAACTGCTGCCGCTGCTGCTGCAGCCGCGCCGGTTTGCCTTGCGCGGGGTGCACCGCTGGAAGATGCTGGACAACCTGCGCCGTTCGCTGGTGGCGCCGCTGTCGCTGGCGGCGGTGTTGCTGGCGCTGGCCGGCGCCGGGCCCAGTCTGGTGGGTGTTTTGGTCTTGGTGGTGGCGGCCTTTGTGGCCGGCCCGGTGATGGGGGCGCTGGCCGGCCTGGCGCCGAGCCGCGACGACATCGCGCAGTGGCACTTCTACCGCCAGGCCAGCGCCGACCTGGCCCGTGCGCTGCTGGGTGGGTTGTGGCACCTGGCGATGTTGCTGCAACAAGCCGTCCAGTCGCTGGACGCGGTGGCGCGCGCACTCTGGCGCACCCTGCACAGCCGCCGTCACCTGCTGCAGTGGACCACCGCCGCGGCCGCCCAGGCGGCGGCGCAGCGCGGCTTGCCGGCGCTGTGGCGCCAGCACTGGACCACCCCCGCGTTGGCCGCACTCTTGCTGACGGCCCTGCTGCTGGCCGACACGCCCACACCCGGCGCAGCGCTGGCCTTGTGCCTGCTGTGGGCGTTGGCGCCGCTGTGGACCTGGGGGGTCAGCCAGACCCCGGCGGACGATGACGTCCGGCGCCTGCCCCGGGTGGACGAGGCCTACCTGCAAAACGTGGCGCGCGACACCTGGCGCTACTTCGAACGCTGCGTCACCGAACAGGACCAGCACTTGCCGCCCGACAACCTGCAGACCACGCCGCACGAGATGCTGGCCCACCGCACGTCGCCCACCAACATCGGTCTGTACCTGCTCAGCGTGGCCTGTGCGCAGCGCCTGGGCTTCATCACCGTGGTCGAGCTGTTGGACCGGCTGGAGGCCACGCTGGCCAGCGTGGCGCGGCTGGAGCGTTACCGCGGCCACCTGCTGAACTGGTATGACACGCAGACGCTCGAACCCCTGTTGCCACGCTATGTGTCGACGGTGGACAGCGGCAACTTCAGCGGCCACGTGCTGGCCTTGGCGCAGGGTTGCGCCGAGCTGGCCCGCGCCACCCCGGTGGGCGCGGAGCAGACCCGCCTGTTGTCGCTGGTGACCCAGTGCGAACAAAGGGCCTGGCAGGCCGAGTTCGGCTTCTTGTACAGCCGCAAGCGGCATTTGCTGCACATCGGCTTTCGGGTGGCCGAGCAGCAGTTGGACGCCGGGTTCTACGACCTGCTGGCGTCCGAGTCGCGCCTGACCAGCCTGCTGGCCATTGCCAAGGGCGACGTGCCCATGCGCCACTGGGCGGCGCTGGGCCGCCCGTTTTACGCCCTGGGTTCGGTGGCGGGCTTGCGCAGTTGGTCGGGCTCGATGTTCGAGTACCTGATGCCCAGCCTGGTGCTGGAAGAGCCACCCGGCAGCGCGCTCAGCCAGGCCTGCCACGCGGCGTTGCAAGAGCAGATCGACTTTGCTGCGCCTCAACAAATGCCCTGGGGCATTTCGGAGTCGGCCTATGCCGGCTGCGACCACACCCTGGCTTACCAGTACGCGCCACAGGGTGTGCCGCGCCTGGCCCTGCGCCGCACGCCGCCCGACGAGCGTGTGATTGCGCCCTATGCCACGGCCTTGGCGGCGCTGATCGACCCGCAACGCGCGGCCCTGAACCTGGCTGCCCTGCAGGCCCTGGGCGCGCGCGGCACGCTGGGCTTCATTGAAGCGCTGGACTACACACCGGCGGTGCAGGCCGGGCCTGGGCGCTACACCCTGGTCAACACCTTCATGGCCCACCACCAGGGCATGACCCTGGTGGCCTTGAGCAACGTGCTGCTGGGTGGCCTGGTGCAGCGCTGGGGCATGGCCAGCGCGCCCATCGAAGCGGTGGCGTCACTGCTGCACGAACGTGCGCCGCGCGAGGTTTCACTGCTGCACGTGCCCACCGCGGGCCAACCCGCGCAGGCCGCGCTGCGCCGCTTGCCACCCATGCTGCGCGAGGTCTTGCCCGGCCAGCAGGCGGTGGAGCCCACGCAGCTGCTGTCCAATGGCCGCTACAGCGTCACCTTGCGTGCCAATGGCGCGGGCGGCAGCCGCCTGGGTGGGCTGGGCATCACCCGGCTGCGCGACGACGCGCTGCGTGACGCCTGCGGCAGCTTTTTCTACATTCGCCGGCGCGCGGGCGATACGCCGGTGTCGATCACGCAGCATCCCGCGCCGGACCCGACGGCCAGCTACCGCAGCGTCTTTCACGCCGACCGGGTTTGTTTCGACGCCGCCTGGCCCCAGCTGAAGGCCCACGTCACCGTCTGGGTCAGTCCCGAAGACGACATCGAGTTTCGGCAGGTGGAGCTGCACAACACCAGCCATCAGGCGATCGAGATCGAGCTCATCTCGGCTTTTGAAGTGACCTTGGCCGACCCCCAGGCCGACGAAGCGCACCCGGCTTTTGGTGGCCTGTTTGTCAAGGCCCAGTGGCATGCCGCGCAGCAGGCGCTGCTGTTTCAGCGCACCCCCCGCCTGGCCACCGAAGCCGGGCTGCAAATGGCGCACTTTCTGGCCCAGCAAGACCCGCAGGACGCGACCATCCTGGGTTTGCAAGGCCAGACCGACCGCGCCCGTTGGCTGGGCCGCAACCGCACCGTCAGCCAGCCGCTGGCCGAGCTGCACCCACTGCGGGATGACAGCCCCGATGACAACGCCGATGAAGACCAGGTGCTGGACACCGGCCTGGACCCGGTGTGCGTGCTGGCGGTGCGGCTGCGCATCGCTCCGTTGGCCAAAGCCGAGCTGACCTTCGCCACGGCGGCCAGTGCCGACGCCACCACGCTGCGCTCGCTGGTCGACAAGTATCGCCAGCCCAGCCATGTGCAGCGGGCGTCGTTGATGTCGGCCACGCTGGCCAGCATTCGCTTGCGCGCCTTGCGCCTGAGTGCAGAGAATTTTGCGGCCATTCAAATGCTGACCACGGCGTTGGTGCAGGGTCTGAGCAGGGCCAACCTGGACACCGCCAGACACGCGGCGCCGGCCTTGGGCAACCGCCGCGCGCTGTGGCGGCTGGGCATCTCGGGTGACCGACCGTTGCTGCTGGTCTCGGCCCTGGCGTTGCAGGGTGTGGGCCTGTTGCGTACCCTGGCGCAGGCGCTGCGCCTGTGGGCCTGGGCCGGGGTCGAGGTCAACCTGGTCGTCGTTAACGCCGAGGTCGCGTCCTACGTGATGCCGCTGCAGCGCGAGATCGCGCAGTTGCACACCATGCACCTGGCCGCCGGTGGCAGCGCCGGCAGCTTCCTGCATCTGCGTGCCGACGAGC
>JAYVSX010000176.1:0-12633 GCA_043774975.1 Rubrivivax sp.
TCTTGACCCATAGCTATAGCTATGGGCCTGCGAATCCGGCAAAAACTGTCCTCGCTGGGGTCAGTTTTCGCTCTAACGCCCCAAGTCCGACAGACTCCTAGAATCGCTCTTCATGCCCACCCTCAAACAGAATTCCAGCTACGGCGAAGCCAGCATCCGCGTGCTCAAGGGCCTGGAGCCCGTCAAACAGCGCCCTGGCATGTACACCCGCACCGACAACCCGCTGCACATCGTGCAAGAGGTCATCGACAACGCGGCCGACGAAGCCCTGGCCGGCGTTGGACAGCGCATCGCCGTCACCTTGCACAGCGACGGCAGCGTCAGCGTCGACGACGACGGCCGCGGCATTCCCTTTGGCCTGCACCCGGAAGAAAAGGTACCGGTGCTGGAGATCGTCTACACCCGCTTGCATGCCGGCGGCAAGTTCGACAAGGGCGCGGGCAGCGCCTACAGCTTCAGCGGCGGCTTGCACGGCGTGGGTGTGAGCGTGACCAATGCGCTGTCCAGGCGCCTGGCCGTCACCGTTTGGCGCGAAGGCCAAGTGGCCACCATGGCCTTTGGCGGCGGCGACGTGATCGAGCCGCTGCAGCTGCGCAAGGCCACCGGCAGCGACCGCAAACACGGCACCCGCGTTCAAGCCTGGCCCGACCCCAAGTACTTTGAAAGCGCCGAGCTGCCCAAGCACGACCTGGTGCACCTGCTGCGCAGCAAGGCGGTGCTGATGCCGGGCGTGACGGTCACGCTGACCTTTGAGAAGACCGGCGAGGTGACAACCTGGAAGTACGAAAAGGGCCTGCGCGACTACCTGATGCAGAGCCTGCCGGCCGACCCGCTGATCCCGCTGTTTGAAGGCGAACAGTTTGCCAGCGCGGCTGAGACCGAAAACTTCGCTGAAGGCGAAGGCGCGAGCTGGTGCGTGGCCTTCACCGACGAAGGCAACACGCTGCGCGAAAGTTATGTGAACCTGATCCCCACGGTGGCCGGCGGCACCCACGAGTCGGGCCTGAAGGACGGCCTTTTTGGCGCCATCAAAGGTTTCATCGACCTGCATTCGTTGCTGCCCAAGGGCGTCAAGCTGATGCCCGATGACGTGTTTTCGCGCGCCAGCTTTGTGCTCAGCGCCAAGGTGCTGGACCCGCAGTTCCAGGGCCAGATCAAGGAACGCCTGAACAGCCGTGATGCGCTGCGCCTGGTGTCGGCCTATGTCAAGCCGGCGCTGGAGCTGTGGTTGAACCAGCACGTTGAACTGGGCAAGAGGCTGGCCGACCTGGTCATTCGCCAAGCGCAAGTGCGTCAGCGCGCTTCGCAAAAGGTCGAGAAAAAACGCGGCTCGGGTGTGGCCGTGCTGCCCGGCAAGTTGACCGACTGCGAAAGCCGCGACCTGCTGCACAACGAGGTCTTTCTGGTCGAAGGCGACAGCGCCGGTGGCAGCGCCAAGATGGGCCGCAACAAAGAAACCCAGGCCGTGCTGCCCTTGCGCGGCAAGGTGCTCAACACCTGGGAGGTGGAGCGCGACCGCCTGTTTGCCAACAACGAAATCCACGACATCGCGGTGGCCATCGGGGTCGACCCCCACGGCCCCAACGACTCGCCGGACTTGAGCGGCCTGCGCTACGGCAAGGTCTGCATCCTGAGCGACGCCGACGTTGACGGCTCCCACATTCAGGTGCTGCTGCTGACGCTGTTCTTCCGCCACTTTCCCAAACTGGTGGAGGCCGGCAACATCTACATCGCCCGCCCGCCGCTGTACCGCATCGACGCACCAGCGCGGGGCAAGCGGCCGGCCGCCAAGCTGTATGCGTTGGACGAAGGCGAACTGGACGCGTCGCTGGACAAGTTGCGCAAGGAAGGCGCCAAAGAAGGCAGCTGGACCATCAGCCGTTTCAAAGGCCTGGGCGAGATGAACGCCGACCAGTTGTGGGAGACCACGCTCAACCCGGAGACGCGCCGACTCTTACCGGTGACGTGGCTGGTGTGTGGCAGGGACGGCGGCTTTGACGCCACGGCCGGCATCCTGAGCAAGCTGATGGGCAAAGGCGAAGCTGCGGCGCGGCGTGAGCTGATGGAGCTGCACGGCGACGAGGTGGAAGTGGATGTCTGACCGGCTTGACCCCAGTGCCACGCCGGCACGCACGCCGCCGAGCGCGCCGCCACGCACGCCGCCACGCACGCCGCCACTGAGGCTGCGTCCCACCATGCTGTCGGACCTGGAGTTTGTGATCTCGGTTGAAAACGACTCGCGCAATCTGCCGTTCATCACACCCTGGGAGCGAACCCAGCACGAAGGCGCGGTGCGCTTCCCCGACTTTCGCCACTTCATCGTTGAAGCTGGGCCTGCGGGTGCCAGCGACGGCTTTGTCATCTTGCAGGGTTGCCGCAACCCGCACCGCAGCGTGGAGCTCAAGCGCCTGGTCTTGCAAAGCAAAGGGCAGGGCACAGGCCGACGCTGTGTGCAGTTGCTCAAGCAAATGGCTTTTCGGGACCTGCACGCGCACCGCTTCTGGCTGGACGTGAAATCGCTCAACACCCGGGCTCTGGCGCTTTATGCCAGCGAAGGCTTTGTCGAAGAGGGGCGCTTGCGCGAAAGTGTTCGCCTGGGCAGCAACCATCCTTCAGCCGGTGCGGATGGCTATGACTCGCTGGTGGTGATGAGCATGCTTGACCGCGAATACCAGGCCCGCGAGGCGCTGGGCCTGGAAGGGCTGCGCTGAAGCATGGCGAGTGACCTGCGCTGAGGCTCGATCCGTCGCACTTAGCTGTCTTTTTTACCTTAAGTCCTTCTGGATTCCCAAGACATGGCCGACCTGTTTGATCCCCCGCCGCCCGACGCAGCCAACTCGCTGTCGCTGGGCGACTATGCCCAACGCGCTTACCTGGAGTACGCGCTTTCGGTGGTGAAGGGCCGCGCCCTGCCCGACGTTTGCGACGGCAACAAGCCGGTGCAGCGGCGCATCCTGTACTCGATGATGCGCATGGGCTTGTCGTACTCCGGCAGCGGCGCGCCCAAGCCGGTCAAGAGCGCCCGCGTGGTGGGCGACGTGCTGGGCAAGTACCACCCGCATGGCGACACCGCGGCCTATGACGCGATGGTGCGCATGGCGCAGAACTTCGCGCAGCGCTACCCGCTGATCGACGGCCAGGGCAACTTTGGCAGCCGTGACGGGGATGGTGCCGCCGCCATGCGCTACACCGAAGCGCGGCTGGCGCCCATCGCGCGCCTGCTGCTGGACGAAATTGACGAAGGCACGGTTGACTACCAACCCAACTATGACGGCAGCGAACAAGAGCCTCGCCTGCTGCCGGCCCGCCTGCCCTTTGTGCTGCTCAACGGTGCCAGTGGCATTGCGGTGGGCCTGGCCACCGAAGTGCCCAGCCACAACCTGCGCGAGGTGGCCGCCGCCAGCATCGCACTGCTGAAAAACGACAAGCTCAGCGACGACGAGCTCTACGCCCTGCTGCCTGCGCCCGACTTCCCCGGAGGCGGCCAGATCATCAGCCCGCAAACCGACATCCGCGAGGCCTACCGCAGTGGCCGCGGCAGCATCAAGGTGCGGGCTCGCTGGGTGATCGAAGAACTGGCGCGTGGCCAGTGGCAGTTGGTGGTCAATGAACTGCCACCCGGCACCAGCACGCAAAAGGTGCTGGAAGAAATTGAAGAGCTGACCAACCCCAAGGTCAAGACCGGTAAAAAAGCCTTGCTGCAGGAACAGGTGCAGCTCAAGGCCTCGGTGCTGGCGGTACTGGACGCGGTGCGCGACGAGTCCAACAAAGACGCTGCCGTGCGCCTGGTGTTCGAGCCCAAGAGCCGGGCCATCGAACAACAGGAACTGATCACCACGCTGCTGGCCCACACCAGCCTGGAAAGCAGCGTGTCGATGAACCTGACCATGGTCGGCCTGGACGGCCGCCCGGTGGGCAAGGGGCTGCGCCGCATCCTGCAGGAGTGGGTCGACTTCCGCCTGAGCACGGTGGACCGGCGCACCCGCCACCGCCTGCAAAAGGTGTTGGACCGCATCCATGTGCTGGAAGGCCGCCAGCTGGTGCTGCTGAACATCGATGAGGTGATCCGCATCATCCGCAACGCCGACGAGCCCAAGTCGGCGCTGATCGAACGCTTCAAGCTCAGTGAGCGGCAGGCCGAGGACATCCTTGAAATCCGGCTGCGCCAATTGGCCCGCTTGGAGGCCATCAGAATTGAGCAAGACCTGAAAGACCAGCGCGAGCAGCAGAGCAAGCTGGAAGACATCCTGGCCAGCCCCACCGCGCTGAAGCGCACGGTGGTCAAAGAGATCGAAGCCGACGTCAAGCTGCACGGCGACGACCGCCGCACACTGATCCAGGAAGAGAAGAAGGCCGTGGTCGAGATCAAGGTGCTTGACGAGCCCGTGACCGTGGTGGTCAGCCTGAAGGGCTGGGTGCGTGCGCTCAAGGGCCACGACGTTGACGCCGCGACGCTGGTCTTCAAGCCGGGCGACACGCTCTACGGCACCTTCACCTGCCGCACGGTCGACACCCTGCTGGTCTTTGGCACCGCCTTGAAGGGCAGCGGCCGCGTTTACAGCGTGCCCACGGCCGTGTTGCCGGGCGGGCGCGGTGACGGTGTGCCCATCACGACCCTGATTGACCTGGAAGCCGGCAGCCAGATTGCGCACTACTTTGCAGGCCCGGCCCAGGCCACGCTGCTGCTGTCCAACACCGGCGGTTTTGGCCTGCTGGCCAAGGCCGCCGACATGGTGGGCCGCAACCGCGGCGGCAAGGCCTTCCTGACGCTGGAGCCCCAGCACGTGGTGTTGCCGCCGGTGGTGGTGGCTGCCACCCACCGCCAGGTGGCCTGCCTGGCCATGGACGGGCGGCTGCTGGTGTTTGCGCTGCACGAACTCAAGCTGCAAAGCAAGGGCGGCAAAGGTCTGACCCTGATGGATGTGGACGCCAAGACGCCACTGGTCAGCGTGGCCAGTTGTGCCGACACCTTGCGGGTGCAAGGCACGGGGCGCGGTGCCAAGCCCAAGGAAGAGTTGCTCAAGGCCAGCGGCCTGGCGGCTTACGTGGGCAAACGTGCCCGCAAAGGCCACAAGGTCGAGGGTTTGCAAAAAGCGCTGCGGGTCTTGTGCACATGAAGGCCCCTTCGAGCACGGTGGTCCTGGTCGGCCTGGCCTGCATCAGCCTTTTGTTGGCCGGTCGCCGTTGGCGCTCAGCGCGCGCCTGACATCTCAATTCAGGCCGGTTGTCGAGCGGCGACAACCGCAAGGCAGCCCAGCGCCACAAACAGCATCAGACTGAATGCCTCATATGGCAGGCCGATCAGCTTGACCGCCGCGTCGGCGCAGGTGGCGTAGGCCGCAAACACCTGGGGCCACAGGCTGTCCAGGCCCAGGCCGCTGACGATGCGGTCGGCCAGCGACAGATTGCAAGACGTGGTGCTGGCGGCCACAAAGTGCTGCCACAAGGCCGCCGCTGCGCCGCCGGCGGCGAGCACCACCGACAGCCCTGCACCCAGCCGGTTGACACTGCGGTTGCGGGTTAACAAAGCCGGCAGGGCGGCCAGCGCCAGGGCCATAAAGACCACCCGCTGCAGCACGCACCAGGGGCAGGGCTGCATGTCAAACACATGCTGCGAGACCAGCGCCGCGCCCACGGCGGCCAGCGGCAGCAGCAGCGCAACCCAGCGCAACAGCGGGGTCTTGAACATCAGCTCACTTCGGCAATCATTTCAATTTCGACACAGGCGCCCATGGGCAGCTGGGCCACGCCAAAAGCGCTGCGGGCATGGGCCCCCACCTCGGGCCCAAAAACGGCGCCCAGCAGTTCGCTGCAGCCGTTGGTCACCAGGTGCTGTTCGGTGTAGCTGCTGGTGCTGTTGACCAGGCTCATCACCTTGACGATGCGCTTGACCTTGGACAAGTCGCCCACGGCGGCTTTCAGGGTGCCCATCAGGTCGATGGCCACCGCGCGTGCGGCGACCTTGGCTTCGTCGGTGTTCATGGTCAGGCCCACCTGGCCGACCCAGGCCTTGCCGTCCTTCTTGGCGATGTGGCCGCTGATGAAGACCAGGTTGCCGGTGCGCGCAAAGGGCACATACGCGGCGGCCGGGATGGCCACGGGCGGCAGCTCGATGCCCATGGCTTGCAGGCGACTTTCGGGTGTCGTGGCGGGTGTGGTGGCAGGTGTTGTGGCAGAGGTCATGGCGGGTTCCTTGAGGCAGGGCGCGGCATCCTACACTGCAGCGCCATGGCGGACCCTGCTGCGCTGAAACCCACCCGCCCGGGCCCGGCCTTGTGGTGGGCGGTGTGCGGTTTGGGGTGGTTGGCAGGTTGCGGCTTGCAGCTGCAGATGGCCGCGTTGTGGCCCTGGGCTTCGTGGGCCTGGCTGACTGGGCTGGGTCTGTTGCTGTGGCCGCTGGCTGGGTTAAGCCGATGGCGCGGCCGAGGTCGCGGCTGGGGTCTGCTGCTGTGCCTGTTGGCGGCCATGGCCTTGGGTTGGAGTGCCACGCACCTGCGGGCCCAGTGGCGCTTGGCAGAAGTGCTGCCCATGGCGCTGGAAGGCCAAGACCTGCTGCTGGTGGGCACGGTGGCCTCGCTGCCGCAGGAAAGTTTGGAGGGCACCCGCTTTGTTTTTGAGGTGGAGTCCGCCCGTCACCAGGGCCGCCGGGTGGTGGTGCCTCGTCAAGTGGCGCTGGGTTGGTACCGCGGGTTTGAAGACGACGCCTTGCTGGGCGGCCCGTCCGAGCCGGTGCGTGCAGGGCAGCGCTGGCAGCTGACGGCCCGCCTCAAACAACCCCACGGCAGCCTCAACCCGCACGGCTTTGATCTGGAGCTGCGCCTGTTCGAGCAAGGCATTCGCGCCAGCGGCAGTGTGCGCAGTCGCCCAAGCGACGTGGCCAGGCGCATCGAGGAGCGGGCCGGCCATGCGCTGCAGAGGGCGCGCCAAGACTGGCGCGACGCCATCCAGGCGCGGGTCCAGCCACCGGCTGTGGCCGGGGTGCTGGCGGCTTTGGCCATGGGCGACCAGGCGGCCATTGAGCGCGACGACTGGGACTTGTTCCGCGTCACCGGCGTGGCGCACCTGATGAGCATCTCGGGCTTGCACATCACCATGCTGGCTTGGGTGGCGGCCGGGCTGGTGGGCTGGCTGTGGCGCCTGCATCCGCGCGCGCCGCTGGCCGTGCCCGCGCCCGTGGCTGCGCGCTGGGGTGGGCTGTTGGCGGCGCTGCTGTATGCGCTGTTGTCCGGTTGGGGGGTGCCGGCGCAGCGCACGGTCTGGATGATTGCCACCGTGGTGCTGCTGCGCCAGGCCGGGCTGCGTTGGCCCTTGCTGGCCGTGATGCTGGCCGCCGCGGTGGTGGTGACGGTGCTCGACCCTTGGGCCTTGCTGCAGCCGGGCTTCTGGTTGTCATTCGTGGCGGTGTCGCTGCTGGTGGTTTCGGAGCCTGTCCACAGCCCGCAGCCGAAGGCCGCAACGACGCTGCAGCGGGTGGCCGCGGCGACGCGCAGTGGCCTGCGCACCCAGTGGGTGGCCACGCTGGGTCTGGCGCCCCTGTCGATGATCTTCTTTCAGCAGATTTCGGTGGTCGGCATGGTGGCCAACCTGCTGGCCATTCCGGTGGTGACCCTGGTCGTCACGCCGCTGGCCTTGATGGGTGTGGTGGTACCACCCCTGTGGGACTTGGCCGCGTTGGCGCTGCAAGGGCTGATGGCGCTGCTGAAACTGCTGGGTGCCATGCCCGGCGCCACCTGGTCGGCTGCGGTGGCGCCGCCGTGGGCCGTGGCCTGCGGCCTGTTGGCCGGTGCGCTGGCGGTGCTGCCGCTGCCCTGGCGGCTGCGCGTGCTGGCGCTGCCGCTGCTGTTGCCGCTGTTGCTGCCACCCGTGACCAGGCCCGGCCTGGGTGAATTTGAAGTGGTGGCGGCCGACGTGGGCCAGGGCACCGCCGTGCTGGTGCGCACGGCCAGGCACTTGCTGGTCTACGACACCGGAGCGCGGTACTCACCTCAAGCCGACGCGGGCACCCGCGTGCTGCTGCCCTTGTTGCGCGCCCGCGGTGAGCCGCGTGTGGACCTGCTGATGCTGAGCCACCGCGACCTGGACCACGTGGGCGGTGCTGCCGCCCTGCTGCGTTCCATGCCGGTGGTGGCGATGTCGTCGTCGTTGGAAGAGGGGCACGCCTTGATCACCACCGGCAGCGTGCCCCACCAGCGTTGTCTGGCCGGTCAAAGCTGGGCCTGGGACGGCGTGCAGTTTGAGGTGCTTCACCCCGTGCCGGCCGACTTTGTTGGCACACCGCGCAGCAATGCGCTGAGTTGCGTTTTGCGGGTGTCGGGCTCGGCAGCAGGTCAAGCCAGCCTGCTGTTGACGGGTGACCTCGAGGCTGCGCAAGAAGCTGCGCTGGTCACGCGTGCCGGTCCGGCGCTGCGCAGCGACGTGCTGCTGGTGCCGCACCACGGCAGCCGAACCTCATCGACCGCGGTCTTTCTGGACGCCGTGGCGCCCCAGGTGGCGGTGGTTCAAGCCGCTTACCGCAGCCGCTACGGCCACCCTGCCAGCGCTGTGCTGGCGCGCTACGAACAACGGGGTGTGCAGGTCAGCCGAACCGACCGCTGCGGCGCCTGGCTGTTGACCACCGGTGCAGGGGCCGGCTTGGCGCAGCAGGCGCAGTGCACCCGCCAGCTGCGCCAGCGTTATTGGCACTACCGGCACGACCGACCCGACCCGCACGATCCCCAAGCCAGCCATCACCGGGCTTTGCCGGACTGAAATCGCTTGGCATGCTGGCATCATCGGTCGTTAGCGTGTGATGCCCGGTCGGGCCGCTTCTGGGTTCGCCTCTGGGGTCGTCTCCTGGGGCGCATCTTGGGTGGCCAGCGGGCCCGGACCTTGCTGGACACTGCAAGCTTGCCGCCAACCTTGACCCTGCCAGGAGCCCTTCCCCGTGTCCATCCATGTTGCGCTGAACCACGTTACCCATTACCGCTACGACCAGCGCGTCAATCTTGCACCGCAGGTGGTGCGTTTGCGCCCGGCGCCGCATTGCCGCACCCGCATCCTGAGCTATTCGCTGCGGGTCGAGCCGGCGGACCACTTCATCAACTGGATGCAGGACCCCTTTGCCAACCACCTGGCGCGGCTGGTCTTCAAGGAGCCGACGCGCGAATTCAAGGTCACGGTGGACCTGGTGGCACAGATGTCGGTGCTCAACCCGTTTGACTTTTTCCTGGAGCCCGAGGCCGAGAAGTTTCCTTTTGCCTATGACAAAGAAGCCCTTCACGACCTGACGCCCTACCTGGCCAAGCAGCCGCTGACACCGCGCTTGAAGGCTTTTGTCGAGAGCATCGACCTCAAGCCCCAACGCACCATCGACTTCATGGTGGGCCTGAACCAGCGCCTGCAAAGCGAGATCAAGTACCTGATTCGCATGGAGCCTGGCGTGCAAACGCCCGAGGTCACACTGACCAACGGCAGCGGTTCCTGCCGCGACACCGGCTGGCTGATGGTGCAAACCCTGCGCCACCTGGGCCTGGCAGCGCGTTTTGTGTCGGGTTATCTCATTCAGCTCAAGCCCGATGTCAAGGCGCTGGACGGGCCCAGCGGCGCTGAGGTCGATTTCACCGACCTGCACGCCTGGTGCGAGGTGTTCTTGCCCGGCGGCGGCTGGATCGGCTTTGACCCCACGTCGGGTCTGCTGGCTGGCGAAGGCCACATCCCGGTGGCCTGCACGCCCGAACCCAGCACGGCCGCGCCGATCAGTGGCGCGGTGGACGAATGCGAAGTCGAGTTCTCGCACCACATGGCGGTCTCGCGCATCTACGAGTCACCGCGCGTCACCTTGCCCTACACCGATGATCAATGGGCGCGCATCGTCAAGCTGGGCCACCGCGTGGACCAGCAACTGCAGCAGCAGGACGTGCGCCTGACCATGGGTGGCGAGCCCACCTTTGTGGCGGTGGGCGACCGCGACGCCGCCGAGTGGAACACCGACGCCCTGGGCCCCACCAAGCGGGGCCTGGCCACCGAATTGGTGCATCGCCTGCGCACCAAATATGGGCAGGGCGGCTTCTTGCACTTTGGCCAGGGCAAGTGGTACCCGGGCGAGCAGTTGCCGCGCTGGGCGCTGACGATTGGCTGGCGCGCCGACGGCCAGCCCTGCTGGAACGACCCGTCGCTGTTTGCCGACGAACGCGACGAGCACCGCTACACCGCCGAAGACGCGCAGCGCTTCATGGGCACGCTGACCCAGCGGCTGGGCCTGGACCCGCGCTTTGTGCTGCCGGGTTACGAGGACACCTGGTACTACCTGTGGCGCGAGCGCCGCCTGCCGGTCAACGTCGACCCCTTTGACGCGCGGCTCGACGACGAACTGGAGCGCGCCCGTCTGCGCCGTGTCTTCACCCAAGGGCTGGACGCGGCGGTGGGCTACCTGCTGCCGCTCAAGCGCGAGTGGCAGGTCGGCACTGCCGGCCCGGCCTGGGCCACCGGGCCGTGGTTCCTGCGCGAAGAACGGCTTTTCCTGATGCCCGGTGACTCGCCGATGGGCTACCGCCTGCCGCTGGACTCCACGCCCTGGGCTGCGCCCGCCGACCAGCCCCCGGCCATGCTGCAAGACCCGTTTGCGCCGCTCAGCGAACTGCCTTCGGCGGCGGCGCTGCGCATGCAACAGGCGGTGCGCGGTGTCACGTCATCGGGGGCTGCCGCGCCTGGCGACAGCGTGGCCCCGGGCGCCAGCAAGGACGCCAGCAAGGACGCCAAAGCCATGGGTGCTGATGCCAACGCCAATGCCAGCGCCAGCGCCAGCCCGGCGGTCCAAGGGCCCAGCGGCACCCAAGGCAACGGCACGGTTGCGGGGGGTGCTGCAGCAGCGGGTCCGGGCGCTCCGCGCATGGTCACGGCGCACGAACCGTTGACACCTTCCAAGCGCAACCCGCTGGCCCCACCAGCACGCTTTGAATCGGCAGGCGAAGTCACCCGCACCGCGCTGTGTGTGGAAGTGCGTGATCCGCAGCGTGGCAACGGCCCCAAGGCCGAACGTGCTGCCGAAGCCAAGCGCGGTGGCAGGGCCGGCGTGCTTTACGTCTTCCTGCCGCCGCTGAAGTTCTTGGAGGATTACCTGGAACTGCTGGCGGCCGTGGAAGCCACCGCAGCCGAACTGCAAATGAAGGTGGTGCTGGAAGGCTACCCGCCACCGCGCGACCCGCGTCTGAAAACGCTGGCCGTGACACCCGACCCGGGTGTGATCGAGGTCAACATCCACCCCGCCAGCAGCTGGGAACAACTGGTCGACCACACCGAATTTCTTTACGAAGCGGCGCACCAGACGCGCTTGTCGAGCGAAAAGTTCATGCTCGACGGCCGCCACACCGGCACCGGGGGTGGCAACCACTTTGTGCTGGGCGGTGCCAGCGCCGAGGACAGCCCTTTCCTGCGCCGGCCCGACGTGCTGGGCAGCCTGATCACCTATTGGCACAACCACCCGTCGCTGAGCTATTTGTTCAGTGGCATGTTCATCGGCCCCACCAGCCAGGCGCCGCGTTTTGACGAAGCGCGCAGCGACCAGGTCTACGAGGTGGAGATCGGCCTCAATCAGATTGATCGCCAGCTCGACCTGCATGGCCAATGCCCACCGTGGATGGTGGACCGCACGCTGCGCAACCTGCTGGTCGACGTCACCGGCAACACCCACCGCAGCGAGTTCTGCATCGACAAGCTCTACTCGCCGGACAGTGCCACCGGCCGCCTGGGCCTGTTGGAATTGCGCGCCTTCGAGATGCCGCCGCACGCCCGCATGAGCCTGGCCCAGCAGCTGCTGTTGCGCGCCCTGGTGGCCCGCTTCTGGAAAACGCCCTACCGCGGCCAAGGCCAGCAACGTTTGACGCGCTGGGGCACCGGCCTGCACGACCGCTTCATGCTGCCCACTTTTGTGCAGATGGACTTTGACGACGTGATGACCGAACTGCGCGAGGCCGGCTTTGCCTTTGACAGCGCCTGGTTTGCGCCGCACTTTGCTTTCCGCTTCCCGCTGGTGGGGCAGTTGGCGACGGCCGGGCTCGAGCTCAGTCTGCGCACCGCGTTGGAGCCTTGGCATGTGATGGGCGAAGAGGGTGCGCCGGGCGGCACCGCGCGCTATGTGGACTCTTCGCTGGAGCGGCTGGAACTCAAGGTCAGCGGCCTCAACGACAACCGGCACGTGGTCACCGTCAACGGCCGCGCCCTGCCTTTGCAGCCCACCGGGCGTGTGGGTGAGTTTGTCTGTGGCATTCGCTACCGGGCCTGGCAACCGCCGTCTGCGCTGCACCCCACCATTGGCGTGCATGCGCCGCTGACCTTTGACGTGGTGGACCGCTGGCAACGCCGCAGCCTGGGCGGCTGCCGCTACCACGTGGCGCACCCGGGTGGCCGTGGTTACGAGACCTTTCCGGTCAACGCGTATGAGGCCGAAAGCCGCCGTTTGACACGCTTCTTCCGCTTTGGCCACACCCCTGGGCGCATGGACGTGGAGCCCGCAGCGCCGAGCCAAGAGCTGCCCTTCACGCTGGACCTGCGCCGTTGAACCTACAAACCGCAGTTGGACGCGCCCGAGTGGGCTGCGATGGGGCGCGCTGGCAAGGCGCGACGACGCTGCGGGCTCATGCCCTCGAGGAGGAGCAA
>JAYVSX010000177.1:0-9447 GCA_043774975.1 Rubrivivax sp.
CACGCCGATCATCGCGACGGAGATGGCCACCTTTGTGCCCTGGCAACAGATCCAGGTCTACATCGAAGCCGTGGTGCGGGTCTACAACCTCTTCGGTCGGCGCGACAACCTCTACAAGGCGCGCATCAAGATCCTGGTCAAGGCCGAAGGCCAGCGCTTTGTGGATGCGGTCAACGCCGAGTTTGCGGCGCTGATGGCCGACCCGGCCACGCCGTTGATTGCACAGGCCGAACTTGAACGCGTGTTGGCCAGTTTCCCGCAACCGCCTGCGCTGCGGGTCACCCAAGCCGAAACCCCCACAGCAGATGCGTTGCCGGCCTATTCGCGCTGGCTGGGGCGCAACGTGCAAGCCCACCGCATTCCCGGCTATCGGGCCGTGACCTTGAGCCTGAAGCGAGCCGGTCTGCCGCCCGGCGACGTGACGGCCGACCAGATGCTGGGCGCCGCCGAACTGGCCGACCGTTTTTCACGGGGCGAACTGCGTGTCACCCACGAGCAGAACTTGCTCTTGCCCTGGGTGCAGGCCGCCGAACTGCGCGCGCTGTGGCTGGCGGCGCGCGAGGGCGGTTTTGCCACGCCCAACATCGGTCTGCTGACCGACATGATCGCCTGCCCCGGTGGCGACCTGTGTGCCTTGGCCAACGCGCGCAGCATCCCCATCGCTGCGGCCATCACCGAGCGCTTTGACGACCTGGACGAGCTGCACGACATTGGCGACATCGACCTGCACATCAGCGGCTGCATCAACAGCTGCGGCCACCACCACAGCGGCCACATTGGCATCCTGGGCGTCGACAAGGATGGCAGCGAGTGGTACCAGGTCACGGTGGCCGGCGC
Organism: Rubrivivax sp.; assembly: GCA_043774975.1. Taxonomy (GTDB): domain Bacteria; phylum Pseudomonadota; class Gammaproteobacteria; order Burkholderiales; family Burkholderiaceae_C; genus Rubrivivax. The sequence goes on from JAYVSX010000177.1 coordinate 838, forward strand.
CGACGGCAGCACGCTCAGCGGGCCAGCCCTGCCAGGCAAGGTCATCGGCCCGTCGTTTGCCGCCGACGAAGTGCCCGACGTCATCGAAGCGGTGATCACCACCTACCTGCGTGAACGCCAACTGGGCGAGCGGTTCATCCACACCTCACGGCGTCTGGGGCCCCTGCCCTTTCGCCAAGCCGCCGACGCCGTCCGCCGCAGCACCGCTGCCAACCTTTGACCAGCACTGCAAACCACCATGCGCTTCCTTGCCCAAACCACCGCCGCCGCTGAAGGTGCACTGTTGCTGGCCAACACCGAAGACGTGCTGAAACAGGCCGACCACATCCGCGCGCACCGCGCGGTGGTGCTGGACTTCCCCAAGTGGACCGACGGGCGCGCCTATTCGCAGGCCGTGCTGTTGCGCGGCCGGCTGCAGTATTCAGGTGAAATCCGCGCTAGCGGCGAGGTGCTGGTGGACATGCTGCCACTGCTGCAGCGTTGCGGTTTTGATGCGGTTCAACTGCGCGCCGACCAAAACGTGGAATCGGCCAAGCGCGCCTTGGGCTTTTTCAGCGCCCACTACCAGACGGTGCCGCCCGAGCGCGTGGCGGCAGCGCTGGCGGCATGACTACGCTGGGTGGCACAAGTGCGCCGGGCGGCTCCAGGGGTCAACGAATGAATGCGCAGCGCCATGACGCGCCGGTGAGCCGGGCCATCCAACTCAACGCGCGGCACACACCAGGCTTTGAGCAGCGGGTGGCCCAGACCTTGTCACGCCTGCAGCAACTGGCGGCAGCCCACCCTGGCCGCGTGGTGTTGACCACCAGCCTGGGCGCCGAGGACATGGTGCTGACCGATCTGATTGCCCGCCATCACCTGCCCATCGCGCTGGCGACGCTGGACACCGGCCAGCTGCATCAACAAACGATGGCCCTGATTACCGCGTTGGAAGCGCACTACGGGGTTGCCGTTGAACGCTGGCAACCGCAGCCAGCGCCAGTGCTGCAATTTGTGCGCAGCTACGGCGACCTGGCCATGCGCGAAAGCCTCACGCTGCGCAAAGCATGCTGCCAGATCCGCAAGCTGGAACCGCTGGCCAGGCTCTTGCACGGCCGCACGGCGTGGGTCACTGGGCTGCGCCGCGAACAAAGTGGCGCCCGCGCTGAGGTGCCTTTTGAGGACACCGACGCCGAAGGCCGCACCAAGCTCAATGCCCTGGCCGATTGGTCCTGGCACGACGTCTGGCACTACATCGCCAGCCACGCCGTGCCCTACAACGCGCTGCACGACGAGTTTTTTCCCAGCATCGGTTGTGAGCCTTGCACACGCGCCGTAGCACTTGGCGAAGACTTCCGCGCCGGTCGCTGGTGGTGGGAAGACCAAGTCGCCAAAGAGTGCGGCTTGCATGTGCATTCATCAACTCAAGCCGCCACCACAACACCGCAGAGAACACGCCCATGAACGCCCCCACCGCCATCCAACACCTGCTGCCCGGGCTGGACCACCAGCACCTGGACGCCCTGGAAGAAGAAGCCATTTTCATCCTGCGTGAAGTGGCCGCCGCCTTTGAGCGGCCGGCGCTGCTGTTCAGCGGCGGCAAAGACTCCTGCGTGGTCTTGCGTTTGGCCGAAAAGGCCTTCAAGAACCATGTCAGCGGGCAAGACTTCAGCGGCAAGCTGCCCTTTCCCCTGCTGCACGTGGACACCGGTCACAACTTCCCCGAAGTGATCAGCTTTCGCGACCAGCGCGTGGCGCAGATGGGCGAACGCCTGGTGGTGGGCAGCGTTGAAGACAGCATCCAGCGCGGCACCGTGCGCCTGGCCAGCCCGCTGGAGTCCCGCAACGGGCACCAGACCGTGGCGCTGCTGGAAGCCATCGAAGCCAACCGCTTTGACTGCCTGATTGGCGGCGCCCGGCGCGACGAAGAAAAGGCCCGCGCCAAAGAGCGCATCTTCAGCCACCGCGACGGCTTTGGTCAGTGGCAGCCCAAAGAGCAGCGGCCCGAGCTTTGGACCTTGTTCAACACCCGCATCCGCCCTGGTGAGCACTTTCGCGCTTTCCCCATCAGCAACTGGACCGAGTTGGACGTTTGGCTCTACCTGGCGCGCGAAGCTGTTCCCTTGCCCAGCCTCTACTACAGCCACCCGCGCGACGTGGTGCGCAAGAAGGGCCTGTTGGTGCCCGTGACCGCGGTCACACCGCCCCAGACAGGCGATGTGGTTGAAACCGTGCCAGTGCGCTTTCGCACGGTAGGCGACATGACCTGCACCTGCCCGGTTGAAAGCCATGCGGCCACGGCGGTGGACATCGTGGCCGAAACACTGACCGTCACCGTGAGCGAACGCGGTGCCACGCGCATGGACGACCGCACGTCCGATTCGTCGATGGAGCGGCGCAAGAAAGAAGGTTACTTTTGATGAAGACCTTGTCAAACACGTTGTTGAACACGCGGTTGAACACCGGGCCGCAACCGGCCCTTCAACCTGCCCCGCTGGCAACCCCTGTTGCCCAGCGCAAAGCGCTGCGCTTCTTGACCGCCGGCAGCGTTGACGACGGCAAGAGCACGCTCATCGGCCGCCTGCTGTTGGAAAGCCAGGCCATCCTGGCCGACCAGCTGGACAACCTGCACCAGCGTGCAGCCGGCCAGCCGATCGACCTGAGCCTGCTCACCGACGGCCTGGAGGCTGAGCGCGAGCAAGGCATCACCATCGACGTGGCCTACCGCTACTTCACCACGCCGCAGCGCAAGTTCATCATCGCCGACGCACCCGGCCATGAGCAGTACACGCGCAACATGGTGACCGCTGCCGCTGGCAGCGACGCCGCGGTGGTGCTGGTGGACATCACCAAGCTCGACTGCTCGGCCCAGGCCGTGCAGCTGTTGCCACAAACCCGGCGCCATGCCTTGCTGGCGCAGTTGCTGCGTGTACCCAGCATTGTTTTTGCGGTCAACAAGTTGGACGCCACGGCCGATCCTGGCCAAGCCTTTGCCGCCGTCTCCTTGGCGCTGCAGGCCTTTGCCGCCGAAGCCGGCATCGCCCACGCCGGCATCGTTCCGGTGTCGGCCTTGCGCGGAGACAACGTCACCCTGCCCTTGGCGGTGGACTGGTATCGGGGCCCGACCCTCTTGCAGTTGCTGGAGAGCCTGCCCACGCTGGAAGAAGCGTCAAACGCGACTTTCTGCCTGCCAGTGCAGTACGTGGCCCGCGGCACCGCTGAAGTGGTGCCTGGCTTGAGCGCGGGCACGGCCACGGGCGCTGGCTCTGGTGCTGGCGCTGGCTCTGGCACTGGCGAGCAGCCCCGCGTGCTGTGGGGTCGCATCGCCCAGGGTCAGTTGAGCGTGGGCGACGAAGTCCAGGTCTTCCCCAGCGGCGAAAGGGCGGTCGTTGCTGCGCTCAAGCGCGCAGGCACCACGGTGCAGCAAGCCCAGGCCGGCCAGTCCGCTGGCGTGGTGCTGAACCGCCAACTCGACGTGTCTCGCGGCGATTGGCTGGCCCGGCCCGGCGAACTGCAGGCCGTGCGGCGCTTCAGCGCCACCTTGGCCTGGTTGGACACCGAAGCGGCCGCGCCCGGCCGCAAATACTGGCTGCGCCATGGCAACCGCTGGGTGCAGGCGCGCTTGAGCCGTGTGGTGAGTCGGCTCGACATCCACACGCTGGTGCCGTCGCCGGCCAGCGAACTGGCCGTCAACGACATCGGCCAGGTGGAAATTGAACTACAGCAAGCGCTGCCTTTGTCCAGTTTTGCCGCCAATCGTGTTGGTGGCGCGCTGATCGTCGTCGACCCTACCAGCCACCGCACCAGCGGCGCCTTGCTGGTCACCGACTTGCAGGTTTTGCCGTGAACGGCCGCGTCATTTTCATTGGCGCCGGGCCCGGTTCGGCCGACCTGATCACGCTGCGCGGTGCCCAGCGGCTGGCGCTGGCCGATGTGGTTCTGTTCGACGCCTTGACCGACCCCGCGCTGCGCGCCCATGCCCCACAGGCCCAGTGGCTGGACGTGGGCAAGCGGGGCTTTTGTGAGTCCACCGGGCAGGCCTCCATCAACGCAATGCTGGTTCGCCTGGCCCAAAAGCATGCCGTGGTGGCGCGTCTCAAAGGCGGCGACCCCAGCGTTTTTGGCCGCCTGGAAGAAGAACTTCAAGCACTGGCCGGCGCAGGCATTGACTGCGAGGTGGTGCCCGGCGTCACCGCGGCCATTGCCGCCGCCGCTGCCAGCCAGCGCCCTTTGACCCGCCGTGGCGCCGGTCGCAGCGTCAGCCTGACCACGGCCATGAACCAGGCCGGCGAACTGAGCGCTGGCCGTCATGCCGACACCGAGGTGTTTTACATGGCGGGCCGCCAGCTGGGCAAGTTGGGCCGCGCGCTCAGGGCTGCTGGCTGGGATGCCACCACGCCTGTCTGTGTGGTGTCTCGCGCCGGCTGGCCAGACGCCGTGTGCAGTGAACACAGCCTGGCCGAATTGGCGGCGGCCGCCCTGCTGCATGCAGGCCGACCCACCGTGGTGACGGTTGGCGCCGGTGCCCTGGCTGTGGTGAAGATGCCAATGACCCTCAGGGCTGATCCCGCTCCAACCAGCGTCGGCGCGCCGGCACCGTAAAATCAAGGGTTGTTGCGGGTTGCCAGGTGCCAACAGTGCCACCGCAACCCTTCTATCCAACCGAGTCTCTCCATGACCCACGTCGTTCTCGAATCGTGCATCCGGTGCAAGTACACCGACTGCGTCGATGTCTGCCCCGTTGATTGCTTTCGCGAGGGGCCCAACATGCTGGTCATCGACCCCGACGAGTGCATCGACTGTGCAGTCTGCATCCCCGAGTGCCCGGTCAACGCCATCCTGCCTGAAGAAGACGTGCCCACCCACCAGTTGGCCTTCATCAAGCTCAACCTGGAATTGGCGCGCAAGTGGCCCAGCATCACCAAGCGCAAGCCGGGGCCGGCTGACGCCGACGAATGGAAAGACGTGAAAAACAAGCTCGACCAACTGGTGCGCTGAAGCACCGGTCCACACCAACGCCTGCATGAATTCGATCGCCAACCCAGCCGTGCTTGATGCGGCGCGCCACCACGACGGCTCCACGGCCGGCGCCATTGAAACCGACGCCGTGATTGTGGGCGCCGGCCCCGTGGGCCTGTTTCAGGTCTTTGAGCTGGGCTTGCTGGAAATCAAGTGCCACATCATCGACTCGCTGGCCTACCCGGGTGGGCAGTGCATCGAGCTCTACCCCGACAAGCCCATCTACGACATCCCGGCCGTGCCGGTGTGCACCGGCAAGGAGCTCACCGACAGCCTGCTCAAGCAGATCGCGCCGTTTGGTGCCACCTTTCACCTGGGCCAAGAGGTCATGGTGGTGCGGCGGCAGGATGACGGACGGTTTTTTGTCGAAACGTCCAAGGGCACCCGCTTCCTGACCAAGACGATCTTCATCGCCGGCGGCGTGGGCTCGTTCCAGCCGCGCACCCTGAAGGTTGACGGCCTTGAAAAATTTGGCGGCTCGCAACTCTTTTACAGCGTGCGCAGCCCGGAGCAATTTGCCGGCAAGAACCTGGTCATCGTGGGTGGCGGAGACTCGGCCCTGGACTGGGCCCTGAACTTTGCGCAAGACGGCCCGCACAGGGCCGAGAGTGTCATCCTGGTGCACCGCCGCGACGGCTTTCGTGCTGCGCCGGCCAGCGTGGCCAAGATGAAGGCGCTGTGCGACGCCTATGAGATGCAGTTTGTGGTGGGCCAGGTCACCGGCTTTGACGAGGCCGACGGCCAGTTGAAGAGCCTGAAGCTGACGGGCCCTGACGGCGTGACACGCGTGATGCCGCTGGACATGCTGCTGGTGTTCTTTGGCCTCAGCCCCAAGCTCGGGCCGATTGCCGAATGGGGCTTGGGCATCGAGCGCAAACAACTGCAGGTCGACACCGAAAAGTTTCAGACCAACATCCCCGGCATCTTTGCAGTCGGTGACATCAACATCTACCCGGGCAAGAAGAAGCTCATCCTGTCGGGCTTTCACGAAGCAGCCTTGGCTGCCTTTGGCGCTGCCCCGATCATCTTTCCGGAAAAGCGCATCCTGCTGCAGTACACCACCACCAGCCCCAAGCTGCACAAGGTGCTGGGCGTGGAGTCACCGGTTTTCGATTGATCACCAGCGCCACCCGACACGCAGCGTGTCTTGTCAACAGCCCGCCACGTGCGGGCTCTTTTGTTTCCGGGGCGCAACCATGCATTGGCGTGTTCAGTGATAATCCAGGTTGGTTTGCAGGCAACTGCAAACCACTTCGCTAGGGGTGTTGGCACAGCCGCAAGGCCGGGCCGACTGAGAAAGTCCCTTTGAACCTGATTGAGGTAATCCTCGCGCAGGGAAGCAGTTTCGGAAGACCACGGCCCGGCCGTGCTCCGTGCGTGTCTTTCCTGCCATCGCAGCTAAAGGCAACATGATGGCATTCCAACTCACCTGGCTGGTCACAGCCACCACCAGCACTGCACTGGCCTGCACGGCCAGCTACGCTCAACCGACGCAAACCGTCACCATCACCGGCAGCAGCGCGTCCAACAGCGCCAGCGTGGCGGGCTTTGGTGACATCGCGCTTTACCGCGCACCGTTTTCGGGCACCGTCATCCGCGCTCAGCAGATGCAGGACGCCGGCATCGGCAGCCTGGCCGACATCACCCGCCTGGATGCCGGCATCACCGACGCCTACAACGCCCCTGGCTACTGGGGCCAGGTGGCGGTGCGCGGCTTCACGCTGGACAACCGCTTCAACTTCCGCCGCGACGGCTTGCCCGTCAACGCCGAGACGGTCTTGCCCACCGCCAACAAGTCGGCGCTAGAACTGCTCAAGGGCGCCAGCGGCATCCAGGCCGGCACCAGCGCCCCCGGCGGGCTGCTCAACTTGGTGGTCAAGCGCCCTACCTCGTTGCCATTCACACAGTTGTCCTTGGAGTGGACCGAACCCGGCACGCTGGCCGTTGCCGCCGACGTCTCGCGCCGTGTGGACGAGGCCATCGGTTGGCGCGTCAACGCCCAGGCCGCGCGGCTGGACCCGTCCACCCGCAACAGCCGCGGCAGCAGCCACCTGCTGGCGGCCGCCGCCGACTGGCGACTGCCGGGCGACGGGCTGGTGGAAGTGGAACTGGAGCAGAGCCGCCAAAGTCAACCCAGCACGCCCGGTTTCAGCCTGTTGGGTGGCCGGCTGCCGGCCCCCCGAAGCATTGACCCGCGGCTGAATCTGAACAACCAGAGCTGGACGCTGCCGGTGGTCTTTGAAGGTCAAACCGCATCGCTGCGCTACACCCAGGCGCTGGGTTCCAACACCCAAGTGGTGGCACACCTGATGCAGCAAAAGCTGACAACCGAAGACCGCATCGCCTTCCCTTTTGGCTGCAGCGCAGAAAACAACTACACACGCTATTGCAGCGACGGCAGCTTTGACCTGTACGACTACCGCAGCGAAGGCGAACGCCGCAACACGCAGGCAGCAGACATCTCGGTTCAAGGCCAGCACAGGCTGGGCGGACTGCAGCACCGGTGGTCAGCCGGGTTGTTGAGCACCCGCTACCAGGCCCACTTCAACCGGCAGGCCTACAACTACGTTGGCACGGGTTTCATCGACGGCAGCGCCACGGCACCGCCCGACCCCAGCTTGACCGACGACAACACCAACCGCGACGAGCGCAGCACCGAACTGCGCCTGCAGGACGCCATCACGCTGTCGCCCCATTGGCAAGTTTGGGCAGGTGCACGGCACACCCGCCTGGAGCGCAACAGCGTGCGCACCAACGGAAGGCGCGCAACGACTTACTCACAGGACTTCACCACGCCCTGGCTGGCCCTGGCCTGGCAGGTTCAGCCCAGCGTGATGGCCTATGTCAGCTGGGGTCAGGGTGCCGAATCCGAGGTCGCACCGAATCGCACCCGGTACGCTAATGCCGGGCAAGCCTTGCCCACCTTGAAGAGCCGCCAACGGGAAGCCGGCATCAAGCACCGCAGCATCGCCTTGCAATGGCAAGTGGCGATGTTTGATGTGAGCCGGCCGCAGCGGAGCGACATCCAAACCTCCACGGGTCTGCCCAGCGAGACCTGCAGCAACACCGACCCCTGTACCCGCCGCGCCGACGGCAGTGCCAGACACCGCGGCGTGGAAGCCGAAGCCGAGTGGCAGGCCGGCGCGTGGAGCCTGCGCGGCAGTGCGCTGGCTTTGAAAGCGCAGCGAGAAGGCGGCGCCGACCCGGCGAGCACGGGGCTCAAGCCCACCAACGTGCCAGCCCGCAGCGTGAAATTGCAGGCTGCCTACAACGTGGCAGCGCTGCCGGGCTTGGCGTTGCTGGCCTTTGTTGCACACGAGGGCGAGCGTGCTGTTTTGCCAGACAACAGCGTCTTCACCCAAGGCTGGACACGGCTGGACCTGGGCCTGCGATTCGCCCACGCCGCGGCTGGGTCCAAGTGGGTTTGGCGGGCAAGTGTTGACAACGCAACCGATGCGCGCGCGTGGAAAGAATCACCGTACCAGTATGGCCACGCCTACCTCTACCCCTTGGCCGCGCGCACCTGGCGCATCGGGCTGAACGTCACGCTGTGAGGCCTGGAAGCCAAAGAAAGAACGCTATACTTCAAGGCTGTATTCCTCGATAGCTCAG
>JAYVSX010000178.1:0-9607 GCA_043774975.1 Rubrivivax sp.
CTTTGCTGCGCGCGGTGGTCACGTAGTCCAGGCGCACCACGTCGAGCACACTGCTGCGCACATAGCGCATCCAGCTGGCCGCCTGGAACAGGCCCAGCACCGTGATGGGCATGATGCTTTGTTTGAACTGTGCCCACCACCAGGCCAAGCCCACTTCGGTCAGGTCGGCGCGGTAGACAAAGGGGAACCAGCCCAGGTAAATGCTGAAGAACAGGATGAACAACACGCCGGTGAAAAAGGTGGGCAGTGAAAAGCCCACAAAAGCCACCGTGCTGGCGATGCGGTCAAACCACGAGTAAGGCTTGACGGCGGCCAGCACGCCCACCGGCAGCGCGACCGCCAGCGCCAGCAGCTGAGACATGCCAATCACGGCAATGGTGACCGGCAGGCGCTGCAGGATGAGCTGATCCACGTTGATGCGGCTGACAAAAGAAAACCCCCAGTCGCCACGCAGCATGTTGACCAGCCAGTGCAGGTAACGCTGCCAGATCGGGTCGTCCAGACCAAACTGAACCCGCAGCGCCATGCGCACTTCGGGTGGCACGCTGGGGTTGTTGGCCAGGTCTTCAAACGGGTCACCGGGCGCCAGTGCCAGCACGGTGAAGAGGATCACGCTGATGCCCAGCAGGCTGGGCAAGGCGATCAACAGACGGCGAATGATGTAATTCAGCAAGCGCGTGAGCTCTTAGATGGGCAAAGGGCCAGCGGTGGCCGGCTGCAGGCGGGCTGCAGGCGGGCTGCAGCCGGACCATCAGCAGGCAGCGGTCAGGCTTCGCGGTACCAGTAGCCCAAAGCCCAGGTGGCGCCGTCCCAGGCCGACAGCGTTGGCACCAGTTTGTTGACCATGCCGTAGGGACGAGGGCGCGCAAACAAGGGAATCACGTATCCGTCGTTGACCACCAGGTCGTTCATCTTGATGAACATGGCGACGCGCTTGACGGCGTCAAATTCCACCTGTGCCGCGTTGAAGGTGGCGTCGAACTCGGCGTTGCTCCATCGCACCAGATTGCGGTTGGACCACTTGTTGGCCTTTTGCGAGATCTGGGCGGTGGTGTGCTGCTCCATGAAGATCTGCGGGTCGGGCTGGGTCATCGTGGTGGTGAACATCTGAACGTCCGACCAGAACTTTTGGTAGGTGTCCGGATTGGCCGCGTCGCTGCCGAAGAACACCGAAGCCACAATGCTCTTCAGTTCCAGGTCGATGCCGGCCTTGGTGCAGGCGTCCTTGATGATGGCCTGGCACTTTTGGCGTGGGCCGCTGACCGAGGTTTGGAAGACAAACTTCAGCTTGACGTTGCCCTTGGCACGAATGCCGTCGGCACCGCGTTTCCAACCGGCGTCTTCCAACACCTGATTGGCCTTGGCGATGTTGAACTCGAACTTGGTGTTCGGGCTGCGAAAGCGCGGTGGGTTGTTCAGGAAGTTGCTGGTCGCAACGGCGCCGCGACCGTAAATCACTTCTTGAATGCCGTTGCGGTCGATCAGCAGCGACATGGCGGTGCGAACGGCCTTGTCGGAAAACGCGGGGTGCTTGGACTTGGCGCTGGCGCGCTCACCGTCCACTTCGTTCCAGGGGTCGGTGACGTTGAGCGAGACAAACTCGATGTCGCTGCCAGCGTAGTAGGCCATCTTGCCCTTGCCCGCGGCTTCCAGGCGCTTGAGGATGTCGTCTTCAACGGCCAGGTTCCAGGCCAGGTCGTACTCGGCCGTCTGCAGCACGGCGCGGGCGGCGCTGGTGGCGTCGCCGCCACCCTTGATTTCCAGCGTGTCGAAGAAGGGCTGGTTGGCCACGTGGTAGTTGGCGTAGGCTTCGCCGCGCAGCGTATCGCCCGGCTTGAAGTCGACGACCTTGTAAGGCCCCGTGCCCACTGGCTTGGTGTTGGCGGGGCTTTCACGTGACTTGGCGCCCATGAAAGGCTCAAACACGTGCTTGGGAAGAATGCAGCCCGTGATGCCCACCAAGGCCTCGGCCCAGAACGGCGTCGGCTTAGGGTAGGTGACCTTGACGGTGTGTGAGTCAATCTTCTCGACCTTGACGTCTTTGTAGGTGGCCACCGTGACCATGGCGGCAGCCGGGTCGCCGGCGTAGGCTGCGGTGAACACCACATCGTCGGCGGTGAAGGGTTTGCCGTCGTGCCAGGTGACGCCACGCTTGAGCTTCCAGGTCACGGTCTTGCCGTCAGCACCGACACCGCCGTTCTGGCGGCTGGGGATTTCGGCTGCCAACTGTGGAACCAGGTTGCCTTCGGTGTCCCACCCCGCCAGCGGTTCATAGAAGACGCGGCTGGCATCCTGGTCTTTGGTTCCGCCAGCGTAGTGCGGGTTCAGGTGCACCGGCGCCTGCCAGTAGATGATTTTCAGCGGCCCACCACCGCCCCGTTTGGTGGGTTTGTAGGGAATGGAAGATTGAGTTTGCGCAATGCCCTCGTGCATCAGCATCATGGAAGCCATGGGCGCTGTCAGGCCCAGTCCCACCATGCGTTGAATGAAGCTTCGGCGCGGCAACGAGCCTTCACGCACTTCTTCGATGAGTTGGCGCAGTTCACGTTCTTGCATGGCTTTACTCCTGGCGAATTCGATGACACAAAGAAGCGCACCTAGGGGGTGCGTTTTGAGCGTGATGCTAGCGGCTCGGCAAGGCTCGGCTATTCGGGTCCGCCCGTAGGCTGGGTGGGGTGATACTGGCGTTTATGAATGCGCCTGTTTTCAAGGTTCATGGTCCGCAGCAAGCCGAGTGTTCGTTGGTGCTGGACTCACCCCATTCGGGTTTCCAAATGCCCGCCGACTTCGGCTCGGTGCTGACGGCGCAGGCACTGCGCGATGGTGAAGACTGTTTCATTGACGAGCTTTATCTGCCCGCAGTTGCAAGAGGCGTGCCGCTGTTGGCAGCCCAGTTTCCCCGGACCTATCTGGACCCCAACCGGCACCCCGGTGACATCGACCTGTCGATGCTGGACGCGCCTTGGCCACCCTCACCCGTGCCACATGCCCCCAGTGGCAAAGCGGCCATCGGCAAGGCGTTGATCTGGCGCACCCTGGACGACGGTCGGCCGATCTACGCCCGGCAGCTGAGCGTGGCCGAGGTGCTGCGGCGAATCGAGCGTTACCACCAGCCCTACCACGCGCAGTTGCGCGCGCTGCTGGACGCGGCCCACAGCCGTTTTGGCGTGGTTCACCACATCAATTGCCATTCGATGAACGCGGTCAGTGGGACCATGGCCGAAGGTGGGGCTGGCGTGCCGCGCGCCGACTTTGTGCTGGGCGACCGCGACAGCACCACCTGCGCGCCCGATTTCACCGACTTTGTGCGCAGTTTCCTGGTCGGCCTGGGCTATGAGGTCAAGGTCAACGATCCGTTCAAGGGCGTCGAACTGGTCAAGGCTTATGCCAACCCGGCGGCGGGCCGACACAGCCTGCAGTTGGAAATCAACAAGCGCCTCTACATGGACAGTGCCACCGTCACGCGCCACGCAGGCTTTGCCACACTGCAAAGTCACCTGATGCAATTGCTGGACGCTGTTCGTCAGCGCTTTTCACCCAAGGCAACCCATGCTTGACACGCCGCGCATTGAACTCACGGCACCCGACATCGGCCGCTGGCGAGAAGGCCGAACGGGGGTGGACTGGGTCCACGTCTTGGACTCGGGTCGGCCGGGCCCGAAGGTGTTGATCCAGGCGCTGACCCACGGCAACGAAATTTGCGGAGCCATCGCCCTGGACTGGTTGCTGGCGTTGGGCATTGCGCCGCTGGTGGGCCGCCTGACCCTGGTTTTTGCCAACGTGCAGGCCTACCAGCGGTTCAATCCTGCCGACCCCTTTCCGTCACGCTACGTGGACGAGGACTTCAACCGGGTCTGGGGCGATGACGCGCTGCTGGGCCCGCGCGACAGCGCAGAGCTGCGCCGGGCACGCCAGCTGCGCCCTTTTGTCGACGAGGCCGACTACCTGCTGGACATCCACAGCATGAGCGAAGACTGCGCCGCGCTGATGGTCTGCGGCACGGTCGACAAGAATGCCGACTACGCCAAGGCCTTGGGCATGCCCGCGGTGCTGCTCATCGACACCGGCCACCCGGCCGGTCTGCGCATGGTTGAGCGCGGCGGTTACGGTGACCCGCTGAGCGCCAAGCGTGCTTTGCTGATCGAGTGTGGCCAGCACTGGGAGCGCGCTGCGGCCGACGTGGCGGTGGATTCGGTGGTGCGCTTCCTGGGCTTGACCGGGCTGGCTTCAGCGGCTTGGGTCAAGCAGCACGCTCGCTTGGCCCTGCCAGCGCGGCAACGGCTGGTCCGCGTCACCGAAGCGGTGGTGGCCCGTTCCCAGGACTTCCATTTTTTGATGCCCACGCAGGGCCTGCAGGTCGTTGCCGCCGCTGGCACGCCTTTGGCTCAAGATGGTGACCACCGGTGGTTGACGCCTTACGACAACTGCGTGTTGGTGATGCCGGGCACCAAGAACCTCAAGGCCGGTGGCACTGCCGTGCGCTTGGGCCGTTTTGAGGATTGAGCCCGGGCAAGCCCGCTCATCTTCGTTCAGGGTCTGGCGGAATTCACAAGCTCATGAGCAAATGTCACTTGCTTACTTTGCTCATCCCCCTCGGGGGGCGGCGGCAACGCCGCCTGGGGGCGCTCTCAGCGCAGCGTTTCGCGGATGGCCGTCAACACGGCCTGGGCGGTCTGCGCCGGGCGTTCCATGGGAAACAGGTGCGATCCTTCCACCCATTGAATGCGGTCGTGGACCAGCCTTCGCGTGAAGGCCATGCCCACCTGGCGTCCTTCCGATGATCGGGTGCCAGCGATGTAGCTGACCTTGCACTTCGGCGGATGCCGGCTCAGTACAGCGCCCATCTGATGGGGCAGGGTGTTGTAGATGCGAGTTTCAACTTCGCGTGAAAAACTCAAGCGCACCGGTTCAGCAGGAGTGGCCGGGGCTGGTGCTTGGGCGGGTGCTTGGGCATGGGCATGGGCATAGGCCAGGGCTGTGGCTTCAGGGTCGGGTTCGGTTCCGCTTTCGATGTAGTCCAACAGCACCTCGGGGTCCCAGGCGGCGAACGCCGCTTTGCCTTGAAAGTGCGCCAACGCAGCTTGCTTTGAAGGCCATTGCCAGCGCCGCCGGATGGACACGCGACCGGGCGAAAAGCGCTTGAAGAGCCCGCCGCTTTTCAGGACCTGAAGGCTGTGCGCCCGCCAGCCGGCCACCACCGGTGAGTCCAACAAGGTGAGGCTGGCCGCCAGCGCGGGCTGGAGACACGCTGCCAGCAAGCTGAGGTAGCCCCCCAGCGAGTGGCCCACCAGGTGCACCGGCTGTCCAGGCGACTGCGCTTGCACAAAGTCGATCAGCTGGTCGCGCAGCCGCGGCCAGTTGCTGCTGACGGGGTAGGCTGGGTCGTGGCCAAAGCGTTCGACGGCCACCACCCGGTATCCCGCTTGGCGCCAGATCTCAAACAGCTTTTGGTAGGTGCCTGCGCCAAAGCCGTTGGCATGGCTGAAAACGAGGGTACCGACTGCACCCACGGTCGGCGTCAGACAATTCTTTCACTGGGGTTGCTGATCTTGCGCATGGGCTCAAAACGGGGGCTGTCCACCATCAAGGGGTGGGCGGCCTGGCCACCATCCCAACGTGGGTCATCAATGCCCTCAAACACCTCGCGCAGGCGCTGGCCCCAGGTGGTGTGGATCATCTTGAAGTAGGGGTTGTGCTCGTCGATGCAGGCGTGCTCGCTGCTCTGGAAGCTGTCCTCGTGGTAGACCAGCAGGTCCAGCGGCAGGCCCACGCTGAGGTTGGACTTGAGCGTGCTGTCCATCGACACCAAGGCGCATTTGGCGGCTTCGTCCAGTGGGGTGGTGGGCGTGAGCACACGGTCCAGGATGGGCTTGCCGTACTTGCTTTCGCCGACCTGGAAAAAACAAGTCTCACGCGTGGCTTCGATGAAGTTGCCTGCGGAGTAGACCAGGAACAGCCGCATTGCCTCGCCCTTGATCTGGCCGCCGAAAATCATGGTCGCGTTGAAGTCAACGCCGGCCTGCTTCAGTGAGGGCCCGTCTTGTTCGTAGACCCGGCGCACCGCGGAACCCAGCACGCGCGTGGCATCGAACATGCTCTTGGCATTCCAGATGGTCAGCGGTTCAGCGTTGCCGTTGTCAAGCTTTTCAACCTGCAAGACTTCGCGCACGCTCTGGCTGATGCTGAGGTTGCCCGCCGACAGCATGACCATGAAGCGCTCGCCGGGCTGCTCATAGATCATCATTTTGCGGAAAGTGCTGATGGCATCCAGGCCGGCGTTGGTGCGCGAGTCGGACAGAAAAACCAGGCCGGCATTGAGCCGGATTCCAACGCAATAGGTCATGTTGCCAAGCAGCAGTCGTTGAAGGACATCGAGCGTATCAGGCTGCGGCCGCTGGTCCGCTGGTCCGCTGGTCCGGGGGACCGGCTGGGTGCGGCCAGCTGCGGTTCAGCCAGCTGCCGGGGCTGTGCCCAAGGTGATGCGTTGGCCCGACATCTTTTCCAGGGTGTCGTAAAACGCCTTGACCGCTGCGGGCTCACCGCGCACGGCCCAGGTGTCTTGTTGGCAGGCCACGCAGTGGGCGCTAAACGCCACTGAAATGCCTGCCAGCCCGCGGGTGTCGACGGCGGCAACGTCGGTGAGTGCGGCTTGACATTGCTTGCACACCAGACGCGGTGCCGCTTCTGGATGTTGACGTTGCAAAGCCTTTGCCACGCGCGCGGCTTTGGGGCCGCGAGTCCTGGCTTGTCCCAATCGAAATCTCCTGGTGGTTGCTGGATGGTGCGGGAGGGTGGGCCGGTGCTGCCCGTCAGAGCCTGGTTTTTGGCTCGGTTCTTGGCTTGGGCCGGGCGGCCTGGTCGAACTTGCGCCAGTAGCCAAACTCTTCTTCATGCACTTCAAAGTCCAATTCAGCAGCGCGCGCCTGGATGCGCTCTTGGGCGTCGGCCACCCCGCGGTTGTAGATGCTGGGGCCAATCTCTTCGAGGAAGTAGCCCAGCAAGGCACCAGCACCGACGTTGCCGATTTTTTCCTCCATGTTGTGTTCGAAGTAGCGTTCGATGGAGCGAATGGCTTGCTGACGGTCGTCTTTGTTGAGCTCGATGGTCATGACGGAGTGGGGCGAAGTCAGTCGGACATGCTAGCGCCTGGCAGCTGGCCTGCGCTGTCAATCACTTGCAGGCGGATTGCCAGATGTCGATGCAGATTCACTTCGCCTGCAGCCTGAAAGTTTGCACAGGCAAGTCTTCAACCTGGACTTTGAGCAACCAGGTGCCGGCAGGGTCGCCACGGGTGACCGTCCAAGTGAACTGGATCACGCCATCCACAGGCACCAGAAGCAGCTCGGTGGTCGCCGTTCGCCCGTCGGCCAAGGTCCTGCGCTTTAGGCCGGGTTCAGGGTCGCCCCAGGTTCGGGGCTCGGCGGGAAGTGTCAGTTCCTCGCGAACCCGAACCGTGGTCAACTTGGTTCGCAACTGCATGCGCCAGCCGAACTGTTGGCCGTCTTGCAGGGGCAAGTTTGCCGAAGGCACAAATTGAGATACATCCGCTGCGGGCGGGCCCAGAAGTCCAGCTTGAGCCCGGGTGACGACCACGCTGGTCCGGACCTGGGACGGGCCGGCCGCGGCGACTGGCAGCCACGCGCACACCAGCAAAGCGCAAAACTGCGCGCTCAGCAGGCCGCCGTAACGCCAAGGCCCGGGTCCAGGAATCTTCAAGCCGATCCTCCAGCCAGGCGCTTGACGAGTTGGTGGGTCGGGCAGGGCGAGGCACCAAGTACCCGCAAATCGTGATTGACTTGATCGCAAATGAGCTTTGCCGAACGCCCCGCAGAAGGCCAGGTGCTGTGGGCATCTTCGGCCACCAAGACATCAAAGCTCAGTGACAGCGCCGACTTGGCGGTGTTGGAAACACAGATTTCACTTTGCAGGCCGCAGACCACAAGGGTGCGGGCGCTCAGTCGCTTCAATGTGTCTTGAAGGTTCGTGCCCTCAAAGGCACTGGAGGCCAGCTTCTGCACCACCGCCTCGCCCAACAGCGGTGTCAGGCGCTCATGAAACAACCACTGCGGAGTCCCTCGCTCAAAGGCTTGACCGGCTTCGTCGCAGTGCTGCACATGGACGACGGCGGTCCGGCTGCCGCGAGCGGCCGCCAGCAGCTGTTCGGCATGGTTCAGCAGCCCATCGGCGCGATCGATGGGCGGCAGGCGGACGCCGTCAAAGGCGCCTTGTTGCATGTCAATGACCAACAAAACATGGGCGGACCGATTCACATCGCACTCCAGGGGCCTGCTGCTGACAGGGCAATGAGTCAGTCTGTCAGACGCCAAACGTAGGCAATCTTGGACTGTGCAGGCAAGAACCCGGGCGCCGCAGGAAAGGCGCATCTGGAGATGGTGTCCAAGGCCAAGGAGTCAAGCGCCTTGTGTCCTGGCGTTTCACCGCTGGACGCGACCACGGCAACGCGGGTGACTTTGCCCAAAGCATTGACTTCGAACTCCAGCTGGGTGGTGCCCGCAGCTTCGGTGCGCCGCGCTTCGGCGGGGTAAGGCGGTTGTTGGCAGCCCACGGATGCCATGGACACCGATCGCGGAAGCGTGGGCGCTGGCGTTGAGCAGGCCGCCAGGAGCATCGCGAGCCAGACGCCGAAAAATCGAGTGGGTGGGCGAGCCCAACAAAGTTGTGTCATGGCGCTTGAAACATCAGGGGTTGAGCTGGCACGGAGGTGGCCACGCAGCAGGGCCGCGATTATCAACCCGTTGAAGTCATGCAGGGGCACCGCGACAGGCGCTACTCATCAAGGAAGCTGCCTTTGAAAAAGCTCCAGGCTGTGCCGTCGTGAAGGTAGAAACAGCCATCGGAGCAAGCTTCCTTGCCGGGGAAATACTCGCGGTAGGCCTTGGGCACCAAGCGCGCCAACTGGTCGTCGCTGAGCGTGTCAAATTGTTCAGGCGTGATGGATTGGCCTGCACGAAGTCTGGGTCTGTCCATGGTGATCCAACAGTGTCTGTTAGGGAAGCGCTGATCAATCAGGTCGGCGGCAATGACTTGCCCGAAAGACTGCGCTGACGGTCGCGCAGTTACTCGACTTGGCTGCCACAGGCGCCATTTTGAGCGGTTCTTCAGCGCATTTCGCGCCCTGGCTCACGCTGCGCACGCACTGACCCCTTGGTTCATCAATCGGCGCCTGACGATGTACAAGTTGGCCAGCGCCGCATGCGCCATCGCGCGAACCTGGTTCTTGGCGATGCCCCGGTAGCTGAACTTGCGGTAGCCGAACTGGTTCTTGATGACGTGGAACGGGTGATCCACGATGGCCCGCACCTGCACCTGCGCCTTGCGTCGCTCGAACCACCCCTGCAGCGCCTTGGCCGGTCCCTCGGGCATGGCCTGCAACTGACCGGGCCTCATGCGCTGCCGTACACACAACGCTGTGGATCAGGCCCGACTCCGCGTCCACGCCGTTGTGCAACTTCATGCTGAAGTGCCACTGCTGGCCCTTCTTGGTCTGGTGCATCTCGGGGTCGCGCTTGCCTTCGCTGCTCTTGGTTGAGCTGGGTGCGGCGATGATGGTGGCGTCCAGCACTGTGCCCTGGCGCATCAGCAGGCC
>JAYVSX010000179.1:0-7970 GCA_043774975.1 Rubrivivax sp.
GGACAGCAGCGCCGTGGTGGCCATCATGGCGGGCCTGCAAGACACGCCCGTCAACACCTGTTCCATTGGCTTTGACGACCCGCAGTTCAACGAGTCGGCCTTTGCACAAACGGTGGCCGACCGCTACAAGACCGACCACCACCTGCACATCGTGGGCAGCGACGACTTTGGCCTGATCGACACGCTGGCCCACCTGTACGACGAACCCTATGCCGACAGCTCGGCCATCCCCACCTACCGCGTGTGCCAGTTGGCACGCCAGCGGGTCACGGTGGCCTTGTCGGGCGACGGCGGCGACGAAACCTTTGGTGGCTATCGCCGCTACCGCATGCACCTGATGGAAGAGCGCATGCGCAGTTCAATGCCAGCCGCTTTGCGCCAGCCGCTGTTTGGCATTCTGGGCCGCGTCTACCCCAAGGCCGACTGGGCGCCACGCATGTTTCGCGCCAAGACCACCTTTGAAGGCATGGCGCGCAGCTCGGTTGAAGCCTACTTTCATTCGGTCAGCATCCTGCGTGGCCCCATGCGCAGCCAGCTGTTCAGCGACTCTTTGAAGCGCAGCCTGGGTGGCTACAACGCCCAACAGGTGTTTAACCGCCACGCGGCACAAGCCGGCACCGACGACCCGCTGGCCCTCATCCAGTACCTGGACCTGAAAACCTACCTGGTGGGCGACATCAACACCAAGGTCGACCGCGCCAGCATGGCCCATTCGCTGGAAGTGCGTGAACCGCTGATGGACCACCCGCTGGTGGAATGGTTGGCCACCTTGCCTTCCAGCCTGAAAGTGCGCGGCCAAGAGGGCAAGTACTTGCTGAAGAAGGCCATGGAGCCGGCACTGCCGCACGACATCCTGTACCGCCCCAAGATGGGCTTTGCCGTGCCGCTGGCTCGCTGGTTTCGCGGCCCGCTGCGCCAACGTGTCAAGCAGTCGGTGCTGGGCGACCGGCTGTTGTCTACCGGCTGGTTCAACCCCGACTACCTGAAGCACCTGGTTGACGCCCACCAAAGCGGCGCGCGCGACTACAGCGCGCCGCTGTGGACGCTGCTGATGTTTGAAGCCTTCTTGCGCAACAGCATCGACGGCACCAATGTGGTGGTGCTGCCCAGCATGCCCACCGCTGCCGAGGCCGTGGTCTGATGCGTGGCCTGCGTGTATTGCATGTGCTCGATCATTCCATTCCGCTGCACAGCGGCTACACCTTTCGCACGCTGGCCATCCTGCGTGAACAAGACCGCCTGGGCTGGCAAACGCTGCAGCTGACCACGCCCAAGCAAGGGCCGGGCACGGCGCTGGAAGAAACCATAGACGGCCGAAAGTTCTTCCGCACGCCGAGCCAAACCAACGCCGGCCTGGTCAAGCAGATGCAGCTCACAGCAAAGCGCATCGCCCAGGTGGTCGAACAAGAAAAGCCAGACCTGATCCACGCCCACTCGCCCGTGCTCAACGCCTTGCCTGCGCTGTGGGTCCGGCTCACCAAGCGCTTGCCGGTGGTGTACGAAATGCGCGCCTCGTGGGAAGACGCTGCCGTGGACCATGGCACCACGTCCGAGGGCAGTGCCCGTTACCGCTTCAGCCGCGCGCTGGAGAGCTTTGCGCTCAAGCGCGCCGACCAGGTCACCACCATTTGCGAAGGTCTGCGTGGCGACATTGCTGCACGCGGCGTGGCGGCTGAAAAGATCACCGTCATACCCAACGCGGTTGACGTTTCCAGTTTCCAGTTTGGTGTGCCGGCCGATCCAGCGCTGCAGCTGCGCCTGGGCTTGCAAGGCGCTACGGTGGTTGGTTTTGCGGGCAGTTTTTATGGCTACGAAGGCCTGCACCTGTTGGTGGAAGCCGTGCGCCTGATGCGCCCGCGTCACCCCAAGCTGCGCCTCTTGCTGGTGGGCGGCGGCCCACAAGAAGCGGCATTAAAAGACCAGGTCGCCAACAACGGCTTGCAAGACACGGTGATCTTCACTGGCCGCGTGCCACACGACCAGGTGCAGCGTTATTACGAATTGATTGACGTGCTGGCCTATCCGCGTCTGCCCATCCGCCTGACCGAGTTGGTCACGCCGCTCAAGCCCTTGGAAGCCATGGCCCAAGGCCGGGTGTTCGTGGCCAGCAACGTGGGCGGACACCGTGAACTGGTGCGCCATGGCGAAACTGGCTACCTATGTCCGGCGGGCGACGCGGTGGCCCTGCAGCAAGGCATTGAGACGGCGTTGGCCCAGCGTGAGCACTGGCCACAAATCCGCGCCCAGGCTCGCCGTTTTGTCGAACAAGAACGCACCTGGACCCACAGCGTGGCCCGCTACGCCGAGGTCTACCGCCGGGCCCTGGCCCAGCGTGGCCGCAGCGTGCCAGCCTTGGGAGCTTGACGCCATGTGCGGCATTCACGGACTCATTCACCTGAACGGCAGCCCCGTTCAACCGCGGCTGTTGTCGGCCATGGGCGACGTCACCACCCACCGCGGGCCTGACGACGAAGGCATGCACATCGACGGCGCGGTGGGCATCGCCATGCGCCGCCTGTCCATCATCGACCTGGCCGGTGGCCATCAGCCCTTGAGCAACCAGGCCGGCACGATCTGGCTGGTGTGCAATGGCGAGATCTACAACTACCGCGAACTGCGCAGCGAACTGCAAGCTGAAGGACACGTTTTCAAGACCGGGTCGGACAGCGAAGTGCTGCTGCACGGTTATGCGCAAGAGGGCGACAGCTTCATCCTGCGCCTGAACGGCATGTTCGACTTTGCGCTGTGGGACGCACGCCAACAGCGCCTGTTGATCGGCCGCGACCGCATCGGCGTCAAGCCCTTGTACGTGGCGCAAGACAGCCAGCGCCTGGCCTTTGCAACTGAAGCCAAAGCGCTGCTGCAACTGCCCGGCATGGCCACCGAGCTCAACCGCAGCGTGCTGCCCGACTACCTGCACCTGGGCTACGTGCCGGCGCCGCACAGCATCTTCAAAGGCATACGCAAGCTGCCACCGGCCACGCTGCTGTCGGTGCAGGGCGGTCAGGTCAAAGAGTGGCGCTACTGGCAGCTGCCCGCCCACACCGACCACAGCCAGACCGACGCCCAGTGGATTGAACGTGTGCGCGCCGGCATCGACCGCTCAGTGCACATGCAGATGGTCAGCGACGTGCCCATCGGCGCCTTCTTGTCGGGTGGTGTGGACTCCAGCGCCGTGGTGGCAGCCATGGCGCGGCACTCCACCCAACCCATCCGCACCTATGCCATTGGCTTTGAAGGTGGCGCGGCCGAGCAGCTGTACAACGAGTTGCCCTTTGCCCGCCAGGTGGCCCAGCTGTTTGGCACCGAGCACCACGAAATTGTGGTCAAGCCCGACGTGGTGGGCCTGCTGCCCAAGCTGGTGTGGCACATGGACGAACCGCTGGCCGATTCGGCCTTCATCACCACCTACCTGGTCAGCGAATTTGCGCGCAAGGACGTCAAGGTCATCTTGAGCGGTGTGGGCGGCGACGAGCTCTTTGGTGGCTACCGCCGCTACTTGGGCGGTCACTACGCACGCCGCTACAGCGCGCTGCCAGGGTGGGCCCGCAGGGCTGCGTCCATGGCCGCCCAACATCTGCCGGCCGACCGCCACAACAAGTGGCTCAATATGGCCCGCTTGGCCAAGGGCTTCATTGCCAGTGCCGAGATGCAGCCCGACGAGCGCTACCGCAGCTACGTACAGGTGGTGGCCCGCGACACGGTGGCCAGTTTGCTGCTGGCCGAAGCACCGGCTGGGGCCGACGCCTTGGCCCAGGCTTTTGCCATGGCCAAGTCCGACGATGAGCTGAACCGCCTTTTTGCCGTAGACGCAGAAACCCAACTGCCCGACGACCTGCTGATGCTCACCGACAAAATGAGCATGGCCGTGTCACTGGAATGCCGCGTGCCGCTGCTGGACCACGAACTGGTGGAAATGGCCGCAGCCATCCCCGCCCAAGCCAAGGTGCGCGGCGGTGTGCTCAAGCACCTGATGAAAGAGTCGCTGGTGGGCGTGTTGCCGCACGACATCCTGCACCGCAAGAAGCGCGGCTTTGGCACCCCCATGGGCGCCTGGCTCAAGAATGAACTGGCGCCCGTGCTGCGCGAATTGCTGTCGCCTGAAGTGGTTCGCCAGCGTGGCCTGTTCAACGCCAGCGTGGTCAGCCGCCTGGTGGCCGACCACGAAGCCAGCCGCGCTGACGGTACCGACGCTTTGTTGGCGCTGCTGAACCTGGAGGTGTGGTCGCGCATCTACCTGGACCGCCGCTCTGCCAATGATGTGGCCGACGAACTGCACCAACTGGCTGGCCAGCGGCAAGCCGTGGCCGCTTGAAGCGTTGCGCCCGCCAGACCACACCCGCCCACGCATGAAGATTCTTTACCTGTGCCACCGTTTCCCTTACCCGCCCAAGCGCGGCGGCAAGATTCGGCCCTTCAACATGATCCGGCACCTGCAGGCGTCGGGGCACCAGGTGACGGTGTGTTCGCTGGCGCGCTCAGCCGCCGAAGCAGAAGAGGGTGCCGGCATCGCCCCGCACTGCACCGCTTTTCACATGGGCCATGTCAAAGAGCCTTTGCAGTTTGCGCGCATGATCGTGCGGCTGCCGCTGACCACGCCTTCTTCGATGGGCTACTTCTACAGCAGCGAATTGGCCGCCAAGGTCAATCAATTGCTGGCCTCGCAGCGCTGGGACCTGATCTTTGTGCACTGCTCTTCGGTGGCGCAGTACGTGCAGCATGTGACCGACGTACCCAAGATCCTGGACTTTGGCGATATGGACTCGCAAAAGTGGCTGGAATACGCCCACTACAAACCGTTCCCGCTGAGCCTGGGCTACACGCTGGAAGGCACCAAGATGCTGTGGGCCGAAAAGCGCCTGGCCAGGCGTTTTGACCTGTGCACCGCCACCACCCGCGCCGAATGGCAGACGCTCAACGACTACGGCACCGGTGCGGCCACCGACTGGTTTCCCAACGGCGTGGACGCCCAGTTTTTCAGCCCCACCGACGGCGCTTATGACGCTGACACCATCAGCTTCATTGGCCGCATGGACTACTACCCCAACCAAGAGTGCATGCAGCGCTTTTGTGACCAGGTGTGGCCGCTGTTGCGCCAGCAGCGCCCGCAGATGAAGCTGCTGATCGTGGGCGCCGACCCGTCGCCGGCCATGAAGGCGCTGGGCCAGCTGCCCGGCGTCACCGTCACCGGGTCGGTGCCTGACGTGCGGCCTTTTATTCGCGGCTCGGCGCTGATGGTGGCGCCGCTGGCCATTGCGCGCGGTACCCAGAACAAGATCCTGGAAGCCATGGCCATGGGCGTGCCGGTGGTCACCAGCAGCGTGGCCGCCGGCGGTGTGGACGCCGAAGCCCCAGCCCACCTGTTGGTGGCCGACAGCCCGGCCGACCTGGCCGCCGCCGTGCTGCGCGTGACGCAAAACCCGACTGAACGTGACAGGTTGGCGGTGGCAGGGCGTGAGCGAATGCTCAGTCACCACGCCTGGCCCAAATCCATGCAGCGTCTGGACGGCATCATTCAGGGCTGCCTGCGCAAACGCGCGCCAGGTCAGCCCAGCACACATCGGACAGCAGCATGAAGATCAGCATTTTTGGCCTTGGCTACGTGGGCGCCGTGTCCCTGGCCTGCCTGGCACGCGACGGCCACGAAGTGATTGGCGTCGACATCGACAAGACCAAGCTCGAACTCATCAAGACCGGCAAGACGCCGGTGGTGGAAGAAGGCATGGTCGACCTGATGCAAAGCGTGGCCGCCAGCGGCCGTGTCACCGTCACCACCGACACCTTTGCTGCCGTGACGGGCAGCGAAATCAGCCTGGTCTGCGTGGGCACACCTTCAGCCGCCAACGGCAGCCAAGACCAAGGCGCCATCCTGCGCCTGGCCGCCCAGCTGGGCCAGGCCTTGAAGCAAAAGACCGAGCCCCACGTGGTGGTCTTTCGCAGCACCGTGGTGCCGGGCACGGTGGAAGACGTGCTGCGCCCCATCGTCGAGCGCGAGTCCGGCAAAAAAGACGGCGTCGACTTCCACCTGTGCTTCCAGCCCGAGTTCCTGCGTGAAGGCAGCTCCATCCGCGACTACGACAAGCCGCCCTTCACCATCATCGGCGCCAACCACGCGCAGGCGGCAGACAAGCTGAAAGAACTGTTTGGCCACCTGCCCTGCAAGTTCTTGCAGACCACGGTGCGCGCGGCCGAGATGATGAAGTACAGCTGCAACAACTTTCACGCGCTGAAGATCACCTTTGCCAACGAAACCGCACGCTTGTGTGGCGCGCTGGGCGTGGACGCCTTTGAAGTCATGGACCTGGTCTGCCAGGACACCCAGCTCAACATCAGCAAGGCCTACCTCAAGCCCGGCTTTGCCTTCGGTGGCAGCTGCCTGCCCAAAGACCTGCGCGCCACGTCTTACCTGGCCAAACAGCACGACGTGGAACTGCCCATGCTCAGCGCCATCTTGGCCAGCAACAAGGCCCACCTGGACCTGGCTTACGACAAGGTGGTGGCCACCGGCAAACGCAAGGTGGGCTTTGTGGGCCTGAGCTTCAAGACCGGCACCGACGACCTGCGTGAAAGCCCGCTGGTCACGCTGGCCGAGCTGCTCATCGGCAAGGGTTATCAGCTCTGTATCTACGACCCCGAGGTTCACCTGGCGCGCCTGCTGGGCGCCAACAAGAGCTTCATCGAACAGCACCTGCCGCACATTGGCGAGATGTTGGTGCCTGAGCTGAACACGGTGGTGGACCAGGCCGAGGTCATTGTTTTGGGCAGCAACAGCCCGGCGGTGATTGAAGCGTTGGCGCGCCGGGTGCGGGCTGATCAGGTGGTGGTGGACTTGGTCAAGTTGCCCAGCGGTGTGCGTCTAAGCGCGCCAGTGGTTGGCTTGTGCTGGTAGTCCCAGGTCACAGGCAGATTCCCGGCGACCACATGGCTCCAAAAGTCGCTGCTGCCGCCTTGCCCAGGCTGTGTCTGGTGGGGCCCATGCCTCCACCAGCGGGCGGCATGGCCAACCAATGCGAGCAGTTGCTTCGTTTGCTGCGTGCTGAAGGCATGACCGTGGAACTGGTCCAAACCAACAAACCCTATCGGCCGCCTTGGGCCCAGCACCTGCCCGTTGTTCGCGCTGCTTTTCGACTGATTCCCTACTTGATTGAAGTGTGGCGGGCAGCCGGGCGAGCACAAGTCATCCACCTGCTGGCCAACTCGGGGATGGCATGGCATCTTTTTGCGGCGCCCGTGCTGCACTTGGCCCGGTGGCGAGGCACACCGGTCATCGTCAACTACCGGGGTGGCTTGGCTGAAGAGTTTCTGTCCAGCGCCCCGCGTTGGGTGCACCGGGATCTGGCGCGCGCCACCCTGAGGGTCACACCATCCGGATTTTTGGCCCGAGTTTTTGACCGGTTTGGTTTGACGACCGTCGTCATCCCAAACGTCATTGATCTCTCTCGGTTCCAGCCAAGGCCAGCGCGAGATTTTGGCGCCGCACCCCGGCTGCTGGTGGCGCGAAATCTCGAACCCATTTATGGCATTGACGTGGTTATCCGAGCCTTTGGCCAAGTTCGCCAGAGCTTTCCGAATGCTTTGCTGACAGTGGCTGGCACCGGCCCCGAGCTCAAGCGCTTGCAGCTGCTTTGCCAAAGCTTGGGCTTGTCCCAGGCGGTGAGCTTTTCAGGCCGTGTTGACAACGCAGACATGCCACGCTTGTATGCTGCTTCAGACATGGCGCTCAATGCCAGCACGGTAGACAACATGCCCAATTCCCTGCTGGAAGCTTTTGCAAGTGGTGTCCCGATGGTGAGCACCAACGCAGGCGGCATTCCGGACCTTCTGGAGGACGACGTCCACGGTGTGCTGGTACCCGTTGGGGACTCGGATGCCTTGGCCCGGGCTGTGATCTCGCTTTTGCAAGACCCTCAACGTGTTAACCGCTTGACGGCGTCCGCACTCACCAGGGCCCAGGGCTACGCCTGGCCGGC
>JAYVSX010000180.1:0-4369 GCA_043774975.1 Rubrivivax sp.
ACTCACCTACCGACCGCGCCACAACCAGTCCTGCCTGGTGCCCGAATCAAACGCGCGTTATCACAGCCAGATTTGCGCGTGAAATTACAGCCGCCAACAAACCCCAGAACGGCATTCAGCGGCGTGCGCAGTTCATGGCTCATGCGGGCCAGAAACTGCGACTTGGACGCACTCTCACGCAGTGCCATTTCACGTTCATGGCGGACGGTCTCGGCCGTGCGGCTGTCGGTGATGTCCCAGTTGACGCCGATGCGCCGCCGCCGGCCGCTGGCTGCTTGTGTTTCGATGGATCGTGACGCCAGCCAGAGCACGCGACCGTCGGGCCAGATCACCCGAAATTCATGCACCTGCGTGACCCCAACTGCGCCAGCCGGTTGAATGCGCTGGGCCGCGCGCTCACGGTCGTCGGGGTGCACACAGTTCAACATGGCTTCAAAGCTCATGGCTCTGCCATCGGCTTTCAGGCCTCGAAGCGCCCACATCTGCGGGTCCCAGTGAAGATCGCCGCTCTGCAGGTCTTGTTCCCAGGTGCCGATGCCCGCGCCTCGGGCGGCCAACGTGACGCGTTCTTCTGCGCTCTTCAGCGCCAGTTCGGCAAGCCGCCGCTCTGTGAGGTCGATGACCACCCCAAACACCACCGGGCCGTTGGCGCCAGGCTCTACCTGCGAGTGCGTCAAGACCTCGCGGACTTCACCGTCGCCGCGCACGATGCGGAAGCTGAGTTCGATGCCGGGGTCGCGGCTCTGCAGCCAGCTGTTGGTGGTCTGCTTGAGCAGCGCGCGGTCCTCGGGATGGACAAAATGGGTCATCCAGGCGCCAAGCTTGGGTACCTCAACGTCGGGCGGCAAACCGAAGATCACCCGCATTTGATCGTTCCAGGTCGCGGCTTGCTGGCCTGGCTCAATCAACCAGTGACCGATGCCGGCCGCCCGCGCTGCAATCTCGAAACGGCGAGCCAGTTCGTCGGCTCGGCGCCTTTCAACCTGGCGTTGTGTGACGTCCAGCGCTACGCCCAGGAATGCCGTGGGTTGACCCTGCTCGTCGCGCAGCACGATGCGGCGCAGCAGCTGTGTCCGCCAGCCGCCGTCGGCATGGCGGTACCGGGCTTCCACGTCGACTGGTTGACGGGTCTGCAGGGCGGTTTGAGCTGATGCCAGCACCCGATCCAGATCTTCAGGGTGAATGAGGTTGCGGACCTCCTCGAGGCTTAAGCCTTCGGGCTTGGGTTCCAGGCCCAGGGTTTGCCAGCCGTGGCGGCTGCAGTGCATGCGCCCTGTGCCCAGGTCATGGCGCCAGACCGAAATGCCACCCAGATCAACGGCCATGGCCAGCTGTGATTCGATTTCGCTGCTGGAGTGAGCCAGGGCGAAGGGCTCGCTGTCGTCCACCATCAGCCCGAGCACGGGCTCGAGTTCGCCATCCACACCGTTCCGCACCGCCCACAGCGAATGCACGCGGCTGACCACGCCGCTGGCTGAGCGCACCCGATAACGATAGGAATACCGGCCAGGCTGGCGGATGGAATTGCGGAAGTAGGCTTGCAGGCCTTCGCGGTCGGCCTCCAGGATGTTCTGGGTGGCCGAGGCAAAGTCGGGCGTCGGGGCATCGGGGTCCAGGCCCCACATGCGCATGACTTCGCGGTCCCAGTGGCCCTCCAAGGTTTGAACGTTGCGCTCCCAGACGCCCAGACGCCCGCTGTCGCGGGCCAGGTTCAACCATGCATCCCGGCGCTCCACCTGCCGCTGGGCCGCATGCAGCGCCGCCAGGCTCTGGAAGGTCAGCAGCTGACCTTGCGCGCCCACCGATTGACTGTGAACCTCAAAGCCAATCTGTCCACCATGGGCGGTGTAGAGCACGCCACCTTGACCGGCAGACTGGAAAAAGGACTGGGCGGCTGATGGGTCGGCCCACAAGCTGACAAACCGGCTGCCCGGGGCCGCCGCAAAAGCCTGCTGGGCTGCGGGATTGGCCCACAAGATGAGCCCGCTCGGGTCCACCAGGAGCAACGGCACGGCCACGGCTTGCAGCAGGGTGGCCGAGTCGATGGCAGGGGATGGCGTCACGGGCGAAACGTGGGCGTGCATCAACAGCGAGCGTGGGCTTCAAACATAACGCTGAGTATCCCGCGCCGCCGAACCCGCGCGCAGGCGCTAAGTCACGCCCCAGGCAGCCCCATCAAGTTCAGGCTGGCCTTGGCCGGGCCAAAGACAGGCCGAGCTCAGGGCCCGTCGCGCCGATCGGCAGTCAAGGCCATCGGCGCTGGGTTAGCCTGTGGGCCTGTTCAACCCTGACCTAGGATGCACCATGTTTGACACCGCCATTGCGGGCAGCCTGCCCAAGCCCAGCTGGTTGGCACAAACCCAGAAGCTGTGGCCCCAGTGGAAGTGCGAAGGGCCTGAGCTGGCGCGCGCCAAGCTGGACGCCACGCTGCTGTGGATCAAGACCCAGGAAGACGCCGGCCTGAGCGTGATTGGCGACGGCGAACAAAGCCGCCAGCACTTTGTGCATGGTTTTTTGGAGCAGGTCGAGGGCATCGACTTTGAGCACAAGGTGGAGATGGGCATCCGCAATGACCGCTACAAGGCCATGGTGCCCCAGGTGGTGGCGCCGCTGCGGCTGAAGGGCCGCGTGCATGCCACCGAAGCCCGCTTCCTGCGTGCCCACACACAACGCAAGATCAAGTTCACCTTGCCCGGGCCGCTGACCATCGTTGACACCGTGGCCGACCGCTTCTACGGCGACCGCAAAAAACTGGCCTTTGCTTTTGCCGAGCTGCTGAACCAGGAAGCGCTGGCGCTGCAGGCCGATGGCGTGGACATCGTGCAGTTTGACGAACCGGCCTTCAACGTCTACATGGATGACGCGGTCAGCTGGGGCGTGTTGGCGCTGGAGCGCGCCGCCAAAGGCTTGAGCTGCACCACCGCCGTGCACATTTGTTATGGCTATGGCATCGAGGCCAACAACCAGTGGAAGAAGACCCTGGGGCAGGAATGGCGCCAGTACGAAAAGGTCTTTCCGGCGCTGGCCGCCAGCAGCATCGGGCAGGTCAGCCTGGAGTGCATCCACTCGCAGGTACCGCCCGACCTGATGGCCCTGCTCAAAGGCAAAGACGTGATGGTGGGCGTCATTGACGTGGCCAGCGACGTGATCGAAACCCCTGAAGAGGTGGCCGACACGATTGGGCGGGCGCTGCAGTTTGTGCCGGCTCAGCGACTCATCGCCTGCACCAACTGCGGCCTGGCGCCCATGAGCCGCGAGGTGGCCGAAGGCAAACTCAAGGCCTTGGCACAGGGCGCAGCCTTGGCCCGGCAGCGGGTGGCCAGCGCATGAAGTTTTCGCGCTTGTGGCAGCCGCGCAAGCTGCTGTTTTGGCAGATGGTGATGTTCAACGTGCTGTCATCGGTGTGCAGCTGGGCACTGCGCGCCCTGCCACTGAACACCGTGGCCATGCTGGTGGTCACGCTGGGGGCGCTGCTCAACGTGGGCTTCGGCTTGATGGCGGCCTGGATGTTGATCCGCGAGGACCCCAACCCGCCTGCCGCCCTGCCGCCTGCTCCAGCAGCGAAACCCCCGGTTTCATCCTGAGGCCAAGGGCGCGCTGGGCGGCAGATCGCCAGACCGGTCAGGCTTGCAGGTCAAACACCAGCACTTCGCTGTCCTGGCCTTGGTCCAGGACCAGCGCTTGTTCTTGGCTGAGAGTCAGCGCGTCTCCTGCGTGCAACTGTTGGCCGTTGACGTGCAGCATGCCGCGCACCAGGTGAACGTAGGTCAGCCGGTCCGGCTTCAGCGTGATTTCGGCGCGTTCGCTGCCGTCAAACAGACCCGCCCGAATTGACGCGTTGGCGTGCAGCGTCACCGAACCTTCGGCGCCGGTGGGCGAACCCACCAACACCAGTCGACCGCGCTTGCGCTGCGCGTCGAAATGCTTTTGTTCGTAGCCCGGCGCGATGCCGCGCTGGGCCGGCTGAATCCAGATCTGCAGGAAGTGCGTGGGCTGGTCACTGGCGTCGTTGAACTCGCTGTGCATCACGCCCGTGCCGGCCGACATGCGCTGCACGTCGCCGGGGCGGATGACACCCGCGTGGGCCCCGCCTGCGCTGCCGTTGCCCATGCTGTCCTTGTGCGCCAAGGCGCCGTCCAGCACATAGCTGACGATTTCCATGTCGCGGTGACCGTGGGTGCCAAAGCCCGTGCCGGGCGCAATGCGGTCTTCGTTGATGACCCGCAGGTTGCCCACGCCCATGTGGGCCGGGTCGTGGTAGTCGGCAAAGCTGAAACTGTGGAAGCTCTTGAGCCAGCCGTGGTCGGCATAGCCCCGATCGGCGGATTTGCGCAAGGTGATCATGGTGTGCTCCTGGTGTGTCGTGAAC
>JAYVSX010000181.1:0-3607 GCA_043774975.1 Rubrivivax sp.
CCTGACCCTTGCTGCCAGTGTCCTGGCCACGGCCGTGCTTGCCGGCTGCGCCACGCCACCCGCGGGCAAGACCATCCACACCACGAACAAGGTTTACCCGGCGATCGGCCCGTACTCGCAGATGGTGCAGTCCGGCAATACCTACTACCTGTCGGGTGTGATCCCGCTCAACGCTGCCGGCAACGCGGTCCAGGGCGCCACCATCGAAGAGCAGACCAGGCTGGTGCTGGACTACATCGGCGAAGTGCTCAAGGCGCAGGGGTTGAGCTACAGCAACGTCGTGATGTCCAACGTGTACCTGAAGGACCTCAACGAATTTGCCAAGATGAATGCCATCTATGGCGAGTACTTCAAGACTGCGCCACCGGCGCGCGCGACAGTCGAAGTTGCGCGGCTGCCGCGTGACGTGAAGATCGAAATCGCGGTGATCGCAACCAAGTAGCGTCCCGCGCTTACCGGTTCACCGGACTTCATTGGATCGAGACGCCATCCAGCGCGCGCTGGGGCTCCCGAAGCAGTGATCTCGAGCAGTCCCAAGTCGCGCGCTGCGCCTCAATCGCCCAGAGTGCCGCCTGCCTGTGTAGGCCGCACGCGCCCCGCCGGCGCCGAACGTCAAGTTCCAAGGTCACCGGACAGCCGCCTGGGGAAATGACCCGCCTGACGGGGCGTCCGTGGCCCCGTGTTGCCAAGCCGCCTCAAGGTCTGACGGCCATCAGCCGATATCGAGGGAGCCCACAACCCGACACCATCCCGTCATGTGCAGACTCGCCGCCTACTTGGGTGAACCGCTCTTCCTGGAAGAGCTGATCGCCAAACCCCGCCACAGCCTGATGCGGCAGTCGCTGCGCGCCGAAGAGGCCAAGGTGGTGACCAATGGTGATGGCTTTGGCATTGGCTGGTATGGCGACCGCGCCGAACCCGGTGTCTACCGCGAAGTGATGCCGGCCTGGAGCGATGACAACCTGCTGGCGCTGTCGCAAACCTTGTCTTCGCGCTTGTTCTTCGCCCATGTGCGTGCGGCCACGGCGGGCGGCATTGCGCGGCAAAACTGCCACCCTTTCCGGCACGGGCGCTACCTGTTCATGCACAACGGCCAGATCGGTGGCTACGGGCAACTTCGCCGCACGCTGGAAAGCCAGCTGCCCGACGACCTGTACGCCGAGCGCCGTGGTGCCACCGACTCCGAACTGCTGTTCTTGCTGGCGCTGGCCCGCATCCATGCGGGAAGGCCGGTCGACGAGGCCATGACCTCGGTGCTCGATGAAACCATGGCGTTGATGCGCGAACGTGGCATCGACACCCCTTTGCGCTTTGCCGCCGTGCTGGCCGACGGCGAGCAGCTGCACGCCTTTCGCATCAGCAGCGACAACAAGGCACCCACGCTGTACCTGCGCCGCTGCGCCACCGGCACCATCGTCGCCAGCGAACCGCTGTGCGAAGACGAGCCCGGCTGGCAGATGCTGCCCGACGGCGCGGTGGTCTCGGTACAGGCCGGTCAAAGCCAGGTTCGTGTGCACCCCAAGGCCTTGGCCTTCGCCTAAACCTGAGCAGGCGCGCTGGGTGCGCGACGCCAGCGCTGCACTGCCAGCGCCAAGGCCCCGGCCACCACACCCCAGAAGGCCGCGCCCACGCCCCACAGCGTCAACCCGCTAACGGACACAACAAAGGTGATCAGCGCCGGCTCACGCTGCGCTTCGTCCTTCATGGCCGTGGCCAGGCCGGAGCCGATGGTGCCCAGCAGCGCCAAGCCGGCCACCGCCAGCACCAGTTCCTTGGGAAACGCGGCGATCAGGGCCACCACCGCGCCTGCCAGCAAGCCGGTGACGATGTAGAACACGCCGGCCGCCGCGCTGGCCACCCAACGCCTGGACGGGTCTTCATGGGCTTCACGCCCCATGCAGATGGTCGCGGTGATGGCCGCCAGGTTCAGGGCATAACCACCAAACGGCGCCAACAGCAGCGAAGCCAAACCGGTGGTGGTGATGACCGGCGACACCGGCACATCGAACCCCGCGCTGCGCTGCGCGGCCACGCCGGGCAGGTTTTGTGACGCCATCGTCACCACAAACAGCGGCAAGGCGATGCCGATGGTGGCGGCCCAACTGAAGCTGGGCATCGTGAACACCGGTGTGGCCAGTTGCCAGGGCACCGCACCCCATTGCAGCTGGCCCTTGAAGGCCGCCACCGCCACGCCGGCCATCAGCACCGACGGCACCGCATAACGCGGCCACAGGCGTTTGCCCAGCAGGTAGACCCCAAACATCACCGCCACCAGCGTGGTGGCACTTTGCATCGACGCAAAGGCATCGAATGCAAAGCGCGCCAGCACGCCGGCCAGCAAAGCCGCGGCCAGGGCCTGCGGGATGCGGTCCATCACGCGTGCAAACCAGCCGGTGGCCCCCGCCAGCACGATCAACACGGCACAGACGATGAAAGCGCCCACCGCCTGGTCCATCGGCACGCCCACACCGGCCGTCGCCAGCAGCGCAGCACCCGACGTGGACCAGGCCGTGATCACCGGCTGCCGGTACCACAGGCTCAGCCCCAAGCTGGTCAACCCCATGCCCAAGCCCAGCGCCCAGATCCACGAAGCCGTTTGCGCCGGTGTGGCACCCAGCGCTGCAGCAGCCTGAAAAACAATCACCACGGAACTCGTGAAACCCACAAGGACCGCCACCCCACCGGCAACCACGGCCGAGACCGAAAGATCTTTCAACATGGTCTTGAGCATAAAGCGGAGCCCGGGTTTCCACGGGCCAGCGGGTGCGCTGCAGGCGCCAGTGGCAGGGCTACGATGAATGCAGCAGCATCATCAACGCCGTCCCTGCTAAGTTCCACATGAAGGGACTGGCGTTGCAACCCTTCAGGAGACTCCATGCGCCGCATCTTCCCAAAACCCAGCGCCGCCCTCGCGCTGTCCTTGCCACTGAGCTTGTCAATGAGCTTGTCACTGAGCCTGCCACTGAGCTTGCTCACCACCTTCGCCGCACCTGCCCTGGCCCAGGAAGCAGGCCAGCTCAACATCATCTGCTCGGTGCAAGCCGAGTGGTGCAACCTGATCCAGACCGTCTACACACGCAGCACCGGCGTCAAGGTCAACATGTCGCTCAAGGGTTCAGGCGAAGCGCTGGCGCAGCTGATCGCCGAAAAGGCCAACCCCAAGACCGACATCTGGTTTGGCGGCACCGGCGACCCGCACCTGCAGGCTGGCGAGCAAGGCCTGTCGCTCGAATACAAGAGCCCGGCCCTGCCCCAGCTGCACGCCTGGGCCCAGCAGCAGGCCCAGCAAAGTGGCTACAAGACGGTGGGCATCTACAGCGGCCCGCTGGGCTTTGGCTACAACACCGAACTCATCGCCAAGAAAAAGCTGAAAGTGCCACAGACCTGGGCCGACCTGCTTGACCCAGCGCTGAAGGGCGAGATTCAAGTCGCCAACCCGGCCAGCAGCGGCACCGCCTACACAATGGTGGCCACGCTGGTGCAGCTGATGGGCGAGGACAAGGCCTTCGACTACATGCGCGCGCTGCACAAGAACATCAGCCAGTACACCCGCTCAGGTACCGGGCCGATCAAGGCGGTGGCGCGCGGCGAGGCCACGGTGTCAATC
>JAYVSX010000182.1:0-18564 GCA_043774975.1 Rubrivivax sp.
CTTTTGTCCCATAGCTATGGCTATGGGCCTGCAAGCCCGGCAAAAACTGTCCTCGCTGGGGCCAAATTTCGCTTCGACGCCCCAAGTCCGACAGGCTCCCAGCACGGCGGCGGGTGCCCGGCCCTACAAGGGTTGTGCTGGTCCGTCGCGACCTGTGTCTGCACGGGGTTTTGCGGCTATGAACGGCATTGAAGCTTTGTATTGGCCCTGCCCCTCAAGGGCCTGCTAACGTCGTAGCTGGTCGCGCCTTGGCATGCCATGCACGGGGCGCACGACTCAACGTTGAACAGGAGCACCCCATGGGCTTGAAAGGTTCGAAGACCGAACAAAACCTGAAAGACGCCTTCGCAGGCGAATCGCAGGCCAACCGCCGTTATCTGTATTTTGCAAACAAGGCCGACGTGGAAGGCCAAAACGACGTGGCGATGCTGTTCCGTTCCACCGCCGAAGGTGAAACGGGCCATGCACACGGCCATCTGGAATTCCTGGAAGCCGTGGGCGACCCGGCCACCGGCCTGCCCATCGGCAGCAGCCGCTTGAACCTGGCCGCTGCGGTGGCTGGTGAAACGCACGAGTACACCGACATGTACCCGGGCATGGCCAAGCAGGCTCGCGAGGAAGGTTTTGACGAAATCGCCGACTGGTTCGAGACGCTGGCCAAGGCCGAGCGTTCACACGCCAACCGCTACCAGAAGGCCCTCGACGCACTGGTCGACTGAGCCTGCCGATGGCAGTCTGAACAGGGGGCTTCGTGCCCCTTGTTCTTTTCAAAGGCGATTGCCAAACGTCGCTGGCAGGGCCATCACAAGCTGCCTTTGTCAGCGTTACACCGCAACACCCAACACGAGCACCGCACCATGCGCGAAGGCAACCTCGAAGCCCCGACCCGGCACCCCATCGACTGGAAGAACCCCGACTTCTACGATGAAGGCAAGGCCCTGGCCGAGATGGAGCGGGTGTTTGACATCTGCCACGGCTGCCGTCGATGTGTCAGCCTGTGCCAGAGTTTCCCGACGCTGTTTGACCTGGTCGACGCCACCGCCGACGGCGAGGTGCACGGCATCAAGAAAGAGGCCTACTGGAGCGTGGTTGACCAGTGTTACCTGTGCGACCTGTGCTACATGACCAAGTGCCCGTACACGCCGCCGCACCCCTGGCAGCTGGACTTCCCGCACCTGATGCTGCGGGCCAAGGCCATCAAGCACCAAAACGGCCATGTGTCGGCGAAAGAAAAATTCTTGGCCAGCACCGACGTGCATGGCCAGTTTGCCGGCATCCCCATCGTGGTGGACGTGGTCAACGCAGTGAACAAGACAAAGACCATGCGCAAGGCCATGGACGGCCAGTTGGGCGTGCACCGCGAAGCCTGGATGCCCACGCTGGCCGACCAGCGTTTTCGCTGGGGCCGGGCCATGAGCAACACCGCGTTCCCGGCCGTCAACGGCCAGCGCACGCCGGGCAAGGTGGCCATCTTCGCCACCTGCTACGTCAACTACAACGAGCCCGGCATCGGTGCCGACCTGATCAAGTTGCTGGACCACAACCAGATTCCCTACGAAATCGTCGACAAGGAACAGTGCTGCGGCATGCCCAAGCTGGAGCTGGGTGACCTGGAGTCGGTGGAACAAAGCTGGAAAGCCAACATGCCGGTGCTGGCACGCTATGCCAAGGCCGGTTACGCCATCGTCAGCGCCATTCCCAGCTGCACCTTGATGTTCAAGCAAGAGCTGCCGTTGATGTTCCCGCACGACGCCGACACCCAGTTGGTGAAGAAGGCCATGTTCGACCCGTTCGAGTACTTCATCGCACGCCACAAGGACGGCTTGCTGAAGACCGATTTCAAGGCCGCACTGGGCAGGGTCAGCTACCACATCCCCTGCCACGGCCGGGTGCAGAACATCGGCAAGAAAACCGAAGAGATGTTCAAGCTGATTGGCCAGACGGTGGAGGTCAAGCTCAACACCGTGGAGCGCTGCAGCGGGCACGCCGGCACCTATGGCGTGAAAACACCTTATCACGCGGTGGCCATGAAGATCGGCAAGCCGGTGTTCAAGGCCATGGCCAAGGACGAACCTGATTTCATCAGCAGCGACTGCGCGCTGGCGGGCCACCACATCGCCCAGGGCATGGCGCAGGCCGGCGCCCCTGCCAAGGCGTTGCAGCACCCCCTTTCATTGGTTCGGTTGGCCTACGGGCTGGAGTAAGCACCATGAGCACCCACACCCATCGCACACCCATCACCCCCAGCAGCCTGATGAGCCTGGAGGCCTATGCCAAGGTTCGCAAGAGCAGCAAGCAACAGGCCATCGTGCACCGCCGCTTGCGCAACGTTCACCTGGGCGAACACATGACGCTGCAGTTTGAAGACGAGCAGACCATTCGCCGTCAGATCCAGGAAATGCTGTTCATCGAAAAAATCTTCGAAGAAGAAGGCATCCTGAGCGAGATAGAAGCCTACGCGGCCCTGGTGCCAGACGGCAGCAACTGGAAAGCCACGATGCTGATCGAGTACCCCGATCCCCATGAACGCAAACGCGAACTGGCGCGCCTGATTGGCGTGGAAGACCGCATGTTTGTCGAGGTGGAAGGCCACGCCCGTGTCTACGCCATCGCCGACGAAGACCTGGACCGCGAAAACGCCGAAAAAACATCGGCGGTGCATTTCGTGCGGTTTGAATTCAGCCCGTCGCAGCGCGAAGCCATTCTGGCTGGCGCGGCTGTGAAGATGGGTTGCGACCACACCCACTACCCCGTGCACCTGGCGGTTGGCGCCGAAACCTTGGCCAGTCTGGCGGGCGACTTGCGCTGAAAGGCGGGGCAGGCGGCCGCCACTGCAGCTGGCGCCGCCCAAGCGGTGGTCAGCAACGCGGTGGGTTGGCACAGGCGTTATCGTGAGGCGTTCGCCCTCTACGTGCACCCTCTACCGTGCCCCCTCTACCGCGCCATGAACGCCGCTGAATCCCATCCACTGCACTTGTCGCCCATCGTCGCCGGCCTTTGGCGCCTGACGGAATGGGGTCTGGACAACGCCGGCTTGCAGCGCTGGATTGAGCAGGCGCTGGACCTGGGCATCAGCAGCTTTGACCACGCCGACATCTACGGCGGCTACGCCGTGGAGGAGCGCTTTGGCAACGCGCTGGCCGGCCGCCCAGGCATCCGTCAGCGCATTCAGATCGTCACCAAGTGCGGCATCAAGTTGGCCCACCCAGCGCGGCCAACACACCGCATCAATTCCTATGACAGTTCGGCCGCCCACGTGCTGGCCAGCGTGGACCGCTCCTTGCAGGCCCTGCGCACCGACCGCATCGACCTGCTGCTGATCCACCGCCCCGACCTGCTGATGGCACCGCAGGAATTGGCCGACACCTTTGGCCGTTTACAGGCCGCGGGCAAGGTGCTGAACTTCGGTGTGTCCAACCACGCACCAGACCAACTGGCGATGCTGCACCGGCGATTTGCGCTGGTCACAAACCAGATCGAGTTTTCGCCGCTGCAAATGAAGGCTTTGTCCGACGGCACCTTGACCCAGTGCGTGGACTTGGGGCTGCGCCCGATGATCTGGTCACCACTGGGCCGCGGTCGCTTGTTTGGCGGGGCCGACGAACAGGTACGGCGCGTGCATGCGGTGTTGTCTGAACTGGGCCAGGCCCAGGGCGTGTCGGTGGCGACCATGGCTTTTGCATGGATCCTGCGCCATCCGTCCCAGCCCTGGCCCATCACGGGCTCCGGTCGAATCCAGGCCTTGCAAGAGGCCGTGGCGGCCTTGGACGTGAAACTGAGCGCCGAAGATTGGTACCGCGTTTGGCAAGCCAGCATGGGGCACGCCGTGCCTTGAGCACCACGGGGCGTGGCGGCAGCGCGGCCTTTCAAGTACATCAACCGGAGACTTC
Source organism: Rubrivivax sp. (assembly GCA_043774975.1). Lineage (GTDB taxonomy): Bacteria > Pseudomonadota > Gammaproteobacteria > Burkholderiales > Burkholderiaceae_C > Rubrivivax. Next base: position 3,891 of record JAYVSX010000182.1, read on the forward strand.
ATGAACAACCCCTTTGGCCTGATTGGCCTGGCCGTGATGGGCCAGAACCTGGTCCTCAATGTCGAGAGCCACGGCTTCGGCGTCAGTGTCTTCAACCGCAGCCCCGAAGTGACACAGGCCTTCGTGGCTGCGCACCCGGGCAAGAAGCTCTTGGGCACACTCAGCTTGGCCGAATTCGTGGCCAGCCTGGAGCGGCCGCGCAAGGTCATGTTGATGGTCAAGGCCGGCGCGGCGGTGGACGCGGTCATCGAACAGCTGTTGCCTTTGCTGGACCAGGACGACATCGTCATCGACGGCGGCAACAGCCTGTACTCGGACACCGAACGCCGCGACGCCTGGCTGACGCCGCTGGGCCTGCGCTTCATTGGCGCCGGTGTGTCGGGCGGTGAAGAAGGCGCGCGCAAGGGGCCGTCCATCATGCCGGGCGGGCCGGCGTCGACTTGGGCGGTGATGAAGCCCATCTTCGAAAGCATTGCGGCCCAAGTCGACGGCCAGCCCTGTGTCATGCACATCGGCCCGGGTGGCGCTGGGCACTACGTGAAGATGGTGCACAACGGCATCGAATACGGCGACATGCAGCTCATCTGCGAGGCTTATGCGCTGTTCAAGGCGGCAGGCATGGGCACCGACGAGATGGCCGACGTCTTTGACGAATGGAACCAGGGCGACCTGCAGAGCTACCTGATCCAGATCACCGCCAAGGCGCTGCGCCAGCGCGACCCGCAAACCGCGCAGCCGGTGGTCGACCTGATCCTGGACAAGGCGGGTCAAAAAGGCACTGGCCAGTGGACGCTGATGAACGCGGCCGACAACGCGGTGGTGGTCAGCACCATCAACGCGGCGGTGGAAGCGCGGGTCTTGTCGTCGATGAAAACCGCCCGCGTGGCGGCTGCCAAGGTGTTGCACGGGCCCAGCGGCAAACTGTCGATCGGCCAGCGCGAGCTGGTGATCAAGGTACACGACGCGCTCTATGCATCAAAGGTCATCAGTTATGCCCAGGGCCTGGACCTGATGCGCACCATGAGCGAGCGCAAGAACTGGGCACTCGACCTGGGCGGCATCGCCAGCATCTGGCGCGGCGGTTGCATCATCCGGGCGCGTTTCTTGAGCCACATCACGCAGGCCTATCGCAACGACCCGGCACTGGGCAACTTGATGTTGGCGCCGTTTTTTCAAGGCGTGCTCAGCCGCAGCCAGCAGGCCTGGCGCGAGGTGGTGGCCCTGGCCGTCAGCCATGGCATCCCGGTGCCCGCCATGAGCGCGTCGCTGGCCTACTACGACAGCTACCGCTGCGAACGCTTGCCAGCCAACCTGCTGCAGGCGCAGCGCGATTTTTTTGGCGCGCACACCTACGAGCGGGTGGACCAACCAGCGGGGCGGTGGTTTCACACGGTTTGGCCAGAAGTGATCGACTGACCTGACAGCTTCCCCGCATTTGCGGGGACCTGCACGTTGCTGGCGATGACCCTGGTGTTCCTGGGCGGCTGAGCACGCGCATGCCGACGGACGTAGACATCACCGCCTGGGCGACAGCGGGTCGCTGACCTCACCAGCCGTAAAAACGGTCCCAGCGAGTCAACTGACCATCGCACCCCAGCACGTCGTAATGAGGAAACTGCGCTGCGGTGGCGCAGGCGTGGTTGGGCAGCACCCGCAGGCGCATGCCGACCGGAAACTGCTGGGCCAAGTTGACACTGGCGCGGCCATCGCGCCACGACAGAATGCCGTGCTCCTGGTTGGCGCCGCTCATCAGCAAGCCTTCCACCACGGCGCCTGCTTCATTGCAGACGGCGCCATAGCCAAAGTCCACGTCCTGGGCCTGCGTGCCGCGGTCGCGGCTCATCGCCATCCAGCCAGCGTCCACCAGCACCCAGCCTTTGTCCAACTGGTGGCCGATCACGGTGCACAGCACCGACAAGGCGATTTCATCGACTTGGCATACGCCCACGCCTTGTATCACCAGGTCCTGGAAGACGTAGACGCCAGCGCGGACTTCGGTCACGCCGGTCAAGGTTTGTGCTGACAGCGCGGTGGGCGTGCTGCCCACGCTGACTTCCGCGCACGGCAGGCCAGCGGCGCGCAGGCGCTCGGCGGCGCGCACACAGCGGCTGCGTTCCTGTTCAGCCATGGCTTTCAGTGCGGCGGGGTTGCGGCAGTCGTAGGACGCGCCGGCGTGGGTCATCACGCCTTTCAGCACGGCGCCGCCTTGATGCAGTGCGCGGCCCACTTGCAACAGCAACTCGGAGTCAGGCAGCACACCGGCACGCTGCCCGTCGGTGTCAATCTCGATCATCACGTCGAAACGGTGGCCGCTGTCAACCAGTGCCTGTGCCGCAGCGACCGAGTCCACCACCACCGTGAGTTTGCAGCCGCGCTCGCGCAGCGCGCGGGCCTGCGCCAGCTTGGGCGCGACGATGCACACCGCATACAGGATGTCGGTGATGCCGGCGTCGAAGAACACCTCAGCCTCTTTCAGCGTCGACACGGTGATGCCCTGTGCGCCTGCTGCCAACTGCTGTTGCGCCACCGCCAGGCACTTGGCGGTTTTGACGTGCGGTCGCAGCCGGGCGCCCAGGGACGTGACCTGCGACTGCATGCGCTGGATGTTGTGCTGCATGCGCCGCTCGTCGACCAGGGCCGTGGGTGTGGGCAAGGTGCTGATGTTCATGTTCATGGCCCGGATGCTAGCGCTGGAGCTGCAGCGGCCTTGAAGCTCTGACGGATGGCGTCGGCGCTGACCAGCGCCAACGCCGACCAGATCAAGGCAAAGCCGATCAGGCGATCGGTGCTGAAGGGCTCGTGAAACACCCAGACTGCCAGCAACAGCTGGATGCTGGGCGACAGGTACTGCACCAAACCCACGGTAGCCAATGGCAAGCGCCGCGCCGCTGCAGCAAAGAACAGCAAGGGGAATACGCTGAGCGGGCCCGACAGGATCAGCCAGGCCGCGGGTGTCAGGTCGGCCTGGGCCCAGGCGCCGTTGTGCGACATCGTCCACCACACCAGGGCCGCTATCGCCACAGGGGCCAGCAGCAGGGTCTCCAGCGCCAGGCCCTCCAACGCGCCCAAGGTCGACGTCTTGCGCACCAAGCCGTAGACCCCAAAACTGCAGGCCAGCACCAGCGCAATCCATGGCAGCCGACCCAGCTTCCAGGTCAACCAAACCACGCCCGCGGCGGCCAGTGCCACGGCCACCCACTTGACCAGGCCCAGACGCTCGCGCAACACCAGAACGCCCAGCAGCACACTGACCAAGGGGTTGATGAAGTAACCCAGGCTGGCCTCGGCGACCTGGTGCGTCTGGATGGCGTAGACATAGACCATCCAGTTGGCTGCCAGCAAGACGGCGCTGAAGGCGAAGAGTGGCAGCTTGCGCGGTTGCGCCCAAACCTGGCGGAGCCAGGCCCAGCGCTTCAACCCGGTTAGAAGCAGGCCCAGGAACAGCAGTGACCACACGGTGCGTTGCATCACCAGTTCCAAAGGCGCCACCATGGGGATGAGCCTGAAGTACAGCGGAAACAATCCCCAGATGGTGAAGGCGCAGAGCGCGTAGATGAGGCCCGGGTTCATGGGCTAGTGAGCGCAACAGATCCAGCGCGCTGGCTCAAGGCTCATGGCCCGAGCAGCGGCTGCACAAACGCAAACCAGGCGCCCACCAACAGCACCGCTACGCTGGCCCCGTAAAAGCGCCACGAAGTCCTGCGGGTGCTCAGGTAGGCCTGACGCAAAGCCGGGTCGGTAGGGCACGGTGCCGAGCGGTTGTGCCACTGCAGTACACCGCTGCCCAAAGTGAGAACCGTGGCGACGATGAACAGCGACTGTTTGTGGTCGCTGAGCCAGACGATCTGCGGGAAAGTCGACACCAGCGAAGACAAAGCGGCACCCGCCCCCAAGCCCACCAACAAGGCCGGCAACGCGCAACAAATCAAGGTGCTGGAACTGGCAAACAGGCTGGCCACCGAGACCCAAAAACCGCTGCGTGCTTCGACCAGCCCGTCTTCGCTCACTTGCGGGCCTTCAGCTCGGCCTTGAACGCTTCGACGGACTTCTGGACCGGTTCCAGCTTGACCACGTCGTAGCCCGAATCGATGATTTCGGCCGTGATGGCCTTGGCGTCGAGCTGCTGGCCGTCGCGGGCTTCAACCACCACCGTCCGGCGCTTGAGGTCCACGAAAACGGCCTTGGTAGCGTCCAGCTTGCCCAGGCGCTTTTCAATGCCTTGCGCACAAAAGGCGCAGACCATGCCATTGACGGTGACCAACATGCTGTTGGCAGCCTGTGCAGCCGCAGCCGCGGGCAACAAAAAGCACATAGCGGCGACGGAGAGCAGTGACAAGCGGTTCATGAAGAGCTCCAAATCAATAGGTGACCATCAGGCTGGCCCGGGCCTGCGATGAATCGCTGACCCCCAGCTCCAAGAAATATCGTTTGTGGATCAGGCGCAGCATGGGCGTGACCTCGTATTTGTCGGTGAGCCCGCGTGCACGGCGAACCTCAACAATCAGCCAGGGCTGCACCTCGTCGTAGTCTGCCTCATAGAACGAAAACCCAGTGCGCAGCGTGGCCGTGTCGTGGTTGATGTCCTTGGCCCGAAACAGGCGCCCGGAAACAGAGCCGTAGAGCCGCGTGGTCTCAAAGTCGATCTGCAGCGCCGGTGCCAGCAAGGTGCTGGCGCTGCTGAATTCCTGGCCTTTGACCGAGCCCAGTGCACCCAGGAACCAGATGTTGGCCTGGGCGTCGGGCAGGTTCCAGCGCTGCAGCAGGCGGGTGTAGGTCAAGAGCGCGGCGTCGCGGGTCAGCCGCTGGTCGAATGAGCGCACCCGCAGACCCGCCACGCCAACCGCGTCGCGCGCTGTCACGGCGTAATTGACCGAAACCTCGCGAGCGTCGGCGCTGACATCGAGCATGGTCATGAAGCTGTCTTTGAAGCCCATGGGGGCCGCACCGGCAGCGCTGCAAGCCAGCGTCAGCAACAACGCCGCCCATGGCCGCGTGCGCCTCACTTGAGCTGCTCGATGGCGTTGATCGTGACTGGCCATATTTTTCGGCGAAGGTGAAGCGTGCGGCACGTGCCCAACCCGAGCGTTAAAACCGTGCATTGCACCCATCAACGCCCGCTCAGGCCCATGGCGCGCGCGATGACTTCTTTCATGATCTCGTTGGTGCCGCCGTAAATGCGCTGCACCCGGGCGTCCACAAAGGCGCGTGCGATGGGGTAGTCCAGCATGTAGCCATAGCCGCCAAACAGCTGCACGCATTCGTCCATGACCTGGTTTTCCAGGTCGCTGACCCAGTACTTGGCCATCGACGCGGTGGCGGTGTCGAGCTGGTCTTGCAGCAACAGCTCCAAGCACTTGTCGACAAAGACCTGGGCAATCTGGACCTGGGTTTGCAGTTCGGCCAGCTTGAAACGCGTGTTCTGAAAGTGGGCCACGGTCTGGCCAAAAACCTTGCGGTCCTTGACGTAGGCCAGGGTCCAGTCGATGGCCGCTTGTGATTTGGCCGCGGCGCCTATGGCGATTTGCAAACGCTCCCAGGGCAATTGCTCCATCAGGCTGATGAAACCGCGGTTCTCAGCGCCCAGCAGGTTGCCCAGCGGCACTTTCACGTCGTTGAAAAACAGCTCGGACGTGTCTTGCGCTTTCAGGCCCATCTTCTTCAGGCGCTGGCCGGTTTCGAAACCCGGCATGCCACGCTCCACCAGCAGCAGGCTGGTGCCCTTGGCGCCGGCCTCGGGGTTGGTCTTGGCCACCACGATCACCAGGTCGGCGTGCCAACCGTTGGTGATGAAGGTCTTGGAGCCGTTCAGCACATAGTGGTCGCCTTGCTGGATGGCGGTGGTCTTCACGCCTTGCAGGTCGGAGCCTGCGGCCGGCTCGCTCATGGCGATGGCGCCAATCATTTCGCCGCGGGCCATGGCTGGCAGGTATTTGCGCTTTTGGTCCGGGCTGCCGTAGTGCAACAGATACGGCGCGACGATCTCGTTGTGCAGGCCGTAGCCGATGCCGCTGTAGCCGCCGCGCGCCAGCTCTTCCATCTGCACCACCGAGTACAGCTTGTCGGCGGCTGACCCGCCATAGGCCTCGGGCATGGTCATGCACAGAAAGCCATTGGCGCCAGCTTTGCGCCAAACCTCGCGATCGACAAAGCCTTGTTCTTCCCACTGCGCATGAAAGGGGGCGATCTCGCGCTCGGCAAAGCGGCGGAAGCTGTCGCGAAAAGACTCGTGGTCGCTGGTGAACAGTGTGCGAGGGATCATGTTTTTCCAGGTTCAGGGCGTGGCGTGCTGCGCACCCGCGACAAAGCCAGTTGCAGGGCCCGGGCGTCGTTGCTGGCCCGGTGGCGGTTGAGCCCCAATTCTTGCAGGGCACCCTGGCGGGCCTCGTCCAGCGCTGACAACTGCGTGTCGCCCAACAGGCGGTTGACCGACTCCAGCTTGAAGCTGGGGCTGGAACCCGCTTCTTCGTACAGGGCGGCCAGCCAGGCGTAGTCATGGGCCCAGCCATCGCAGTAGGCCACCAGGCCGAGCAAATCAGCGTTCAGGGTCTGGGCCACTTCAACGGGCGTCTTGCCGTGGGCCATCAAGGTGGCGCGGCTGATGCCGTGAACCTGGGCCGCCGCCTCGTCCCAGTGGGTCCAGTCACCGGCGGGTTTGATCAGCATGCAGCGGGCCAGCCCGCTGGGCAGCACGTAGCCCACTTCGATGGGGTAGCTGTTGCGCCCGAAGCCAGAGGCTTCGATGTCGATCACGCAGTGGGATTGCGGGGCGACAGGCGACATGGCGGTTTGCATTGTCCAGGGCCTGCAGGGCCTGCGACCATCTGTTGTGAGGTCATGAATTCCATGGGGCTCATCGCAGGTCGCCGTCCACATAGGTCCAGCGCCCGCCTTCGTTTTCAAAGCGGCTGCGCTCATGCAGGCGGTGGGCGCGGCCGCCGATCTTGCTGCGGGCCACGAACTCCACTTCGGCGCTGCCCGCGCCGGTCACCATGTGGTGCTTGATCTCCAGCCCCAGCCACTTCAACCCTTCCTCGAACTGCAGCGGTTGCGCAGGGCGTGTTCTGGGGTGCCAGGACTGCAGCAGATAAGGCTCCAGTTTCAGCACGTAGGCGCAGTAGCGGCTGCGCATCAGCGCTTCGGCGGTGGGCGCCTGCAGCGCCAAAGGGCCTGCATGCCAGCGGCCACAGCACGCGGCATAAGCGGCTGCACTGCCGCAAGGGCAGGGCCCGGCAGGGCTGGTGGCGGGCGTCATCCCGTGGCTGCGTTGTACGGTGGACATGCCACAAGCTTGCCATACTGCGCACCGCGCGCAACAACCCAAACAAGGCCCATTCATGCTCGACCCTCAAGCCGCCGCCCTGATCCAGTTGATGGCCGACCGCCAGGTGCCGCCCACGCACACGCTGAGCCCGGCCGAAGCCCGCCGCATGTACCTGGAGCGCCGCTTCTACTCCCAGCCCAAGCCGCCGCCGGTGGGCAGCGTGCAAAACCTGGCCACGCCAGGTGGTGTGCCGCTGCGCCTGTACAAGCCAGAAGGGTCAGGGGCTGACCCGCTGCCCCTGCTGATCTACTTTCACGGTGGCGGCTGGACCATGGGCGACCTGGACACCCACGATGTGCTGTGCCGCCAACTGTGCCTTGGCGCCGGGGTGGCCGTGGTGTCAGTGGACTACCGCATGGGGCCTGAACACCGTTTTCCGGCCGCCGTAGACGACTGCGTGGTGGCCACCCGCTGGTTGCAGGCCCGGGACACGGCCACCGCGTTGGGCCTGGACGCACGCCGGGTGGCTGTGGGCGGTGACAGCGCCGGGGGGAACCTGGCGGCGGTGGTGGCGCTGAGCCTGCGTGACGCCGCAGACGCAGCCCAGCACGCGGCCCTGGCCTTCCAACTCTTGATCTACCCCGCCACCGACATGCGTGGCCAGGCCGATTCCCACCGCCGCAACGGCCAGGGTTATGTGCTGACCGCCGACACGGTGGCCTACTTTCGGGGCCACTACATGGCCGACCCGTCGCAGTACGGCGACTGGCGCGCTTCACCGCTGTTGGCCAGCAGCCACCAGCACCTGCCACCGGCGTTGGTACTTACCGCGGGCTACGACCCGTTGGTGGACGAGGGGCGCCAGTACGCTGACACCTTGTCGGCCGCCGGCAACCGTGTGCAGTACGTTTGCTTCGAGCGCCAGATTCACGGCTTTGTGCCGATGGGCCGCGTGCTGGACGAAGCCCGCACGGCCGTGGCGCTGTGCTGCGCGGTCTTGACAGAGGCCTTGGCGCCGCGCGTTTGAAGCGCCGGCGGCCGGCATCCAACGTCCAACGTCCTGTGTCCATCAGACCGGCTCGCGCAACAGCTGCCGAAAGCCACCAAACAGCCAGGACCGCATGCCAAAGACCATGGTGTAGGCGCGACGGTCGGTCTGGTGCAGCTTCTGGTCTGCCAGGTGCTGTTGCGCAAAGTCTTGCGCCAGCCGACGCAGGCGTTCGTTGAACAGCGAAGCTTGTGCCGGGCTGATCTGGCCGTGCACCAGGGTCAGCAGTTCGCCTTCATCGCCAAAGTCGCCGCTGAAGTAGTCGGCCACGGCGTGTTGGCGAAAGTACTGCATCACCGGGCCGTCGGGCCGCCAACGAAAGGTCTTGTCGATCTTCAAGCGGTAGCGGTTGTTGGCGCGCAGTTCCAGGAAACCCAGCTTGTCCAGCGCCAGCAAACAACCCACCGCCTGGGGCTTGCTGATGGCGTAGGTGTCGACGATCTGCTCCAGCGTCCATTGGCTCAGCGCGCAGATGGCGGTCAGCAGCAGCTTGGGATCGCGCACCACGGCGCGCTCTTGCTCCAGCGTCATCTCGTGCTGGGCCGGGCTGGCCTGGGCCACCAGGCGGGCCAGCTCGGCAAAGTCCATCTTCAGCACCGCCAGCACTTCGTCGATGCGCGACAGCGGCATGTCGCCTTTGGCAAAGACGCGCTTGATGCTGCTCTCGGCCAGGCCCAATTCCAGCGCCAGCTGGGCGTAGGTGATGCCGGCCCGGCGCAGTTCGGCTTTGAGGGTGGTGACAAGGTCCAGGGTGCTGCTCATGTGCTCTCCAGGAGTACCGCCAAACGATACCAGATAGGCATTCAACCGCCACACCAGCTGGGGTGATGGATACCCGAAGCCAAACCGATGAAGATTGCACCGTGTTCAACCCAACCACCACCACCGCCATGCAAACCATCCGCCACGACACCAAGGCCTGGATGCTCCAGGTCTGGATCAGCTTCGGCACCGCTGTCACCTTGGGTGGCACCGGGCTGGCCTGGCTGCCGGGTCAGGACCTGGACCGCGCCTTCATGTTCATGGGCTACCTGTTCACGCTGTCGACCGCCTTTGCGTTGGCCAAGCATGTGCGTGACAACGAGGCCCGCCGCGTCGACACGCCGATGTGGGGCGCGGTGGTCTGGTCGGGCTTTGGCCTGGCCATGGCGCTCACGGCCTGGGGCCTGTGGCGCATGGAGATCAACCCCACCTACAAGGCCTTCCTGGGCGTCAGCTGGCTGTTCTTGATCAGCACCGTTTTCACGCTGGCCAAGACGCTGCGTGACGCCCACGAAGCGGCCATGGCCGAAGCCCGTGGCCACCGCCATGAAACCCCGTAAACACCACCCACACCGGAGCCTTGCCATGAACAAACTGATCGTCCTGACCACCGTGTCCGCCTGCTTGACCTGGGGCAGCGCTGCGCGCTCCCACAACGGCCTGTCCGAGGCCAGCGCGCTGTCACTGCTGCCGGTGGCCATTTCGGTGGCCGCGCCTGTGGGCCTGCTGTCGGCCGGCGCTGCGTTCACGGTGGTGGCGGTGCACACCGCTTCCGAAGGCACGGTGTGGGTGCTGGAACGTGCGTCCGATGGCGCCCGTGTCAGCCTGACCTTGAGCGGGCAGTTGGTGGGCGGTCTGTCGGTCATTGCCGGCACCGCAGTGGTGGCCACGGCCTTCACCGCCGGCTGGGTCTTGTCGGCCGCTGGCAAGGCCCTCGCCTTCATCCCCAATGAAGTGGGCAAGGCCTTGATGTACAACGAACGGGTGACATGGTGAACGCCTTGCACTCGACCCTGGCTTTGCGCGCTTCAAGCGCTTTGCGCGCGCCACAGTCAATCGCTTTGCGCGCGCTACTGGCAGCGGTGACGCTGACGGCCTTGGCGGCGCTGGCACTGTCGCCCCTGCCAGCCCATGCGGGCCGCAACTGCGAAGCCAAACTGCCCGATGCAGCCAGCGTGCAGCGTTCCTTGGAACTGGCTGAGCGCACCGCCAAGGCGCTGGACGCCACGGGCGCCCAACTGGTGGTGCTGGCCCGCGCTGGCCAGGACCTGAGCAAATACCAGCTGCGCTGGAGCCATCTGGGTCTGGCCTACCGCGAAGACCCGGTTTGGCGCGACGGCGTGCAGCTGCCGGCCACCTGGCGCGTGGTGCACAAGCTCAACCAATGTGGCAGCGCCCGCGCTGACCTGTACCGACAGGGGCTGGGCGAGTTTTTCATGGACGACCTGTTCGACCACCAAGCCGCTTTTGTCGTGCCTAGCGTGGACATCCAGGCCAAGCTGCGCCAACTGCTGACCGACAACCGTCGCGCCAGCACCTTGCACACGCCGGCCTACAACATGGTGGCTTACCCGTGGGCACAGCAGTACCAGCAGAGCAACCAGTGGGCCATCGAGACCCTGGCCCTGTCACAGGAAGACAGCGCCACCACCCGTGAACGCGCCCAGGCCTGGCTGCGCTTCAAAGGCTATGAGCCCACCACCTTGCGCATCGGCACGCTGACGCGCCTGGGCGGCCGCATGACGGCGGCCAACATCGCCTTTGACGACCACCCCAGCGACAAGCGCTTCAGCGACCGCATCGAAACGGTCACGGTGGATTCGGTGTTTGCGTGGTTGCCGCGTGCGGGGCTGTCCACGCCCGTGCAGATCGTTCGCTGATATACCCAGGCACCACCCTGGCTGCAGGCGAAGTCCATTTGCCAAATCGCGCGAGGGGGCACAAGCCCTTGTTGATTGGCTTGCTGCTCTGGCGTCTACTGCGGTCAGGTCCGGTGCGGCTGCCAGCCGCTTTTTTTCAAGGCGCAGTCATTGCGCACTACAGTTCAGTCCGCCTGATGTTTGACGCTCATGTCTGACGCTGATCATTTGTCTGCAAACCCGTGATGCTTGATCTCGGACGCCCGACGCTCAGTCCCGCCCCGCTTCAACAAGGAAGCCCATGACGACCGCCACACCCGACGCATCACTGGCCCCCACCGGCGGCCACCACGCCCAGCATCCCAACCAGTTTGCGCTGCTCGGGCAGCGGCGCTTTGCGCCGTTTTTCTGGGTGCAGTTCTTGGGCGCCGGCAACGACAACGTGTTCAAGTTTGCCTTCACGGTGATGGTCACCTACCAACTGCAGGTGCAGTGGTTGCCCGCGCAGATGGCCGGTTTGGTGATTGGCGCGCTGTTCATCCTGCCCTTCCTGCTGTTCAGCGCCACCAGCGGCCAGCTGGCCGACAAGTACCCCAAAGAGCGCTTGATCCGTTTCGTCAAGAGCCTGGAAATCGCCATCATGGTGCTGGCCGGTTGGGGCTTCATGCAGCAGCATGTGCCGGTGCTGCTGGCCTGCGTGTTCTTGATGGGCCTGCACAGCACACTCTTTGGACCGGTGAAGTTTGCCTACCTGCCGCAGCACCTGAGCGAACGTGAACTGACGGGCGGCAACGGCATGGTCGAGATGGGCACCTTTGTGGCCATCTTGCTGGGCAACGTGGCCGGTGGTCTGTTGATCGCGGTGCCGCAAGTCGGCCCCACCTACGTGGCCGTGGCCTGTCTGGGCCTGGCCATCTTGGGCCGCGCGCTGGCGCAGGCGGTGCCCTCATCGCCCGCCACCGACCCCGGCCTGACCATCAACTGGAACCCCTTCACCGAAACCTGGCGCAACCTGAAACTGGCCCACAGCAACATCGTGGTCTACCGTTCCTTGCTGGGCATCAGCTGGATGTGGTTCTTTGGCGCGGTCTTTCTCAGCCAGTTTCCCAGCTTCGCGCGTGACGTGCTGCATGGCAACGAGCAGGTGGCCTCCTTGCTGCTGGTGGTGTTTTCCATTGGCATTGGGGTGGGCGCCTTGCTGTGTGAACTGCTCAGCCGCCGCCATGTCGAGATTGGCCTGGTGCCGATGGGCGCGATCGGCATGAGCGTGTTTTCGATCGACCTCTACTTTGCTTCGCGCGGCCTGCCACCGGCCACCTCGCTGACGCTGGGTCAGTTCATGGCCCAGGCGGCGCACTGGCGGGTGCTGGCCGATCTGGCGCTGCTGTCCTTGTTTGCCGGCATCTACAGCGTGCCCATGTACGCGTTGATTCAAATCCGCTGCCAGCCCACGCACCGCGCTCGCATCATCGCGGCCAACAACATCTTGAACGCGCTGTTCATGATCGTCAGTTCCATTGGCGTGGGCGCCTTGCTGTCGGCCGGCTTCACCATCCCGCAGGTCTTTCTGATCGTCGGCCTGCTCAACGCGGTGGTGGCGTTCTACATCTTCCTGGTGGTGCCCGAGTACCTGCTGCGTTTCCTGGCCTGGCTGCTGACGCACGTGGTCTACCGTTTCAAGGTGCGCGGCGACGAACACATACCCACCACCGGCGCAGCCATCCTGGTCTGCAACCACGTCAGTTTTGTCGACGCGGTGTTGCTGATGGCGGCCAGCCCGCGGCCCATTCGTTTCATCATGGACCACCGCATCTTTGCCACGCCGGTGCTGGGCACCCTGTTCAAGCTGGGCAAGGCCATCCCCATCGCTCCGCAAAAAGAAGACCCGGTGGCCTACGAGCGGGCTTTTGCCGAGGCCCGCAAGGTGCTGGCTGAAGGCGACTTGCTGTGCATCTTTCCCGAAGGCGGGCTCACCCAGGACGGCCAGCTGGGCGAGTTCAAGGGCGGCCTGATGAAGGTCTTGCAGACCCACCCGGTGCCCGTGGTGCCGCTGGCGCTGAGCAACCTGTGGGGCTCTTATTTTTCGCGCGTCGAGAAGGGCAGCGCGATGGCCAAGCCGTTTCGCCGCGGGCTGTTCAGCCCGGTGGGCTTGAGCGCCGGCGCGCCGCTGCCAGCCGCAGACGTCACGCCCGATGTTTTGCGTGGCAAAGTGCAAGCGCTGCTGAACGCGGCTGCGGCTTGAGGCTAAAGCTGTTGGCGGTTGGGCCCAGCCGGGCCCAACCGGGCCCAACCGGCGGCCTGGTGAAATGAACTGCAACAAGAACTTCAAACAGGAGACGCCATGAACTGCCCTGACATCCTCTCTCGCCGCCACCTGCTGACCTGGGCCGGCGCTGCGGCCACTGCGGCGGCGCTGCCTGCGGCAAAAGCGCAGACCACCGAGATCAAGGCCGCTGCGCCCAGCGCTGGCGGCTGGCCGAGCAAAGCCATCCGCATCGTCGTGGCCTTTGCGCCCGGCGGCCTGACCGATGCCTATGCCCGGCTCTACGCCGAACACCTGACGGCCAAATTTGGTGTCACCGCAGTGGTGGACAACAAGCCTGGCGCTGGCGGCATCATCGCCATCGACGCCGTGGCCAAGTCGCCCGCCGATGGCTACACGCTGCTGATGACCACGTCGGGCACGGTCTGGCAAAACCGTGTGCTGTACACCAAGCTGCCTTACAACCTGGACAAGGACATCGTGCCGGTGACCCTTTTCCCGTCCGGCCCCCTGGTGGTGGGTGTGCCCGAAAAACTGGGCATCAACAACTACCGCGAGCTGATCGCCTATGCCAAGGCCAATAACACCAACATGGGCAGTTATGCACCGGGTGCCTATCCGCAGATGGTGGCCGACCAGGCCAACCGCGTAGAAGGCACCAAGATCGTCACCGTCAATTACCGTGGTGAATCGCCGATGTGGATTGACCTGGCGTCGGGCAACTTGCAAGTGGCCATTGGCAGCTACCAGTCGTTTGCCACGGTGGCCACGCGGGGTGTCAAGGCCATTGGCGTGACTGGCATCTACCGCAGCCCCAAGTTGCCCGATGTGCCCACGTTGGTGGAACAGGGCGTGGCAGGGCGCCTGGTGCAGTTGGAAGGCGGCCTGCCCCTGCTGGCCCCTGCTGGCACACCCGAGGCCGTCTTGAAAGCCCTGTCACAAGTGGTGGTGGAGGGCGCCAACACCGCGCGGGCGGCGCAGTTGCGCGAGACCTTTGCCATTCCCAGCAAGCCCAAGAACCTGGCCGACACACGCGCCGACTGGGCGCGCGACGTGCCGGTGTGGATCAAGGTGGCGGTGGACTTGGGCATCAAGCTGGATTGAGCGACCGCGACGCCTGGGCAGAAGCGGCGTGCCGCCCACGCTCCTGGGTGTCGAGCAACGGTTCGGTGCCCACCAACGGCATCGGCAACACGCTTTACGGGGCCAGCGTTGCGGCGCCGGCGCTGCGTTTGATCATCGGCAACTACAGCCTTAAGGACCTGGGGCTGTTCGCCTGAAGGGCTGAGAGCAGGGCGCCCGGCTCTCGCGACACGAGCCTTAGCGGGTCAGCTGCCGGGTGGTCAGGCCGCAGAGCGGCGGCGGCTCCAGACCAGCCCACCCAGGGCCAGGCCGGCCAGCGCCAGACTGCCCGGCTCAGGCACCGTGCCCAGGTCAAACACGCTGGTGGTGTTGCTCGACTCGTTGGAAAAGGCCAGGTA